>JANRIZ010000076.1:0-8206 GCA_033764445.1 Verrucomicrobiia bacterium | reverse complement strand
CAATTTTACAGATTTTAAGCCTCACACTTTTCGAGAAAAAGCCCATTTTACAGGTGTTTCATCAACCCCCGATACAAATCAGTGACCTCGATATGCAAAATCAACAGTATTTACCGGGGTTTTTAACCGGACAGTAGTGATTTTTCCAGTGCTGTCAGCGTGGTCTGGGTGCCGATGTTTTCCAATTGTTCGAGTGCACAAAAGCGAATATGGCTGTCTTTGGCCGTGAGGAATATATTCAGAATTTGAACCTCTGAATCCGGATAATAGCTCAGGACTCGAAGTGTATTGTTGGCGATAAAGGGATTGGGATAATGACCCCATCGGACCATGATGGGTTTGGCCTGAATCATGAGTTGTTTTAATTTTTTCAACGAAGGGTGCCTTGGCTGGGATTTCTCCAGATATTGGATCCGGTATCTTACTTGAGAAAGATAAACACACGCGGAATCGTAGAGACTTTCATTCGTCGTATCCAAGTCCCGGATTAAGCAGGAATCCATTCCGGCGGTGTGGTTTTCTGCCTTGGCCCTTGACCAAACGTTGGAACGAACCATCCAGGAAGGGTCCTTGAGAAAGGACGCCAGGTCCGTTTTTTGCCCCGGCAAAAGCAACAGACATTGAAAGGCCAGAGACCTGATGATTTCTGAAGGATCATTGACATGCTTCCGTACAATTTTATGGATGGAGGCATGATGCTTCTTTTGAATGGGCGCATCGGGAGACTCAGACCATTGGGGGGCGGGTTCACCCCTGTGTTTGCAACTCATCCAAATCAGACCCCTCAATTGTCCCAGAGCCCAGATTTTGTGGGGTTTTGATTGTGACAACTCGATAATCAGCGAGGTATCTGTCACCTGATTGAGTACTGAATACGCCATTGCTGTGGGTTTGTGGGTGTAGTGAATTTGAATCGATGTTCCCGGAACCAAGCCTCTGACCGGGCTTCCATAAAAATAAGTCAACAATGTTTCCACGGCCCTCCGTTTTGTTTCGGCGGACTCTGATTGAACCTCAAGGGTCAGTCGGGCTAATTCCTGATCAGTGAGCGAAGGACCCTGTTGGGGTCTGTCTTGTATGCTGAAGATGCCTCCCAGCAGTTCCGGGATGAAAAAGAGCAGGAGCAGGGCACAGAAGAAAGCCCTTTGAATGACATCTTTCATGAGCAAGTAAAATCTAATCCCAAATAATCACATTTACACCCTCATTTTTTCGGAGGACCGGTTTTTTGTGGTGTCATGAAAGCTTTTCATGTCCCCGGTTTTGCATGACACATTTTTTACAATCTGCTGACACTGCTCTGACAACCTGTTCCCTTCTTTGGGTTACCCATGAGGCATGAAAACAATTCCCTCGCTGATCACCGCCGGTGCGCTGGCTGCCCTGATGTTTTACCGTCTGCACGGCGCCGAAACCCTCACCCCCTCCGCTGACATCGCGGAGGTTACGGTTTATCCGGACCGCGCCGTGGTCACCCGGGAAGCCCGCCTCCGGCTGGTCCCGGGCAGCAATCTGGTGGATGTGACGGGACTGCCCATGAACCTCGATGAAAACAGTGTGCGCGTTTCGGGTGAGACCCGTGGGGACGTGCGGGTGGAGGGATTTGAACTCCGTACAAAGCATGGACAGGAGCCGGTCACCGACGAGGCGAAAAAAACGGAGGAGGAAATCCGGAAAAATGCGGACCTAGTGAGGGCCATCCATGACGAGAGGGCCGCACTCCAGGAAAAACAGAATGCCCTCAATGAGATGCGGGGCAAATTCCAGGCCAAGGCCGAAAAGGACGCCCGGGTCAACGAACTCAAACCAGCGGACCTCAAGGGGCTGCTGGATTTTTATGCGGGGGAATTTCTCAAAATCACCGAGCGTCGGCGCATGCTGGACTTTCAGGAACGCGACCTCCAGGAAAAAAACTCCAAACTTTCCCAGAAACTGGCCTTTTTGCGCAAACCCGCCGCCCCGCACACGCGATCGGTCCTGGTCACCCTGTCGAGCACCGACAATACGGACGCGCGGTTGAAGGTCGTGTACACGATCAACGGGGCCTCCTGGACCCCGCAATACGATGCCCGGGTGACCGTGGCACAGGACAAAATCCAGTTTGTTTCCTACGCCGTGGTCCGCAACGCCACCGGAGAGGACTGGAAAAATGTGGGGTTGACCCTTTCAACGGCACGTCCGGGGCTTGGGGCCGGGATGCCGGAACTGGCCGAATGGGTTGTCGATGTGGAGGACCCCTCCAGTCCTGGCTCATCAAAAATCCCGCAAAAAAATGTGCCGGGAGACGAAAAAAACCGGAGGGCCATCAACCGGTCGATCCGCCATTCGGGACGGGAGGGATTGCCTGAACCCGCCTCTGCAGCCCCCTCTCAGGAAAGCGCATTTTACGATCAGACAGCGGAGGTTTTTTCAAGCGGTGTTTCCGCGACCTTCAAGGTGCCAACTCCCGCCAGCATTCCCAGCGACAACCATCCGCACCGGACCACGGTGGCGATCCTGGACTTGAAAAACAAAATCGAATATCTGGTCACTCCCAAACTCGAATCACGGGCTTTCCTGCGGGCCGAGGTCAAAAACACCCTGGAGGCGGCCCTGCTTCCCGGGGACGTGAGCATCTTCCTCGACAACGATTTCATCGGACGCACCCGGATCAATCTTGTTTCGCCCGAGGCCGGTTTTCCCCTCTTTCTGGGAAGTGATGACAGTTTCAAAATCTCCCGCATGGAGACCCAAAAGAGCGACGAGGAAAAGGGATTCCTTGAAAAAAGCAGACTCCGGACACGCCACTATGAGATTACTGTGACCAATTTCAAAAAAACCGCGCAGTCGGTCACCGTCTATGACCAAATCCCCGTGTCGCTGTCGGACAAAGTAAAAGTCAAACTCATCAGTCCCTCCCTCAAGGAGAAGGAATTCGACCCTCACACTGGTCGCATCACCTGGCAAATCAAGATGGTTCCCAAGGAGACCATCAAAATCAAATTTGGTTTCACCGTTGAATCCGACCCCAAGACCGAGGTGGCGGGCCTGCTGGACTAATACCAGTTGCGAATCAGTGCCGGCATGAGGGAATTCTATTGGGGTGCGGATGGGCGAGCATACGTGTCCCGCTCCGGCCGCACTCATTACTGCTTTCTGGAAATACAATCCACGGACTCTGCAGTGTAAAGCTTCCCAAAAAAATCCCTGTTTGTGAAAATGAAAAAGTAGAACGGCCTGACGTACCAGACCTATGTGCTGGCCCGGGCATGAATGGACCGTATCCGGGGGCCAATCACCATCCGCCTTCGCGGGGTTCCTGGGAGGAGGTGGGGGCTTTTTGGGGTTCCGGGGCGGGCTGGCCTGCCGGTTGAAGTGTGGCCTTCAGACGTTCAAGCAGGGGGTCATCCCCTGGGCCCCGGGCATCGGTTTTTTTACCTCCCTTGAGGTAGGAGGAGCCGGGAAGGGAGGAGGGAATATGGGTGGAGAGATTGGTGGGAATGGACACCTGCGGCATCTGGAATCCGTTAGGGATGACCTTTTTGGGGAGCGGAACCGGCGGCGCGTCCGGAGAGGAGGCGTAGAGATAATACCCCCCCCCGATCACCAGCAGTCCCACAAAAAACAACCACCGGCTTCCCGCCACCTTTTCCCAATTGAGGAAAATGAAGGGGGCCGCGCTCAGCGGAATAAACAGCAGGTAAATGTAGTTTTCATTGGTCAGGACCAGGACCGTCACCGCAATTTGCAGAATGAACATGAACACAAACCAGAGAATGCTTTCCTGAAAACTGCGGATAAAAACCGCCAGGTGCCCGATCAGAAAGATGAGCATCCCCACCCCCATGACCACCCAGGCCACCACCCGCATGGCCGGGAGCGGCACCTCGCCCGAATCTGCCGTGATGAAGGGTTTTGGAATTTCCATGCCCTTTTTCTCTGCAACGGCCTTTGCGGGGCCGGGCGCCGGGGCACCCGCCACCGGATACAGGGAATCGAAGCGGGAGAGGGTCATCACCGACAACACCTTCCCATCCCACCGGGCCACCGCCTTGCGATCCTCACGCACCCAGACTCTTTGCTGGGGACCGACCCTTGAAGGATTCCACCGGGAGCCCTCGGAATTCATTTTGAGGAATCCGGCAATCTGATCCGCGGTCAGGGGTGAGCTTCCCATTGAAAAGGTGTCGGCCTGGGCGCAGACACCGTTGAAGTAGGTTTCCTGGGTGGTGACAGAATCCTTCAGGGCATAGGAACGGAAAACCTTGTTTCCCTCGAGAAACTCCTGCTGGGGGGGGCCCAACTGGGTTTCACACTGGTCCGCGGTCAAATTCAGGGATGCCCAGAGCGGGGAAACGACGGAGACAATCCCCAGACAAAGGACGAGGGACATCAGGCTGGACTTGGGAATACGGACGGACACGCAGGAGGATTAAAGAAAACTTCCGTGGGATCGTCGAGTGCAGAATTGGAATTTTTCGACCGGAGGACTGTAATCTGCGATGAACCGGGGAAGGCTACTGCCCGAGCTTGTCTTTGAGAAAGGTTTCCTCGGAATCAAATTCCAGACGACGGGCCTCCAGCCGTTTGAGTTTGGACATTTCACGCTGGAGTTTGGCGTTGGCGTGGGAAATGTATTCCCGGGCCTCCAGCCTCTGGGAATGGTTTTCCTTTTTGAGCTGGGCCAGCTCCCTGAGCCGGGCTTCCATGCCCTCCTGATCCAAATGGGCGACGGAGGAGGGATCAAACTTGTATTGGATGAGGGCATTGGCCCCGGCCGCCTTGCTGGCCTCCGGGTTGACCGCGTCGTTGATTCCTTCCGGCGGGGGCTGGATGGAGGAGGGAGCCGGATGGGCATGGGATTCAGGTACGGACGTGGCAGCCGGTGTCGCCTTGTGAATGGATTTTTTTGAGGGGACGATCAGCTCCGCCTGGCATTGGGGACAGTTGATCTGCATGCCCGCGCCCACAATTTCAATGACGAGGTTTTTGCCGCAGGAGGGACAATCAAAAATGATGTCATCAGCCGTGAAACTGATTGTCAGGGGATTGATGTCGGTAGGCATGGCGCTCATGGAATCCGGGACTGGTTTTGTGGAAAACCATTCTTAGAATAAGGATTTCAAATCTTCAATCCGAATTTTCTCCAAATTTGGCACCACCCGCCGGTAACCCGAGAGGCTTTCCGCCGGATGCGTCGTGGCCAAGGCCAGACAGACCATGCCCGCCGCCGCGGCGGCGTCTATGCCCACCTGCGCATCCTCGATGACAACACACTGGGAGGGAGGAATTTCCATTTTTTTTGCCGCCATCAGAAATACGTCCGGAGCGGGTTTGCCGCGGGTGACATCCTCGGAACTGACCAATGCGTGGAAGTACGGGGCAATGCCGGTGGTTTCGAGGATCATTTCGATGTTTTTGCGCTCCGTGGAGGAGCCCACCGAAAAACGAATCCCCGCCCTGTGCAATTCCCCGACCAGGGAACGGACCCCGGGAAGGAGAGAGACCTGACCCTCCACCAGTTGACGGAACAGTTCCTCCTTGCGGGCGGAAAGGCGGAGAATGCGTTCCGCGGAGGCCCCAGGCTCCAAAAAATCGGGGATGATGCAGATATTGCGCATGCCAAAGGTTTTTTTGAAAAAACCCGGCGGCAGCGTCCACCCGACTTCGCGGGCCAGGACATTCCAGCTTTCCTCATGGAACCGGGAGGAATCGACAATGACCCCATCCATGTCAAAAATCACGGCAAAATCATTCATGCTGGGGGCCAGTCAAACGGACAACCTGTTTTTTGGCACGAAATTTTTTTTCATCCTGCAAACGCGGGGACAAAAATGAAGGGGGTTTTCATGTTTTCAGAACTTTCTGAAACTCTCTTTTTGACAAACCTTGTCTTGCATGGCAGGGATGAATTGTTATCTGTGGAGTCCCCTATGAACAGTGTGATATGTCGGTTCCTGAATTCGTCGATCGGCCGCAAGTGGATTGTGGCCCTCACCGGGCTGGTTCTGGTGGGATTTGTCTTTTTCCATATGGCCGGCAATCTCCAGGTCTTTCTGGGAATCAATGTCTTCAACAAATATGCGGCCCTGATCCACACCAGTGACGAGCTGTTGTGGTTGGCCCGCATTTTCCTTCTGATCTGTGTCCTCGCCCACATCTATTTTTCGATCATGCTCACCCTGGAAAACCGCCGGGCCCGTCCGGAAAAATACGCCGCGGGGGACCTCACCCAGGCCCCGGCCTCTCTGGCCTCTCGGCTGATGGCCGTCAGCGGTCTGGTGGTGCTGGCGTTCCTTGTTTTCCATATTCTCCACTTTACCACGCACACCATTGACCCCGAATATGCCACCCTCTTCGACAAACACGGACGGCATGACGTGTACAACATGGTCATCGAGGGATTCAGCCACAAAGGGATCTCGGCCGTCTACATCCTCGGCACGGGCCTCTTGTGCCTTCATCTGAGCCATGGATTTGCGAGTCTCTTCCAGACCCTGGGATTGATGTCCAAAAACAATGAGGTGTTGATCCAGCGGCTGTGCCTGGCCCTGGCGATCCTGCTGTGGATCGGATTCGCCGCCGTCCCCATCGGGGTCCTGGCCAACCTCATCAAACCCGTCTGAACCCCCCGACCCCCCACGCCATGAACCTCGACGCCAAGATTCCCGAAGGTCCCCTTTCCCAGAAATGGGAAAACCACAAGTTCAACATGAAACTTGTCAATCCGGCCAACCGCCGCAAGTACGAGGTGATTGTGGTGGGGTCCGGCCTGGCAGGCTCCTCGCTGGCGGCCACACTCGGGGAACAGGGATATCAGGTCTCCTGTTTCTGCTTTCAGGACAGTCCGCGACGCGCCCACTCGATTGCGGCCCAGGGCGGGATCAATGCCGCCAAAAACTACCGGAATGACGGTGACAGTGTGCGCCGACTGTTTTACGACACGGTCAAGGGAGGGGATTTCCGTGCACGCGAAGCCAATGTGTATCGCCTCGCCCAGGTGAGTGTGAACATCATCGACCAATGCGCCGCGCAGGGGGTGCCCTTCGCCCGTGAATACGGCGGCACCCTCGCCAACCGCTCCTTTGGCGGCACCCAGGTCGAACGCACCTTTTATGCGCGGGGCCAGACCGGGCAGCAGCTCCTTCTGGGAGCCTACCAATCCCTCTCCCGACAGATCGGCCTGGGCAATGTCCGGATGTTTGCCCGCACCGAAATGCTGGAGCTGGTCCTCATTGAGGGTGTGGCCAAGGGGATCGTGGTCCGGGACATGGTCACCGGCAAAATTTCCTCCCACTCCGCCGATGCGGTGGTTCTGGCCACGGGCGGTTACGGGAACGTTTATTTTCTGGCCACCTACGCCCGGGGCTCCAATGTGACAGCCACCTACCGGGCCTTCAAAAAGGGGGCCGGTTTTGCCAATCCGTGTTTCACCCAGATCCACCCCACCTGCATCCCCGTCAGCGGGGATCACCAGAGCAAGCTCACTCTCATGAGCGAATCGCTTCGCAATGACGGGCGCATCTGGGTTCCAAAAAAGGGCGGCGACTCGCGTCCGCCCGATCTGATTCCCGAGGAGGAGCGCGATTATTTTCTGGAGCGCATTTATCCGAGCTTTGGCAATCTCGCCCCCCGCGACGTTTCGAGTCGTCAGGCCAAATATGTCTGTGACGAGGGTCGCGGAGTGGGTCCTGCAGGTCTTGGCGTTTATCTCGATTTCCGCGACGCGATTGCGCGTCTGGGAGAAAACACGGTGCGCGAACGGTACGGCAATCTTTTCGACATGTACGAACGCATCACCGGTGAAAACGCCTACAAGAGTCCCATGCGCATTTTCCCGGCGGTCCACTACGCGATGGGCGGATTGTGGGTTGATTACAATCTGATGAGCAATATTCCCGGACTGTTTGTGCTGGGTGAGGCGAATTTCTCCGATCATGGTGCCAACCGCCTGGGGGCCAGTGCGCTGATGCAGGGACTGGCCGACGGATATTTCATCGCTCCTTACACGGTGGCCAATTACCTGGCTTCCGCAGTCAAAACCGGCAGTCGCCCTTCGACAGATCATCCCGAATTCAAAAAAGCAGAGGCCAACGTCACGGCGGGCATCAACAAATTGCTTTCCATCAATGGCAAACGCAGCGTGCGCAGTTTCCACCGTGAGATCGGACGCCTTCTTTGGGACAAATGCGGCATGGCCCGCGACAAGGCCGGGCTTGAGGAGGCT
>JANRIZ010000074.1:0-27805 GCA_033764445.1 Verrucomicrobiia bacterium | reverse complement strand
AGGCTCCCGGCCATCTGCGCCTTTTCAAAGGCCTCGGGAAAAAGATTTTTGAGGGTGTCGTAGAGTGCCCCCAACTGCACGGGCTTGATCAGATAGGCATCAATGCCCACGGCCCCGGCCATCCCCACAAACTCCTCCTCGTTGGCACCGCTGACAATCACCCCCCGCGCGTGGGGATGCAGGCCCTTGATCTCCGCAAACAAATCCAACCCGTTGCCATCGGGCAGGTTGATATCGATGAAAATACAGTCGAAATAATATTTGCCCGCCAGCTCAATGGCCTCGGCATACGTGCGGGCGTGAAGGACGGAAAACTCCCCGGGCATCTGCTCCAGCACCTGCCGAATGACATGGAAAAAATCCAGCTGGTCCTCCACATGCAGTATGATGAGTCTTTTTTTGTACTGACCGGCTCCAAAGCCCATTTTAAGTTTCTCCATCAATGGATTGATTGCAGGGTGCAACAGGATAAACACATTATTTTGACAATGGCCAGTGAAACCAGCAGACAAAATAATCCTTCACCAGACTGCAACCGAAATAACCCCATTTGACCGCATCCTCAAAACTCTTCAGATCATACACGTTGACAACCATCTCGGCGCAAACACCCATTCCCACCCCGTTGCCGCCCGTGGTGAATCCCTCCTTGAAGAGTCCGTCCATCCGGCTGCCAAACCGGCTCTTCAAAAGATTGGAAAGTTTCATGTCCACACGGTTGGTCAGCAAAAACAGCAGATTCTGACCGTCATCGGTCGGACGGATGTCGATGGCCAGGTGGCCGTCGGAGGCATTCTTGGCGGCATTGTTGAGCAGGTTGTAAAACACCCGCTCCAGCATGGAAAACTCCACACAGTGGCTCTGCAGGTCGCCCCCGTATTCGCAGGAAACAAAGACGTCACACGATTTCTCCCGTGTCCCAATGCGTGTCCCGCGCCACTTCTCAATCAGCTCCCCCACCCGGGCGGATTCCTGTCCGCCCACGCGGGGCACCGGAGCGGAGGCAAAATCCACGATGCAGTTGCGCAGAATGCGCAGGTGGTCATGGCTCAGATGATACAACTTGTGGAAAAAGTCCTGGGGGGGCAGATAGTAGAGAAACAGATCAATGTTCATGGTCAGACTCGGCAACGCTCCGCCACGGATATCATGCACGGCCTTCTTGAAAATGGGGCTGGCCGGGGTGCCGGGGCTCGGCGTCAGATGACGGATATGATCCATCATCTCCTGGTATCGGTGCCGTACCAGAAGGTCCCGGGTAAAAACACACTGCGGACCAAAGTCGGATTCCAATACGTTTTGGGCCGAGGCAATCTCCAGAAGAAAGGCCTGGAGATTGATCAATGTTGCCTGGGAGGTTTCACTGAATTCCGAAATCCTGACATGCAATCCCCGGGTTTTGGTGTCAGGAGCCCGATTCTGTTGCAACATTCGGGGAACAAGATTTTCCACAAAACCCTTGTCAGGTCTGAAAATTGTCGCTGGCATGGTTTTCGTATATATCATATCCAAAAGAATTCTGAATTTTTAATTAAAAATTATGGTTTGTAAAGTTATTTATATTTAATATATAATAATTACATTAATAATAATATCCATAATTTCCATAATAACAAATTCCCGCTCCCAAAAAAATGTAGAAATGAATGCTACAGGTATCCGTCGACTTGATTCTTGGCCGAGGTCCCCGGAAAATATCCCTCTGTCTGTTGGTCTGACGCCCTCTTCATTTCGGGCAGCCCATGGTGTTGTCCCATTATTTTTACAGCACGGCTGTTGAAAGGCGTGCTTATCTGTGTGTAGACTGCCCCCGGCCCCATGAATCAGCTCCTTCTTCCCAAAAACAGGCTCCTGATCCTGCTGCCCCTGTTTTCGCTGATTTTCACCATCGGCCTGTGGCAGTTGTGGCTGGCGGAATGGAAACCGCTGCTGAATCTCGAAAAAATCATCACCTACCAGAAATTCGCCTGGCGCGGTCTCCACAACCCCGATCCCGATGTGGTCATCATCGCCATTGACGACCGGAGCAAGGAGCTCGAAACACTCAACCTCATCAACCAGGAGGATGCGGAATACAAACTCCGCCCCATCCAGCTGATGATGGAGGGATTTCCCTTCCCCCGGGAACTCTATCCGCTGCTGATGGAAAAACTCATCGGAGCCGGGGCCCGTGTGGTGGCCTTTGACATGCTTTTCCCTTCCCCAAGCATCTACGGCGAGGGGGATGACGCGCTCTTCGCCCGGGGCATCGAAAAATTCAGGGACCGGGTGGTCATCGGCTCGAATCTCCAGCTGGAACAGTCGAAATCCGTCAACGGCCAGGAGATCGGCGGCCAAAGCGGCATTTCCCTTCCCATCGAAAAACTCCAGATCGAGGGCAGTGTCGGCTACGTCAACTATGTCCCACGCAAGGATGAGGCCATCCACGACGCCTTTTACACCACCTCGCTGGAGTTCATCTCGGGGGCAGTCCCCTTTGTCGATGAGAAGACCCAGACGGTTTTCACCTCCTACGACGGTCTGACCTGCCTGAAGGCGGACCCCTCCCGCAAGCCCTCCTCCCTGGGCTGGGAGCGGCGCATGATCAATTTCCAGGGACCCTCCGGCACCTACAAACCGATCCCGCTCTATGAGATTTTCATCCCCTCATTCTGGGAAAGAAACTTCGGCAACGGGGCCTTTTTCAAAAACAAGGTCGTGCTCGTCGGTCCCATGGGCAACTGGACGACCGATTATCACGACACGGCCTACGGGCGCATGGCGGGGGTCGAGGTCCACGCCCAGTCCATCGCCACGCTTCTGCGCAACGATTTTCTCCACGAAATCGTCAACCCGTGGGCGGTCCTGGGAATCATGCTCTGCGCCTCGGCTCTGGCCATTGCCCTGGTCATGCTCGTCCAGAATCCGCTCCTGAAATTTTCCCTGGTCACGGCCGAGGGCGGGGCCTACCTGGGTCTTTCCCAGATTCTTTTCGTCCACGCCTCCCTGATGCTCCCCATGGCCGGGCCACTGGTGGCCCTCTCGGGCACGGGCATTGTCGCACTGGTCTACCAGTTCGTGCTCGAACGGATCGAACGCGCCCGTGTCAAATCCACCTTCGACAAGTTTGTCTCCAAAAATGTCGCCAACTACCTCCTCCAGAACCGCAACGAATACGCCCTATCCCTCGGCGGCCTCCGCAAACCCGTCACCATCCTTTTCTCGGATATCCGCGGCTTCACCACCATGACCGAAACCGCCGACGCCCAGATGCTCGTCCAGCAGCTCAACGAATACTTCGGCAGCATGGTCCCCCTGGTCTTCAAAACCGACGGCACCCTCCACAAATACATCGGCGACGCCATCATGGCCGTCTGGGGGGACACCCATTCACACGGACCCAAACAGGACGCGATCAATGCCTGCCGCACCGTCTGCCAGATGATCGAGATCCTCCCCGCCCTCAACGAGGGATGGAAGTCTTCGGGAAAACCCGAACTGCGCATCGGTGTGGGCCTCAACCACGGGGAGGTCATCGTCGGCAATATCGGGTCCTCCGAACGTCTGGAATTCACGGTCATCGGCGACGCGGTCAATCTCGCATCCCGTCTGGAGGGGGCCACCAAAACCTTCCACACGGATAAATTGATCGGCGAATCCGTCGCCGCCCTGGTCCGGGAGGATTTCTGGCTCCGTTCCGCGGGCAAAATCACCGTCAAGGGAAAAACGGTCCCCGTCGAGGTCTTCATTCTCCTGGCCGAAAAACTCCCGGGCAAACTCTCGGAGACTGAGATTGCATGGTACGCCGAATACGAAAAGGGCTATGCGGCCTTCATGTCCAAGGACTTTGCCACTGCCGCAAAAATCTTCACCCATTGCCTGGCATCCGTCCCGGACGACTACCTCTGCGAAAGTTATCTGGCCGAATCGGTCAAATTCCTCAAAAACGCCCCCGATCCCTCATGGGACGGGGTGCTGGTCATGAAAGACAAATAACCCTCCTGCCCGCATGCGCCCGGTCCTGCTTTTGCTCCTGCTTCTGTGCCCTCGGTCTTTCGCGGAGGAACGCACGGCGGGGCCGCTGATTCTTCCCACGGAAAACACGGCTCTTTTTGAATCGAAAGGTCCCGCCTTCTACCAGGTCATTGAACGGGATTTCAAGGGGGTCAAATCCCGCCCGTGGGAGGGGGGGCAGTGGGGGTTTGTCCGCAATCCGACGGAAACCCCCGGGGGTCTTGTCTATTCCCGTTTCCACGAGGGCATCGACATCAGGCCGCTCCGCCGCGCACCCGACGGGGAACCGCTCGATTCGGTGGATGCGATCGCCGATGGGACGGTCGTCTATGTCAATTCCAGCCCCCGCCACTCGGGCTACGGCAAATACATCGTCGTCGAACATCTCTGGGAGGGGTGCCCCTACTACTCCCTCTACGCCCACCTGGCCGAAATCCGCACGTCCGTGGGAAAATCGGTCAAACAGGGGGAGTCACTCGCATGCATGGGTTACACGGGACCGGGTCTGGATCGCAGCCGCGCCCATCTGCATTTTGAAATCGCCCTGATGATCAACCGTCAATTCGACCGCTGGTTTGAATCCCTGCCCACGGCCAAAACCGACCCCAACCGCCACGGCCTCTACAACGGGATGAACCTCAACGGAATCAATGTGGCCCGCTACTACCTGGCCCTCCGGAAGGACCCCACACTTTCCCTCCCCGCATTTCTGGCGACGGAAAAAACCTACTACAAAGTCCTTCTCCCGAACAAAGGGCCGCTGGATGTGGTCAGTCTCTACCCCTGGCTGCTCGCAGATTCCCCCCTGAAAAAACCGGCCTCGTGGGAGGTCTCGTTTTCGCAGGACGGTCAGATTCTGAGGGTCACCCCCCAGGCGACGCCGGTGGACAAACCGACGGTTTCCTGGGTGCATCCGACTCCCGTGCCCCTGGCCCTGGTCACAAAATCCGTCCTCTTCGGAAAATCCTCCGCCCCGGGTCTGACCGACTACGGGTTGCGCGTCATGAACCTCATCGGGTTCGGCAACTGACCCTCCCCGGCCCCGTCACGCCTTTTTGGCCACCGGCGCCTGCGCAATGTGGTCCAGACAATATTCCTCGCCATCCTTCGACGACACCCGGAATTCCAGGTCCGGAAACTTCTGATCCGTCCTTCCACAAACCACACAGCAGTGAAATCCATCCATCGGCACACCCTCACGCCGGGACTTCTCAAATTCCATCCGTCGGGACTGGGCTTTTCTTCCCTGCTGGGCGGATCGATAAAGGTCAACGCCAAAAAATATCAGATAATTTGAAAAAGCCACAACACAACCGGCCATGGCCGCCCACCCTCCGAAAATCATCAGCAACATCAGGGGAATCGCGGCCAGCAAAGCCATCCACTTGGCTTTGACAGGAATGATCAGAAACAGATAAAAAATCTCATCCGGGTAAATCGTGGCAAAGGCAAAGAACAGGGAAAGCATCAGAAACCACGAGGTGGCGGGAATCAGGATCATGGACATCAGAAAGAGGGAGATCATACCCACGAGGATGTACAAATTGAGGCGAAACGTCCCCATGGCCTGTTCGACGGCATCACTGATGCTCCAGGAACAAAGAAAATAAAAAATCGCAAAAAGCAGCCAGCTGCCTTCAAACCCCGTGGGCGGCGTAAACACAAAGGTCACCAGCCGCCAGACCTCCCCGCGCATCACGTCCCCGGGTACCAGCATCATCTTCTCATAGATTTCAGGCCGGAACCGGATGAGGATCAGGAAAAAGGCCTGAACCACCAGGATGTATCGGACCACCCCGGGGATGGCCAGATGTTTGTACCGTCGCTCCAGTGAATCAACCCATTTCATCAGTCCGGGAAAACTCCCTGATTCGGGTCCGGATTTCAACTCAATTACTTCCCCCCCCCTGCGGATCAGACATTCACTCCCGCCTCGCCAGCACCCGCATCGACACAAATCCCGCCTGCACCCCGCCCTCCGGACCCGGATACCGCTCCTCATACACGCGCCACAGACGCCGGATCTCCCCGGGGGGGGTCCGCCGCGGCTCGATGGCCCCGGTCCCGTGCAGCGTCCGCATCAGCTCACGGGCGGAATCAAACGGGACCTGTCTGGGGCTCACCTCCGCCCTGAGCACCTCAAACCCGGCGGACTCAAAAAATCCGCGCCACTGACCGGGATCAAACCACCGGACCGGACCGGGTTTTCCGAAGACGGATTCAAACTCGGCGAGGGTCCCCCTGACAAAAAATCCGCACAACACGTGTCCCCCGGGGGCGAGGGACCGCTCCCAGTGCCGCAGGATTTCCACGGGATCGGGAAACCACTGCAGCAGGCTGCTCGAAAAAATCCAGTCCCAGGGTCCCGCTCCGTCAATGTCCGCGGCGTGCATCACCTGCCAGTCCGCCCGGGGAAACCTTCTTTTTCCCTCGGCCACCATCTCCGGCGAGACATCCGTCACCCGCAGGGTGCCGGGCCAGTCTCCCAGATGCGCGGTCAGCTGCCCCGTCCCGGCCCCGACTTCCACGGCCCGCAGGCCTCCGGTGTGCGGATGCCGCGGAATCCACCCGGCCAGGGCGGCAGCGGCCTCCTTTTGGATGGCGGCGGCGGCCTCGTAATTTCGGGCCTTGCGATCAAACCGGGCAATTCTCATCACAGTCCATGTTGCTTGAGTGCCCGCAGAAGGGGAAGCAAATCATGCGTGCCGGGAACGGTTTTGACCCCCGCAAATTGCGCCGTGATCCGGGCGGCGTCCAGAAGGGCATCCGACGCGCCGATGACGCCCGGAACAGTCCCGCACACGCTGTCGGGCAGTTTCCCCGCCGCCATCATGTCCAACCCCCACAGGAGTGTCTCGACGGGAGCCGGGAGTTCCGTGGGCACGGTCAGCGACACCCCGGCCCGGGCATAAAAATCCCCCAGTGCCGCCAGCGGCTCCCGCGCCAGCCAGCGGCGCAGCACTTTCACCTGCGTGGTCAGAACCCGCCCCCCCCGCCCGGCCTCGGCGCAAAATGCGGAAAAGGGGGCGATCACCCGCAACTTGTCCCGGACTCCTTCGGGCGCATTTTGCAGCAGCCAAAACGCACCGAAGGAATATCCGACAAACCGGTCGTACCCGGACCAGTGGATTCCCTCAAAACAATCCGGTCCGGGCAGACGCACCTCGCCCGGATCGTCGGGAAAGACCGTGCAGACCTGCCGGGAAAACCAGACGGGCGGAATGGCCCAGCCGGTGATCCAGAGTGTTTTGGGCGTCACACTCCGGAGCCTGCCGGAAAACACCCCCATGTTCAAGTGGTCCGGACGAAAGTTCCGCCGATTCCGGGATGGACACTTCCTCCGGTTTCGGAGTTTACTCGCCGGGGCTTTCGGCGTTTACTTTCCCCCTCCATGGCGCAATTTGCAAAGGTCATCATCGAACGGGCGGTGGGCCGTGAATTTGACTATCGGGTCCCCACGCTGCTGGAAGGTTCCGTCCACATCGGCTCCAAGGTCAGGATTCCGTTCGGACGTCAGGTCCTGACGGGTTTTGTCGCCCATCTCTCCGACCACGCGGATTTCCCCGACTGCAAACCCATTGCCGAGGTCATCGGTACCAAGCCGCTCATCGATACGCACCTGATTGAACTCGCCAAATGGATGGCCGACTACTACTGCTGCCCGGTGGAAACGGCGATGAAATCCATCATGCCCGAGGTGGTCCGCAAAACGGCGCTCGGATGGAAGGAACGCCTGTTTGTCACCCCCAAACGCGATCCCTCCACCGAGGAACTGTCGCGTCTGACCAAACGTGCCCCGAAACAGGCGGTCATGCTGGAAAAGGTCCGGTCCACGGGCGGCCTCTTCCTCACGGATTTGATCAGCCAGACAGGCGGCAACCGCTCAAGTGCCAACGCCCTGGAGGACCTGGGACTGGTGACCATCGCCGCGGAAACGCAGGAACGCGACCCCTTCGATGACGAGGTCTTCCTGCCCACCCAGCCGCTTAAGCTCAACTCCGAACAGATGGAGGCGTTGGAACTGGTCAAACAAAGCATCAATACGCTCAAACCCCCGGTGATTCTGCTGCACGGGGTCACAGGGAGTGGCAAAACCGAGGTGTATCTGCAGGGGATCCAGCACGCGCTGCACCACGGCAGGGGCGCGATCATTCTCGTGCCGGAAATTTCGCTCACCCCCCAGACGGTCGAACGTTTCAAGGGGCGTTTTGCGGAAAGCAACACACTGGTCGCGGTCCTGCACAGTCATCTCTCCCCGGGGGAACGGCATGACGAATGGCACAAAATCCACGAGGGCCGCGCCCGCATCGTCATCGGGGCCCGGTCGGCGGTGTTTGCCCCGGTCCGCGACCTGGGACTGATCATTGTCGATGAGGAACACGAGGGTTCCTACAAACAGGAAAAGGCCCCGCGTTACAACGCCCGGGATGTGGCGGTCATGCGCGGACACATGATGCGGGCCTCGGTGTTGCTGGGCAGCGCGACTCCCTCCCTGGAAAGCTACCACAATGCCCAGCGCAAAAAATACCATCTCTGCCCGTTGCCCGGCCGTATTGATGACAAAAAAATGCCGCTCATGCGCATCGTGGACATGTGCCAGGAGGCGATGCGCCAAAAGGGGGTCCAGCTCTTCTCCGAACGTCTGAAGTCCGCCATCCAGGCGCGGCTGGCCCGGTCGGAACAGACGATCCTCTTCCTCAACCGTCGCGGATTCGCCTCCTCGATGGTCTGCAATGTGTGCGGACATGTCGAAATGTGCCCGGAATGCAGCGTGGCCCTGACGTTTCACCGCCAGAAAAACATCCTGCTCTGCCATCTCTGCGGGCATTCCGCAAAACCCCCCTCACAATGTCCGTCGTGCAAGGACCCGAAAATCCGGTACGCGGGCATGGGCACAGAAAAAATCGAGGGGGCCCTGGCCAGAATATTTCCCAAAGCCCGCATTCTGCGGATGGATTCGGATACGATGCAGCAGAAGGAATCCTATCGCGAGGCGCTCGGGTCCTTCAAAACAGGAAAGGTGGACATCCTCGTGGGCACCCAGATGATCGCCAAGGGTCTGCATTTCCCAAACGTCACCCTCGTGGGGATTGTCAATGCGGATATGGGTCTCCATCAATCGGATTTCCGGGCGGGTGAAAGGACCTTCCAGCTGTTGACCCAGGTGGCCGGACGCGCCGGGCGCGGCGATGTCGAGGGGGAGGTCATCGTTCAGACGTTCACCCCGTTCCATCCGGCCATCCAGTTTGCACGCCAGCATGATTACCTCGGATTCTACGAACAGGAAATCGAGTTCCGAAAACAACTTTCCTACCCGCCCTCCTCGCACATGGTGATTCTGACCCTGCGTGGCAAAAGCGAAAACAAGGTGAAGTTCGTGGCGGAAACCCTCCAGCACACCCTGGGGAAAAACCTCCCCACGCACACGATTCTCAATGAGGCCGCCCCCGCCCCACTGGCCAAGGTGGAATCCCATTACCGGTTCCAGATTCTCCTGCGCTCCCCCTCCATCCTCCGCCTGTCCGATTTTCTCCGGGAATCGCTCAAATCGTTCCAAAACCCCGTCGATGTCGAAATTGCCATCGACGTGGATCCGGTCAGCCTGACGTGAACGGGAAACTGGCCTGCCGAACAAAATACGGGGAGGCTTGTTTTAGGCTTTATTGAAAATCCCGGCCCCCACAGAATGCTCCGATCAATGGCCCGCCCCCTATTCCCCATCCCCCGGCTGGAACAATTTGCCCGTCGGCTGTCCGAACAGTTTCAGAATGACACTCCGTTGCGGGCATGGGTGATCCTGTCATTCACCTGGCTGGTCATGGGAGTGCTGCACTTCAGCCTGATGTACATGACCTGGCTCCCGCGTGCAATTTCCGGAGACTCTGTCTTCCACTTCATTTACCTGCGGTCCGCTGTTTTTGATGGGGACCTTGATTTCACAAATGAGTTCCGACATTTTCAGACCGATCCCGCTTCGAGCCCCTTTTACAACAATCCCACGGGGAAACCGGGAAACATCTGGGCCATTGGTCCCGCCCTGTTCTGGATGCCGGCGTATCTGGTGGCAGCAGGGCTGGAATCGCTGGGGCAACCATCCGGTCCCGCAGGATATTCAACGGCATTACAGATGTCTGTCTACCTGGCAGATTCCTTTCTGGGTCTTTTGGGGATTGTGCTGACATTCCAGTTTTTGAGAGGCTTCTTTTCCTATCAAAACAGCCTTCTGGCCGCCCTGTCGATTCTTCTGTGCTCCTCTGCGACATACTATTTCTGGTGCAGCGCCCCTGTCGCTCACAATGCGAGCCTGTTTGCCTCAGCCCTCCTGTTTTTTCTGATCACAAGAAAAACCTCCCTGTTCTGGACTGGCATGGTGGCCGGCCTGCTTGTCTGTACCCGCTGGCAGGCAGCCTTGTGGATCCCCCTTCTGGTCCTGTTTCTCTTATGGGAGGGAAAGGTGCGAACACTCAGAAATCTGATCGTACTCGGAGCAGGAATGCTGCTTGGAGTCTCACCACAGCTGGTCGCATTCAAACTGATTTATGGGGCATTTCTGTTCAACCCGGGCATTTCCCAGCCGTTTGGTTTTGTTTGGGAAAATGTATGGCTGATTCTCTTCTCGACCAACCACGGACTTTTTCTGTGGCATCCCCTTCTGATTCTGGCAATCCCCGGCTGGACGAAAGCCTGGGGGCCGTTTCAAAGGTGGATTCTGCTCCTCGGAATCCTTTTCGTGGTTCAGGTGGTCATCAACGCGACCCGCGTGGACCCGAACGCCTCCTGGTCTTTCGGACACAGGCGTTTTGACATGCTCCTCCCGGCCTTTGCGTTTGGAATCGCGGCTTTCATCCAATATTCAAAGCCCTGGGTTCAGAAGGGGTTTCCAGCCCTGCTGATTCTTCTGGCCGTATGGAACCAGCTTTTCATTTTTCAGTTTCAACACGGTTTGATCCCCCGCTCAACAGGCCTGACATTCCGGGAGTTTGTCACCGCCAAATTCACGCTCTGGAAAGAATTTGATTCCCGCACCCAGTCGCTGATGGTCTTTGAAAACCTCAGAAACGGTGAGTTTCCCTCTTTTGTCATCGGAACGGACCGGCTGTACAAACAAAATCCCGAGTTCCGGTGTATTCCTGAAATGTACGCCCTGTCCTGCCTGATGAGGGAGGATTATCAGTCGGGCAGGGCCATCTTCCACTCCTTGCATGCGCGATTTCCGGACAACCCACTTTTTGCGCACGGGTTACTCACCTGTTTGTGGAAAACGGGGGCCCGGGACCAGGCAGCCGCACTTCTGAAAACCATTCCCCAGACCCAACCCAGCCTCCTGAACATCGAACCGAACGGTCTTCCGCCGGCGTCCGAACATGAGCCGGTTCTCAAACACGGATATTTTGAACGCTACATCCGTTGGCTCTCCGACAAAATCTCCTACGAGTGAAGGCCGTCAATATTGGCTGTTCATCGGTCTGATCCCCGGGTAAACAATCCACAGCACCATGTCCAAAAAATTCTACATCACGACGGCCATTGACTACGTCAATGGCAAACCCCACCTCGGCCACGCCTATGAAAAGGTGCTCGCCGATGTCATTGCCCGCTTCCATCGGGCCCAGGGCGAGGCGGTCCATTTTCTGACGGGTGTGGACGAACACGGCCAGAAGGTCCAGCAATCGGCCCAGAAACACGGGGTCGAACCCCAGGCTTTCTGCGACGAAATGTCGGCGCATTTTGTCACCCTCTGCCGGTCCCTGGACATTTCCAACGATGACTTTGTCCGCACGACCCAACCCCGCCACAAAAAGGTGGTGCAGGACATCCTGCAGAAGCTTTTTGATGAGGGCCACATCTACAAGGGCAAATTCGAGGGGTTCTACTCCACACGTCAGGAACAGTTCGTCACCGAAAAGGAACGGCTCCCGGATGGGAATTTTCCCGAGATTTACGGCGAGGTGATCGCACTGACCGAGGAAAACTACTATTTCAGGCTGGGGTCCCATCAGCAGTGGCTGATTGATTTTGTCGAAAAAAATCCCGGTTTCATCTGCCCCGAATTCCGCCGCAAGGAGGTCCTCGGCTTCCTCCAAAAACCGCTCGGCGATCTCTGCATCTCCCGTCCGAAGGCACGCCTTTCATGGGGCATTCCCTTTCCGTTTGATCCCGAATACGTGACCTACGTGTGGTTCGATGCCCTGATCAACTACGTTTCCGTGGTCGGATACGGCACCACGGAATCCGGCTCGTACTGGCCCGCCGACCATCATGTCATCGGCAAGGATATCATGATCCCGGCCCATGCCATCTACTGGCCAATCATGCTCCAAGCCATCGGCCTCCCTCAGCCCCGCCAGCTTCTGGTTCACGGATGGTGGACGATGGACAGGGAAAAAATGAGCAAGAGTCTGGGCAACATCGTTGACCCTCTGGAATACGCTTCAAAATACGGCGTCGATGCGTTCCGTTATTTTCTGATGCGCGAAATGGTCGTCGGTTACGACAGCGACTTTTCCCATGAGGGTTTTGTCACGCGCTTCAACAGCGATCTGGCCAACGATCTGGGCAATCTGCTCAACCGCTCATTGAATATGATCAAGCGGTATCGTCAGGGTCTGATTCCTGCGCCCGTCGAGAAGGATGAAAACGACAAAAGTCTCGATGCTCTGGGCGGTGAAATCCTTCCGGAGGTGATCCGCTGTTTTTCAGAAAACAAAACCCATGAGGCACTTTCCCTGCTCTGGCAGCTGGTTCAACGCACGAACCAATACATCGAACAAAGCGCACCGTGGGCCCTGGCCAAGGACCCGGCGAAGGCCGCCAAACTGGATACGGTCCTCTACAACCTGGCCGAATCCCTGCGCCTGGTTTCGGTGCTGGTCGCCCCGGTCATGCCCACGGTGGCCTCCAAAATCCAGGATCAGCTGGGGCTGCGCGAAAAACAGGTTCTCTTCCCGCAATTTGCCCGCTGGGGTTTGCTGCCTCCGGGACAACCCATCGGCGAGGCCCAGCCGCTTTTTCCCCGGATTGAGTCGGACGATAAAAAAGCCAGGGCCTGACCTGATCCGTGGCCCGGGTCAGACCCGTGAAAACCCCGGAATCCCCTGCCCCTGCATGGTCCGGCTCACCTGAAGGGGGCAATGCCTTCCTGGATCGGCGCGAAAATCCCCGATTTCCGCACCGTTGGAAGGGACCCGGCCAGGGTGATCACCACTTCAAATCCTCGGGGTCGCAGATTCCGGGCGGTCACCGATCCCCCGCAGGAATCAATACAGCTTCTGACGATGGCCAGCCCCAATCCGCTGCCGCCGGTTTGCGCGGTGCGCGACTGGTCAACACGGTAAAACGGATCAAAAATCTTCTCCAAATCCTCCTCCGGAACCCCGGCTCCCCGGTCCCGGACCTGGATATGAACCCGCGGGCCATCGAGCCGGGCCTCCACCGCGATCCCCCCCTCCGCTCCGGCATAACGGAGGGCGTTGCGCACCAGATTGGCCAGCGCCCGGCGCAGCAGCTCGGGATCGGCCTCGACAACCAGTCCCTCGGGTACGATCTCCGCCACCGCCGCCTCCCGTCCCTTTTCGCGGCGCACCGCCTCGGAAACCAGCGGAGCCAGGGGCACACGCTCCAGACTGATCTGTTTCTGGGCCAGCGAGGCCTTGGAAAAACGCAACAGCTCGTTCACGAGCATCCGCATGTGGGTCAGCTCCTCCCGCACATCCTCGACCCTCTGAAGATCATCCCCGGAGGCCTTCTGTTCGAGAATTCCCAGCGCCAGTTCCATGCGTGCCAGGGGAGCGCACAATTCATGGGCCACGTCCCCCAGAAATCGCTTCTGCCCGGTGAGCAATCCGGCAATCCGCCGCGCCATGCGGTTGATGGATTGTGCCAGCTGTCCCAGTTCATCCATGCGCCCCTCGCGCACACGCACATCAAAACATCCTTCCGCAATCTGCCCGGCCACCCGCGTCATTTCCGACAGGGGCCGGGTGAGGTGGCGGGCCATGATCATCCACGTGATCAGGGACACCAATAAGGCCCCCCCACCGGCCAAAAGCCAGGGGCGGGGATTGAAGAGCAGGGGTGTTCCACCCAAAAACCCCGCCTCTCCCACCAAAATCACCGGCCGCTCAAATTGGTCGAAGACCCGTCCGTGGGGCAGATACACCACCAGCCAGTACGACCCCTCCGATCGGAATGCGGTGGTGGGAAAACGGGGTTCGCCGCGGCGGGACTCGGGATGGGGACCGTGCCCCCCGTGTGGAGGAGGGGGTGGCAGTGGCCGGGCGGCCTCCGGATTGGAACGGGGTTCTGGAGGCCGGTGGCCACGGCGGAAAGCCGCCCGGAACACGTCGGCGGGAATCTTCCTCTCCTCCCCGGCAATCCACTCCCCGCGTCCGTTGTACAGGCCAAATTCCATGCCCTGGATGCGGCCCTCGCCCCTGACAAGTTCCCCCCATCGCTCAAAGGGCGCGTTCTCCAGCTGACCGGCCAGCCGCCGGGTCATGACCTGCACCCGGTCCCGGGCACTTTCGGGAAGCAACAAACTGCCGAAGGACCCGAACTGGGAATGGAGCAGATAGCCAAAAATGACAAAAAGCGCGATCAGATGCAGTAGCGACCACAGCAGGAGCTTTGCAAAAAGTGGAAAGCGGATCTTCATTCCTCCTCCTGTCCGTCGGTGAGCATGTACCCGGCGGAACGATAGGTGCGGATGTAGCGGGGGTTTTTCGCATCGTCCCCGAGCTTGCGGCGCAGGGCGGAAATATGGACATCGATGCTCCGGTCAAAGACCTCGTAGTTGCGCTGACGGATGTCCTCAAGCAACTGCTCGCGCGAGCGGACCCGGCCCTTGGCCCGGGCCAGACACAGCAGCAGATCGAATTCCACGGGGGTCAGTGCCAGTGCCTGGTCGTCGAGAACCGCCCGGCGCGACTCGGGGAAAATGCGAAGACCGCCCGCCACCAGCTCCTCGACAGCCGCCTCCGTCTGCGGTTTGAGACGTTGACGGCGGGTGACGGCCCGCAGACGCGCGAGCAGTTCCCGGGAGGAAAAGGTCTTGGGCAGATAATCATCGGCCCCGATTTCCAATCCCACGATGCGGTCGGTCTCCTCGCCGCGTGCGGTGAGCATCAGCACGGGCACATCCGTCTTGGCCCGGAGCTGGCGCAGGACCTCAAACCCGTCCAGGCCCGGCAGCATCACGTCCAGAATCACCGCGTGCCAGGACTCGGAGACGGCGCGTTCCACCCCTTCGGGTCCGGTGTGCACGGGGACGATCTCATAACCCAGAGGGTCCAGATACCCGGCGATCAGGCGACACAATTTGCGGTCATCATCCACCAGCAGAATGCGGGGCCGGGAGGAGGGGGAATCAGGGGGGGGCGTCATGGAAAATCACTGGGTTTCATTGGACTGGCGGGGGCCGGAATGGTCGGCTCTGTCCCCGGATGTTAACACACCTCCGCGCCCCGGGCAGCAATTTTACACATTCTTTACAATTTTGGACTTCCTCCTCATCATGCCTTTACGGAAACCTGTTGCAATCAAAACTAACAAAGGAGCACACATGTCGCTGATCCGTCCCCACGTCCTGACCCTCATTCTGCTGGGTCTTCTCATCTCCTCCGTCAACGCCCAGGAGGATGTCTCAAAATTGGCCGCCGCCTGGAAAGCCTCCACGGATGCGGAAACCGCGGGCCAGTACGATCAGGCGATCACCAAGCTCAGGGAATTCGAAAACCTGGGCGGCGACGCCTACCTCGTGGCCCTGCGCAACGGCTGGCTGGCCTACGCAAAGAAAGATTATGTGAATGCCGCCAAATTCTACCGGGCGGCCTCCAACATGCAGCCCCAATCCATCAACGCCCTGCTCGGACGCATGAACACGGCCCTCGCGGTGGGGGACTACAAGGAGTCCCGCACGGTCGCCGACAGCATTTTGCGCATCGACCCGGCCCAATACTCGGCTCTTTCCACGGTGGCCTCGGCCTTTTACGCGGAAAAGAACTACGGCCAGGCGCTCACCTACTACCGCCGCATCAATGACTACTACCCGGAGGACACCACCGGACTGAGCGGGACGGCCTGGTCCCTCCTGCTCAACGGCGATGCCCGCACGGCGGCGGCCGAATTCAAAAAACTGCTGAGCATCAGCCCGACCTTTGCCTACGCCCAGCAGGGGTACGAACAGGCCACCGGCAAAAAACTCTCCCGCTAACCCCGGAGTCCCCATGAAATCCTCCCCCCTCAAAACCCTGCTGCTCAACGAAGGCGGGGTCGCCTTCGATCCGGCCCGCGGTGAAACCTACCAGTTGAGTGCCTCGGGACTGACCCTCGTGCGGATGCTCATCGGCGGCGCGGATCAGAAGAGTCTGCTGGAGTTTCTGCTCAGGGAATACGAGGTGTCCGAATCCACCGCCCGGCGGGACCTGCAAACCTTCCTGGGAGAACTGGAAAAACGGGGGTGGCTGTGAAAAAAAACATCATCGCCATCAGCGGCCTCCAGCGCATGGACAATCCCCAGCCGGGCGCAGGCATGATCCAGAGTCTGCGCCGGGCATGTCCGGACCTGACAATCATCGGCCTGGTCTACGACGCCATGGAAAGCGGCATTTATGCCGCGGGCGGACCCGACCAGGTACATCTAATGCCCTACCCGACGGCCGGGACAGGCCCCTACTTCGAGCGGCTGGATGCCATCCGCGCCCACACACCCTTTGAGATACTCATCCCCACCCTCGACTCGGAAATTGAACTGCTCAGTCACGTTTCCGACCTGTTCAAACGCCGGGGAATCCGTGTCTGCCTGCCCGACCCCGCCACTCTCCGCCGACGCTCCAAGTCGCATCTGCCGGAGCTGGCGGAGACCTGTGATGTGGACGTGCCCGACACGCGCATGGCCTCCGATCTGGGCACCGCCTCCCGGATGGCGGCGGAACTGGGTTTTCCGCTGATTGTCAAAGGACCCTACTACGAAGCCAGGGTTGTCCGCAACGGGATGGAGCTTTCGACGGCGGCCAACCGGCTGTTATCCGAGTGGGGCGCCCCCGTCATTCTCCAAAGTCCGGTCTGCGGGCCGGAATTCAATGTGCTGGGCCTGGGGGACGGACAGGGCCGGATCCGCGGCATGTGTGCCATCCGCAAAACGGTTCTCAGCGAAAAGGGGAAGGGACTGGGGGGGATCACTGTCCATGACCCGGTCCTCAATTCCCTCTGCACGCGGCTCATCCGCGCATTGCGCTGGCCGGGTCCGTTTGAAATCGAACTGATCTTCAACGAGGCGGACCACCGCTATACCCTCATTGAAATCAACCCGCGTTTTCCGGCCTGGATCGATTTTCCCTCGCAACTGGGCGCAAACTTTCCTCTGGCCCTCCTGCGGATGATCCGCGGTGAACGCCTGTCCCCGCTCCCCGCCACAAAACCAGGGCATTTTTACATCCGTCACCAGGTCGAGGCGGTGGGCCACATCAGCCGTTTCTCGGCACTGATGGGTGACAACCTCCCGGCGGAACTGCTGCCCTGGGGCGAAATCACCCCGCCCCTTTCCAGGAAAGGCATCCTTCCATGAAACGCAAACCGTATGTGACTCCCACCCTTGAACCCCTCGGCCACGGCCCGGCCAATCCCTTCCGCCACGGTGCCGCCACCGTCTGCGAGGCAATCGACGGGGTGCGCGTGGCCGATCTGGTGCGCGAGCACGGCAGCCCGCTGTTTGTCTTTTCGGAAACCGCCCTGCGTGCCAAATACCGCGAAGCCTGGCGTGCCTTCGACCGACGCTACCCGGATTTCCAGTTCGCCTGGTCCTACAAAACCAACTACCTCAATGCCATCTGCCGCACCTTCCACCAGGAGGGGGCCATCGCGGAGGTGGTCAGTGATTTTGAATATGAAAAGGCCCGTGCCAACGGGATCGAGGGGCGCGACATCATTTTCAACGGTCCTTTCAAGAGCCGGGACATCCTCACCCGTGCGATCCAGGAAGGGGCCATGATCCAGATCGACAACCTCGATGAACTGTTCCTGATTGCCGAACTGGCCTCCACCCGCCCCCCCACGCAGCCGGTGCCCGTGGCGCTGCGGGTCTATCTGGACACGGGCACCCATGCGGTCTGGTCGAAGTTCGGCTTCAATGCCGACAACGGCGAAGCCCTGCGCGTGGTCCGCCGCCTGCAACAGATGCCGCGCCTGACGCTCCAGGGGTTCCATGCCCACATCGGCACCTTCATCCTCGATCCGAATGCCTATCGCAAGTCGGCGAAAAAAATGGTGGAACTGGCTTTGGAATCCGAACGTCTCGGGGCCGGACCAATCCGCTACCTCAACGCGGGCGGTGGCTTTGCGTCCCGGGCCCGTCTCCACTACCAGTACCTGCCGCCCGAACAGGTGACCCCCTCCTTTGACCAGTATGCGGAGGCCCTGTGCGACACGATCACCTCCCACTGGCCGAGCGGACGCCCCCTGCCCCGGCTGTATCTGGAAACCGGCCGCGCCATGGTTGACGAGGCGGGTTACCTCATCTCAACGGTCGTCGCCGTCAAACACCGTCCCCTCCCCCCGGCCCCCTCGGCGATCGAGCAAACCCTCCAGGCCTACGGCAAAGGGGGCCCCGCCCTTCACAATGCGGCCTCCCAGGACGGAAGCGATCCCATGGAGTCGACTCACCCGGCCATTGTCGTGGATGCAGGCGTCAATCTTCTCTACACCACGGCCTGGTACCAGCCCAGCATCCTGCCCGCCAAACCCACGGGCGATTTCCCACATCCCACCACGGTGTACGGATGCCTGTGCATGAATATTGACGTGATCCGGGAACAGGCCCCCCTGCCCGCCCTCTCGGCGGGGGACCAGATTGTCCTGCATCCGGTGGGCGCCTACAATTTCACCCAGTCCATGCAGTTCATCGCCTACCGTCCGGCGGTGGTGATGATCGGCACGGACGGACGGGCGCATGTCATCCGCCGCCGCGAAAATCTCGACTACGTGCAGGAACTCGAGACAATCCCGGAACATCTGCTTTCTGAAAAGGCCCCGGAGGAGGAGACGGCCCTGGCCAAACTCCGCGCCTTCCCCCACGGTGAACCGGTCACCCGGAGACGCGCATGATCTCCATGCCCGAACCGGGCATTGCCGACAGTGCCCTGACCCCGTGGGAATGCCTCAGACGCGGAATTCCACGCGCCTACGCCGTCCTGTTTTTTTCCTCGGATAAAACCCTTGGCTGGGCGCTGGCCGCCCTGAGTCTTCTCTCACCGATCACAGGACTGGCGGGACTGGCGGGGGCGGTCCTGACCGTGGGGCTGGCCCTGGCTGTGGGGGTGGACCGGCGCCAGATCGCCGACGGCTTCATCCTGTTCAACCCGATGCTTGTGAGCATGGTCCTGGGCCTGCTCCATTACAATTACAACCTTGCTCCGCTGACCCTGCTGCTTCTCTGGTTTCTGGCCGTGGCAGGCAGCCTGCTGATCACCCTGGCCCTGCAGGAACTTTTCGGCCGTTTCCTCGGGCTCTCCCCCCAGAGTCTCCCGGCGGTCGTCTCGATCTGTCTGTTGAGTCTTGTGGTTTACAGTCTGCCGTCAGGCACGGGGATATGGTTTGCCAATCCCGTGCCGATCCACTGGCTTGAAATGCCGCACCTGCCGGTTTTTGCCGCGGCCCTGCTCAAGGCGTTTGGAGCGATGCTGATGGTGCCGCACAGTCTCGCGGGGTTGCTCGTGCTGGCGGTGGTCTTTCGCACCTCCCCCCTGACGGCCCTGGCGGCGGTCGCCGCATTTTGCGGCGGATGGTCGACCCTGCTGCTGGTGGGTCTGCCCCAGACGGATTTCGCCGTGTGGTGCAGCTACAACTTCATCCTCACGGGCGTGGCCCTGGGCGCCTGTTACTTTGTCCCCTCGCGCATGAGTCTGCTCCTGGCGGTCGTGACCGGTGGCCTGTGTGCGCTCGTTTCCCTGGGCCTGCACCGCCCCATGTCCGTGCTGTGGTTGGATCCGGGCGCACTGCCCTTCAATCTGGTGGTTCTGGTGACGGTTCTGGCCCTGCGTCAAAGACTCCATGCGCGGGGACTTTTGACACCCTCCGTGCTGGGGGCAAACCCCGAGGAGGCCGCGCAAAAAGTGCTGCTCCATTCCAACCGTTTTCCGCATGTCAGCCAACCGGCGTTGTTCCTGCCCCTGGAGGGGGAGAGTGTGATCACCCAGGGTGTGGATGGAAAGCTGACCCATCGGGGCGCATGGAACTGGGCCCTGGATTTTGAAAGGTTTTCCCAGGGAAGGCGTTACGCCGGATCCGGGGAAAAACCCACCGACTACGCGGTGTTTGACGCTCCGGTGCTCGCGCCGTGCCGGGGCACCGTGGTGGCGGTGCAGGATCGGATCGTGGACAATCTCCCCGGGATGAACAATCCACAGGAATCCTGGGGCAACCATGTCATCATTCAAAGTGATGCGGGATATTTTGTCATGCTCGCCCATCTGCGGCAGCATTCCCTCGCGGTTTGCCCGGGCCAACGGGTGGAAGCCCGGCAATGGATCGCCCGTTGCGGCAACTCGGGCCGTTCCCCCATCCCCCATCTCCACCTTCAGGTGCAGGGGTCTCCGTCCGTGGGAGCCCCCACCCGCCCTTTTTGCCTCACACACTATGTGCGCCTCGACCCGCAGGAAAAACGGACGCTCTACGTCACCAGCGGAATTCCAAACGAGGGGGAGGTCCTTCGCCCCACCGAACCGGACCTGGAACTTTATCACCACCTGTTGGGATGGCTGCCGGGTTCCTACCCCTACCGCGTGTCCCGCGACGGTGGCCCGGTCAGCACGGAAATACTGACGCTGGGTTTTGACGAGTCGGGATGTTATCACTTCCTCTCCTCACGGGGCGGCTCGCTCCGGGCCTTCGTTTCGGAGGGGGTGCTTTACTGCACCGATGCCCAAGGCGATCCGGACAGTCTGCCGGCATTGATTGCGGCAGGTCTCGCCCGTCTCCCCTCCCTCGCGGGGAAACCGGTTCCGGCCTGGCAGGATATGGTGGGTGTCAAAAATTTCAGGGGGGTTCTGGGACGGCGTTTTCAACCGGTGCTGGATGTTCTGGCCGGGCCCCGTTTGCTGCCCATGAACTACCGTCTGGAACCGCACGGAGGTTTCTGGACGGTCGAAGCGGTGCTGAGTTTTCAACGCCTCGGCCAGTCCCAGGCCCCGGCCCGGGCACCCTCACTGATCCGAACCACTCTGGGCCTGAGGGTCGGAGTCCTCCGGCTGGAGGCCCAACTGTGCGATGGCTCGAAAATATCCGCTGAATTGGAATCCGAAAACATGCCGCGGGAACTGATCACAGTCCCGGAAAATCCCCGCCCTACCTCTCTCCTCCTCCAGGCACTTTCCGGTCCATAATCCAGGATAGACGGTTTAAAATTGATCACATAAGAAAGTAATATTTTATTTCCTCACTTTTTTCAGACGTGCGCCTGCCTGGCGCAAATTGCGCCGCCCTTCCCTGCGCGTCATTGTCCGGATAGCACCACTGGACACACGGTCTGACCAGTAAGTGAAAATAATTTAAAATTCATTTTGACAAACATAAAAAAATCCGGTTAACTTACAACACTTTCACCCATGAACACACGCATCTCCATTACAAACATGTCAGCAGGGGCAGCCCGCCTCTGGCTGGGATCGTTTGTGTGTGTCACCCGCCACACGGGTGCGGGCAGGAGCATGTTGCGGAAAGAATCGCTTGCACCCTCCTACCCCCAATCCGACCGCAATCCAAACAAGGGAGCCTTGGACAGAGCTTAGAAAAGCACAGTAAATAAACGACTTTCTAAACCCTGCCCGGCTCCGACCCGGCAGGGTTTTTTATTGTCCACACATCCAACCCATCCACCAACACAGAGACCAAAAAATGAAATCATAAAATTTGAAAATTCAATTCCGGCATGAAAAAGCCCGGTCCGAAGAATCAGTTCGAACCGGGCGGACAAGCCACCAGACTGACCAGTGATCAGATTGTCACCAGCAACTTGTAAGTCATCTTATAAGTTAAAATTTCAGACACGTCAATATGTCGTGTCATTGAAATTACAAAAAAATCACTGGATCTTTCTTATGGAAGTCCCATGCCCGTAAATTCCAAGGGCTTCCAGGGAGGTGTGCCCGCAAACACCGAAACGTCCACCGAGAAATCCCGTGGCTGCATGATCCACATGCAAAGGTGTCTGTTCTTTTTTCGCATGACGGATCAGAGACAGGGTCTCCACACAGGAACCCCCTCCCAATCCGGTCATCCCAACAATACATACAACACACGGGGGCCGGTCCGTACGGATCGGCCCCCTTTACTTTACTGACCAGACGGTGGTATAGGATACCCTTCGTGGCGAGGTATTTTTGAGTCTGACAAGGAGCGAATGCCGGAGGATACCCGCTGAGGTCTCTGAGGGCATGAGCAACGCCGCCAGACTCGAAAAGGGCCGACACCCGGAGGGCTGAAGCAGATTTGGCTGATGGCTTTGTCGTTCAATCGGTCGAGTATCGCAGCGGATACACTCCCTCTTTCTCTCCTCGCCCTCACCCAAATCTGCTTCAGCGAAGTGTGTCCTATACCACCGTCTGGTCAGTATGTGCGGCCATCGTTCAATCAGGAGGACCGGTCGTTGCCAGCGACCTGATGCCGGTGCAACTCCGGCTGACCGCACCAATTGATTTCCACGGCGGTGGCAGACAAGCAATGCAGCGGTCTCCAAAACCGCATGATGTGGGAGCGTTACCCACCCGCCGTGCCATTTGACTCCGTAGGAGTCTTGCCAACACCCGAATCGACGGCTGACCCGTGGGATTCCGCCCCGGGACGGAGAATCACGCTCCTTGGCCAATTTTATTTCTGAACATCAGCGTCATCCGCGTGATCCGCGGTTACCTCATGTTTTTTCTTGGTTCAACAAATTGCGGGGAGAATTGGATTCAGGCCGGTCTCATAAGCCGGCCTCCGCGGGTTCGATTCCCGCCTCCGCGACCAATGGGGACGCATGTCCTGTAGAAGCGAGAATGCCTTGCAAACATTCTGTTGTGGGTGCGACTCCCACCGTCTCCACCAGCTTTTGGGGGAATGACCCGGTTACCTGCCTGTAAAGCAGGCGTCGAAAAAACAACCGGAAGCCGACGGGTGGAGCATTACCACCATTCCCCACCATTTTCCAGGGGTTGTTCGTCCAAAAGTAGGACACCGGCATGACAAGCCGGAAAAGGCGGAGCATTCCCGTCACAACCCACCAAATACCAGTGTAGCTCAACCAGAGGAGCAGCCCGCTGTTACCGGGAAGGTTCAAGGTGCGAGTCCTTGCACTGGTGCCATATTTGACGGGCACAGGGGAACCAGCCGTACCCGCGCCGCTTGGAACGGCGAGAAGCCCGGTGCGACTCCGGGGTGCCCGATGACTTTATCAGGTTGTAGCGTAGCAGCCAACGCACACGCTCGGGATGCGTGGGATCGCAGGTGCAAGTCCTGCCAACCTGACCAACTTGAACGACTCCGAGGAGGAACAGCAGACTCACCCGTCTGTCTAACGGGAATCGCTGACCCGACACTGGTTTGCATGGCTCTCCGTGGCAAGGAATTTTGGGTTCTGGCAAGGAACGAATACCGGAGGATACCCCCGTGGTCTCTGAGGATATGAGTAACGCCGCCAGAACCCAAAAGACCTGCCACCTGAAAGGCTGTGTCCAATTTTGTATTTTGCGTCGTCGCTCACTCGGTTGAGTATCACAACGGATACACTCCCTCCCTTGCTTCTCGCCAAATTCAAAATTTGCCAACAGCGGAGTACCATGCAAACCAGTGTCGGGTCAGCAGGGGGGCAGCACCCGTCGGAGTCGCCATTTTCCCGGGCACGGGGAAGACAGCAATCCGCGCCGTTCGGATCGGCGAGACACCGGGGGCAGCACCCGGGTGCCCGACCATTTTTTCATCCTCTCCGGCCGTATCGACTAACAGCCAAGTCGCCTCTCTTTCAAGGAGGAGTCGCGGGGGCGGCACCCGCTACGGCTGCCATTTTTCCATCCTGACGTAGCCCAACGCAGAGGCACCACGTCGAGAACGTGTCCAGTGCAGGTGCAAATCCCGCCGTCAGGACCATTTTTTTGCGGAGTGCAGGCCGATATTCGCTGGCGGCACCGGTCCCGAAAACCGGGTTTGGGCTTGCTCCCAAAGGTCGGGGCAGAACCGACGCACTCCGCCATTTTCCTTCCGTAGTTTAAGGCAGAACACACAGCTTACTGACCAGACGGTGGTATAGGATACACTTCGTGGCGAGGTATTTTTGAGTCTGGCAAGGAGCGAATGTCGGAGGATACCCGCTGTGGTCTCTGACGGCATGAGCAACGCCGCCAGACTCGAAAAGGGCCGCCACCCGGAGGGCTGAAGCAGATTTGACTGATGGCTTTGTCGTTCTATCGGTCGAGTATCGCAGCGGATACACTCCCTCTTTCTCTCCTCGCCCTCACCCAAATCTGCTTCAGCGAAGTGTGTCCTATACCACCGTCTGGTCAGTATACCTGTGAAGCCCTGGATGTGGGCGCGATCCCGGTGCGAGTCCGGGCGGAAGGACCATGATTTCGACCCGGGTCGAAGCTTTGAAATGCGAAGCAGCGGTCTTTTAAACCGCAGAGGAGGGTGCGAATCCCTACGGCCCGACCACTTTTTCATGACCCGGAGGTGTAATCAGATCGTGCATCCCACCCCGCGAAGGTGGAGGTTCCTGGTGCAAATCCAGGCCGGGTCGCCAGTTTCCTTCCCGTAGCTCAATGTCCAGAGCGGACCGCTTCGAACGGTCAGGTTGCAGGCGAAACTCCTGCCGGGAAGACCACTTTTTCCAATCAGGTGATAGTGTAGCAGCAGCATTCCTCGCTGTGACCGAGGCGGGATGGGTGCGACTCCCATACACCTGACCAATCTGCGATCCGCAAGGCAAAGAGACGAGCCAAAGGTCTGCAAAACCTCCCGACAGGGTGCGAGTCCCTGGCGGATCTCCAATTGTCTGGTCAGTCTGCTCCCGTCTTGTAAACGGGATCAGACCGGGGCCGCACCGGTAGCCGGATCCATTTCAATGCCCTGTGGCGCAATCAGCAGCGCAGCCGTCTCTGAAACGGAAGGTTCAAGGTGCGAATCCTTGCGGGGCAGCCATTCCAATCAGGATGACATCCCCGTAGCTCAACACACAGAGCCGCTGTCTTCTAAACAGCAGGTTGCCGGTGAAAATCCGGCCGGGGATACCCGTCCCCCACGTAGCCCAATCAAGCAGAGGCGTCCCGCTCAGAACGGGAAGGTTGTGGGCGCAAATCCCACCGTGGGGACCATGTTTTTCGCCCCGGTAGCCCAAGGCAGAGGCCACCGGTTTAAACCCGGTCCAGTATCGGTGCAAATCCGATCCGGGGCACTTTCAGTCTGCGTAGCCCAAGGCAGAGGCACCAAGCTCAAACCTTGGTTCAGTGCGGGTGCAACTCCCGCCGCAGACACCAGATTTTTGGAGCGTGAACCGGTCAAGCGTGCCGGGGCCGTTTGCTAAACGGATCGTCCCGGATTGATCCGGGTTGAGGCGCAATCCCTCCGCGTTCCGCCATTGTTGCGATCTCCTTCCGTAGCTCAAAAGCAGAGCCTCCGGCCGATAACCGGAAGACCACGGGGCGGTACCGTGCAGAAGGACCAATGTTTGATGGCCTTCAAGCTAACCAAGTGGAAGCGTCCCGCTGAAGCCGGGAAGGGTCCGGCGCGATACCGGAGGAGGCCACCACTTTTTCAAATGCGGTACTGGTGTCAACAGTTCGAGCATGCCTGACTTCCACTCAGGCGGGGAAGGTGCAAGTCCTTCGTGCCGCACCATTTTTTCAGCTCCCGCGTGGTGCAACCAGCAGCACACCTGACTTTGACTCAGGATATCTTGGTGCGAACCCAAGCGCGGGAACCATTCATTTTCCAACGTCCGTTGGCATACTCCCCAGACAGAGGGAAAGACAGCAACGCTCCTGTCCGACAAACAGGAGTCGGAGGGGCGGCACCTCCACGGATGACCATTTGACTCATTGACACATCCAACCCAAACTCATGAAAGGAAATCCCACCATGAAAATCTTCGGCACACACGATGAAGCCACCATCAAACAGATGGAAACTTGTCTCGCCTCGGGAGGTGAAAAGGGCGTTCTCTGCGCCGATGGCCACAAGGGTTACGCCCAGCCCATCGGTGGCGTGGTCGCCTATCAGGACAAAATCTCCATCTCAGGGGTCGGCTTCGACATTGCCTGCGGCAACCTCGCCATCCGGACCGATGCGCTCCACAGCGAAGTGGCTCCGCGGATGGGTGCCATTATGGATGATGTCGTCCGCGACATCTCCTTCGGTGTGGGTCGCACCAACAAAACCCCGGTTGACCACGCACTCTTCGAGGACGGTCTCTGGAACGAAAAACCGTTCAAGGACTGGAAACACATGGCACACGAACAGCTCGGCACGGTCGGCAGCGGCAACCACTACGTGGACGTCTTTGCCGACGAGGAAGACCGGGTCTGGGTGGGCGTCCACTTCGGTTCCCGGGGGCTGGGCCACAAGACCGCCACCCACTTCCTCAAGGCCGCCGGGGGCAAGGACGGCATGGATGTGGCTCCGACCGTTGCAGACCTCAACTCCGAAGTGGGACAGGCCTACTACGCAGGCATGAAACTCGCGGGACGTTATGCCTACGCGGGGCGAGAATTCGTCGCACGCCACGTTGTCAAAAACATCCTCGGGGCGGCCATTCTCGAGGAAATCCACAACCACCACAACTTCGCCTGGCTTGAGGAACACGATGGAAAAAACCTGTGGGTGGTCCGCAAGGGCGCCACCCCGGCCTTCCCGGGCCAGAAGGGGTTTGTTGGCGGAAGCATGGGCGACAACGCGGTCATCATCGAGGGGATCGAATCGGAGACCTCCCGCGAAGCCCTTTACTCGACAGTCCACGGCGCGGGCCGTGTGATGTCCCGCACGGCGGCCAAAGGTTACTACGAAAAAGTGGGAACCAAAAAAATCCGCCGTGAAGGGCGTGTGCGCCACGATGACATGATGAAATGGCTCCACGACAAGGGTGTCACCCTCCGCGGGGGCGACCTCGACGAGGCACCGCAGGCCTACCGCCGCCTCGATGATGTCCTGAAGGAACATCACGGCACGATCCGCATCCTCCATACGCTCCGCCCCCTGGGTGTGGCCATGGCCGGACGCGATATCGTCGATCCCTACAAGGATTAAACTCGCGATCCACCCCGCATACACGGGGTGGATCGATTCATTTGCAAACAGGGATAAATATGAACCAGTCCATTCTTCAACAGATTGATTTCCACTTGGACCAAATTGAAACAACCCACAATGTCCGCATTCTGCATGCATGCGAATCAGGCAGTCGGGCCTGGGGGTTTGCCTCCACGGACAGTGACTGGGACGTCCGGTTTATCTATGTCCACCCGCGGGACTTCTATCTCTCGATTGAAAGCCACCGGGATGTCATTGAAAACCCGATCAGTGATGACCTCGACATCAGCGGCTGGGATCTACGGAAAGCTCTCGGATTGCTGCTCAAATCCAATCCCCCTCTTTTGGAATGGATCAGTTCCCCGATCGTTTACAGGCAAGACCCGGACTTCCTGCGGAATTTTCGTCGGTTGTCGGAAGATTTTTATTCACCGCAACGATGCTTCCGTCACTACCTTCACATGGCGGAGGGCAACCACCGCCACTATTTACTAGGGGAAACGATCGCCCTGAAAAAGTATTTTTACGTTCTCAGACCGGTTCTGGC
>JANRIZ010000028.1:0-37095 GCA_033764445.1 Verrucomicrobiia bacterium | reverse complement strand
CGGGTTTTGAGCACCAGCATCATGCCAATGGAAACCATCACCACATGAAAGGCCAGCAGGGCGCCCAGAGCCAGTTGCCGTGCGTCGGGGAAAAGGTCCGCCGCCAGCAGGATGCTCACCAGCAATCCAAAAACGCCCATGACCATCACCAGATAACCGGCATTGATGAGGATTGGATCGGCGGGCGCAGGATCATCACGGTACTCGGATTGTGCCGGGGAGGAGGCCCGGCTGAAGCTTCCCTCCAGGGGAATGATGACATGTTTTCCATCCCCCATCTGACCGGCCGTCGGCGCGGACTGGGAAAAAGCCGCGGAAACCGGGGAGGCCGCCGGTTTTTCCGGGGTTGAAAAAACCCCTCCTCCGGGGGAGGTGGTCTGACCCTTGCCACCGCCCTTCTTTTCCTTTCCCAGAAGGGAAAGAATCTCGGAATCACTCACGTCCCGCCGCCCGGGGATGACGATTTTGCGGGCACAAAACGGACACTCAATCTCATCGGGCATTTCCGGGGTGCCGGTAATGCGGCTCCCACAATAGAGACAGTTGAACTTTGTCACATTCGATTCGGAGGACATAATACCTTGTACAATCGGGCTTGATTGTGCCTGCCGGAGTGGGAAAGGGCAAGTTTATAACGGGCTTCCAAGACAGGCGACACCGGGGATGCCCCCCTCCGCCCTCCCCGCCGGGATCACTTGCCGATGGGGGTGCCGCTCTTGCGGGTCAGGTCCCGGAAGGCCTTCATGAATTTGCGGGTGATGACCCCGGGTTTGCCATTGCCGATGACGCGTCCGTCCACATTGGTCACGGGCACGATTTCCGCCGCGGTGCCCGTCAGGAACATCTCGTCGGCGGTGAAAAGATCGTACCGGCTGAGGGTCGGCTCACTGATCGGATGGCGAAGTTTCCGGGCCAGTTCAAAAACCACCGCGCGGGTGATGCCCTTGAGCGCGCCCATGGACTTGTGGGGGGTGAAAATCTCGCCCTTGCTGATGACAAAGATATTGTCCCCCGTGCATTCGGCCACATACCCTTCCTGATTGAGCATGATCGCCTCCTCGCACCCGGCGTTGCGGGCCTCGATCTTGGCCATGATGTTGTTGAGGTAGTTGAGCGACTTGACCTCCGGATTGAGGGAGGCGGCGGAAACCCGACGGGTCGGGACGGTGGCCACCTTCATGCCCTCGTCATAATAGGCGGGGGGATAAAGCTGAATCTTGCCGGCAATGATAAACACGCTGGGCCGCTCGCAATTCCACGGGGCCAGGCCCAGATTGCCCACCCCGCGGGTGACCACCAGACGGATGTAGCCGTCGCGCACGCCGTTGACCGCGCAGGTTTTGCAGGTCGCCGCCATCAGCTCCCGGTGCGTCATCGGAATGTCGAGCATCAGCACCTTGGCCGAGCAAAAAAGCCGCTCAATGTGTTCCTCAAGCCTGAAAACCCGCCCGTTGTAGGCCCGGATGCCTTCAAAGACCCCGTCCCCATACAGCAGACCATGGTCGAAGACCGAGATTTTGGCTTCCGCAGCCGGGACAAACTTTCCATCAAGATAGATTTTCATGCGCTCCGCTTTAGAATGTGAGCCCACAGTTAGACCGTAAATGTTCTGGAGCATCAAGGGGAAAGTGTGCAAGCGCATCGGGTCCCGCCGTAAAAATGGCTGGCATCTTTGCACGGGGACGGGTTTGATCGGGGATTATGACGATTCGGGTACTTTTTTGCCTCACCCTCGCGGTCCTGCTGGCGGGTTGTTCCAACATGCAGGAACAGGCGGTGACCACGGACAAATACGGGGATACGACCGTGTACAACATCCCGCCCGGCGACACCAACGACTACCTCAAGTACGAACCCGGGGCCCGGCCCGACTCCAACTACTGGTGGGACCGCGGTGTCGATGCCCCCACGGAAAATGACAATCCCGGGAACAGCTACTGGTAGGAAAAACGCAGGACCCCCTTCTTTTGCACACCGTTGACGGATCGATTTCCTTATGGCCTCCAAGAAAAAAGATGACGAAATGAAGTTTGAGGATGCCCTGGCCCGGCTTGAAGCCCTGGTCGAGGAAATGGAGGCCGGTGAGCTTCCCCTCGAGGACATCATCAAAAAATACGAGCTGGGGATGAATCTCGCCGCCTTTTGCACCGAAAAACTCTCGGAGGCGGAGGAAAAAATCGAGATCCTCTCCAAGAAGAGGGACGGCTCCAGGGAGTTGCGCAAATTCGGCGCCACCGGGGAGGTTCCCGTTTCCAATCCCTCCCCCAACGAGCCGGGACCGGACCCCAATGACCAGGAGAGCCTTTTTTAGAAATTTTCTGTTGTCGCAATCTGGTTTTCCCCCTAAGAGTAACCCCTTATGTCCCGTATTCTTGATTCCATCAACGGCCCTGAAGACCTTAAAAAACTGCATCTGGATGAGATCAAACAGCTTGCGGGCGAGATCCGCGAGGACCTGATCACCACCCTCTCCAAAACCGGCGGTCATCTGGGACCGAATCTGGGTGTTGTCGAGCTGACATTGGCCCTCCACTTTGTTTTTGACACCCCCAAGGACAAAATCGTCATGGACGTCAGCCACCAGGCCTACGTCCACAAGATGCTGACAGGGCGCCGCAGCCGCATGCATACGATCCGCCAGTATCAGGGGCTTAACGGGTTCATGCTCCGCTCGGAAAGTCCGCACGATTCCTTTGGTGCAGGCCACGCCGGGACAGCCCTTTCCGCCGCGCTTGGAATGGCCTCGGGACGCGATCTGAAGGGGACCGATGAGAACGTCATCGCCGTCTGCGGGGATGCCGCCTTCACCTGCGGGGTCACATTTGAGGCCCTCAACAACGTCACCCAATGCACCAAGAAACTCATCGTCGTCCTCAATGACAACGAATGGTCGATCGCCAAAAACGTCGGGGCCATCTCCAATTACTTCAACAAGATCGTCATGAGCCCCCAGTACTCCCATCTGCACAAGCAGGCGGAGAAGTTCATTGAAAAAATCGCCGGCAAAAGTGTCCTTGACCTTGCCCACAAGGCCGAGGAGGCCGTCAAGAGCATGATCCTTCCGAGTGTGATCTTCGAGGAGCTGGGCCTCAAATACTACGGGCCCATTGACGGACACGACGTGGACCTGCTCATCAAGACCTTCGAGTTCCTCAAGACCCAGGATGAACCGGTCCTCCTCCACATCCAGACCACCAAGGGCAAGGGGTACGAACCCGCCCTGGCCAACCCCGGAAAATTCCACGGGCTGGGCGCCTACAACGTGGAAACCGGCGAAACCAAGGGCACGGCCACCCCCACCTATTCGGAGCTTTTCGGCAATTACCTCGCCAAATTCGCCTACGAGGACAAACGCATCTGCGCGATCACCGGGGCGATGCCCTCGGGCACGGGTCTGGGCAATTTCCAGAAAAAGGTTCCGGAACGGTATTTCGACGTGGGCATCGCCGAGGAACATGCCGTCGTCCACGCCTGCGGTCTGGCGGTCATGGGTCTCAAACCGGTGGTGGGCATCTACTCGACATTCCTCCAGCGGGCCTACGACATGCTCCACCACGACGTGGCCCTCCAGAATCTCAATGTGGTCCTGTGCATGGACCGCGCCGGGCTCTCAGGGGATGACGGCCCGACCCATCACGGGCTTTTTGACATCGCCTACCTGCGCTGCCTGCCCAATTTTGTGATCATGGCCCCGAAGGATGAGGATGAGTTTGTGGACATGCTCTACACCGCCTGCCGCTACAATGACGGTCCGATCGCCCTGCGCTACCCCCGCGGGGTGGGCATGGGGGTCACCCCCAAGGAACACCCCCAGACGCTCGAACTGGGCAAGGCCGAGGTCCTGCACGAATACGGGCCGGGCTCCAACGGCAAAAAAGTGCTCGTCCTGGGCTATGGCAGCGTCGTCAATCTGGCGGTGGAGGCCGGGCACGCCCTCGAAAAACAGGGATACTCCGTGGCCGTCATCAATGCCCGTTTTGTCAAACCCTTTGACACAGCCATGCTCGAAACCTACGCGAAGGACGCGGACGCGGTTCTGACCTTTGAGGACCACGTGCTCATGGGGGGCTTCGGCTCGGTGGTCATGGAGGAATTGCAGGGGCTCAAAATGTGCAAGCCCGTTTTCCGCATCGGCTGGCCGGATGATTTTGTCGAACATGGCACCATTCCCATCCTCCGCGAAAAACACGGTTTGACGGCCCAACATGGCGTGCAGAAGGTCTGCGAACATTTTGGTTCTCCGGTCACGGCCGCCGCCTCGGTCTGATTCCTTCCCCCCTCTTCCGGCCCGGCCATGGCTTCCGACTCCCTCCGCCTGGACCAGACGCTCGTGGAACGCGGGCTGATCGAAAGCCGGGAAAAGGCCCGGCGTGCCATCATGGCCGGGGAAGTCCTTGTCAACGGCCAGCAGGTGGACAAACCCAGCCACAAAACCCCCGCCTCGGCGGTCGTGGAGCTGAAGGCCCGGGACCGGTTTGTCAGCCGCGGCGGTCTCAAGCTCGAGGGTGCCCTGGCGCATTTTGCGGTGGAGGTGGGCGGAAAAACGTGCCTGGACGTGGGGGCCTCGACAGGGGGCTTCACGGATTGCCTGCTGCAGCGCGGTGCGGCAAGGGTTTTCGCCGTGGATGTCGGCCACGGCCAGCTGGTCTGGAAGCTCCGCCAGGACCCGCGCGTGGTGGTGATGGAACAGGTCAACGCCCGTCAGCTCGACCCCGCCGCCTTCACCCCCCCGCCGCAGTTTGCGTGTGTGGATGTCTCCTTCATCTCCCTGACCAAAATCCTGCCCGCCCTCGGCCCGGTCATGGACCGGACCTCCGACCTGGTGGCCCTGATCAAACCGCAATTTGAGGCGGGCCGGGAGGTGATGGACAGGTGCCGCGGCGTGTTGAAGGACGAGGTTTTGCAGGCACAGATCGTGCGGGAGATTTCCGGCTTCACCGAAACCCTCGGCTGGCAGGTGCGGGGGACGATCCCCTCCCCGATCACCGGCACCGACGGCAACCGCGAGTTTCTCCTGTGGGCAGTGAAAACGGGTCAATCAGGCTGAAAAAACATTCCGCACAACGTGTTGTGGAAAGGTTTTTGACTTTTCCTCGTCGGTTTCTTCCTCTAGCGTGGCCGGACTTTCACCCGCAACCTCTCACCCACCAAATCCACAGGAGCCAAACATTATGGGACGCCCCGTCACCCTCTTCACCGGCCAATGGGCCGACCTCACCTTTGAAACCATGTGCCAGAAGGCCAAAACCTTCGGGTACGATGGGCTGGAACTCGCCTGCTGGGGGGATCATTTCGATGTCACCAAGGCGCAGAACAAGGCCTACTGCGACGAACGCCATGCCACCCTGGCCAAACACGGTCTGAAAACCTGGGCGATCTCCACCCACCTCGTCGGCCAGGCGGTCTGCGACGTCATCGACGAACGCCACAAAAGCATTTTGCCCGACCACGTCTGGGGCGATGGAAAACCCGCCGAGGTCAACAAACGCGCGGCGGAGGAACTGGTCAAAACCGCGCACGCCGCCAAAAACCTCGGGGTCAATGTCGTCAACGGTTTCACGGGCTCCAAAATCTGGCCCTACCTCTACAGCTTCCCCCCGGTGAGCAAGGCCCAGATCGAGGACGGTTTTGCGGATTTCGCCGCCAAATGGAATCCCATCCTCGATGAATTCAAAAAGGCGGGCGTGCGGTTCGGCCTGGAGGTTCACCCCACCGAAATCGCCTTCGACATCGCCTCGGCGGAAAAAGCCCTGGAGGCCCTCGGCCATCGCGAGGAATTCGGCTTCAACTACGATCCCTCCCACTTCGGCTACCAGAATGTCGACTACGTGAAGTTCATTTACAAATTTTCCAAGCGCATCTACCACGTCCACATGAAGGACGTCTACTGGTCCGACACCCCCGTCGAAGCGGGTGTCTTCGGAGGGCACACCTCCTTTGGCGACGTGCGCCGCCACTGGGACTTCCGTTCGCTGGGCCGGGGCCGGATCAACTTCGAGGAAATCATCCGCGCGCTCAACCGCATCGGCTATGCGGGTCCGCTCTCCGTCGAATGGGAGGACATCGGCATGGACCGCGAACACGGTGCCACCGAGGCGGCCGCCTTTGTCAGAAAGGTTGATTTTGCCCCCAGCAACGTCGCCTTCGACGCGGCCTTCGACAAGGCCGAGCAGAAAAAGAAATAGTTTCCGCCCCAAAACGGCATCCCAGGCGCAGGGCCATCCCCTGCGCCGTCGGGCGTTGGGCGTGAGGAAATCGTTTGTCGGTCTCTCAAAAAAAGAATTCATGTGATCCGTGACATCTGCGGTTCTTTGCGACATCCCGAACTCAGATAAATCGCGAGCAAGCCATCCGGGACAAGTCTGCGGGAAAGTTTCCCTTTTGCGTTTTTTGTGCCTTTTTGCGGCTAAATGTTCTCCGCGTTGTGTTTCTTTTTAGGCTGGCATTTGCCCCCCGGATTCTTCAATCTCCGGTCAACCCCTCACATCCCCGTCTATGAAACATTTTTTGCGTCTTTTTCCCCTCGTGGTCCTGCTTCCGGGACTCCCCGTTTTCGCGCAGCAAAATGCCCCCGCCGCGGCGGTGGCCGTCCGGGAGGCCACCAGGGATTTCACGCTGTGGGAGTTGGTCCTTTCCGCCGGGTGGATTCTGGTCCCCCTGGTCCTGGCCTCCATTCTGGTGGTCACCCTGGTCATCATGAATCTGCTGATGCTCCGCCGCAAAAACATTGTCCCCCCCGCCTATCTCGACCCCGCACAGACCTTTCTCTCGGCGGGGGATCTCAGCGGCCTGTACAACCTCAGCCAGAAGACCCCGGGCGCGGTGCCCCGTGTCATGGAACGGGCCCTGGAATTTGCGAAGGACCATCCCGAGACGGATTTTCAGGCGGTCAAGGAAATCGCCGCCACCGAGGGGCAGAAACAGGGCAGCCGCATGAGTCAATTGAACAACTACCTGCAGGACGTGGGGGCGGTCGCCCCGATGATCGGTCTGCTGGGGACGGTCATCGGGATTCTGGAAGCCTTCGGAACCATCGCACGGGATTCCAGCCCCGGCCGCACGCTTTTCCTGGCCGGGGGGGTTTCCAAGGCCCTGGTCGCCACGGCCCTCGGGTTGATCATCGGTCTGGTGGCCCTGGCCTTCTTTGCCTATTTCCGCGGACGGGTCAATGACCTCCTCTCGGAAATGGAGGGCACCGCCACCAATCTGCTCGAACAGATCGGCATCAAATTGCGCCAGCGCTGATTTCTCAATCCTCTTCACCCCCCATGAACTTCCGCCGCAATCACGAATCCCAGCCGCTGTTTCTCCAGCTGGCGCCGATGATTGACGTCATTCTCTTCCTGCTGACCTTCTTTTTGCTGACCTGGAACGTGGCCCGGACGGAAACCGAACTGGACATCAAGATTCCCAGCGCCAGCGCGAGCCGTGAAAGCTCCAGCCCCTTCGACACGGTCGTGCTCAATGTCAAACCCGACGGCGGCATCGTTCTCAACCGCCGCGAGGTGCCGCCCAAGGAACTGACCGGCCTTTTGCGTGACCTGGTCAAACAGTTCCCCAACCAGACGGTCATCATCCGCGCCGGGGAAAACACCGACTACAAGTTCATCATCAATGCCCTGAACATCTGCCGCGAGGCCGATCTCTGGAACGTCGCCTTCGCCACCCTCCCCCCCGACGCCAAATAATTCACCTGCAACAGGAAACTTTAAACGCAGATTGGCTCAGATTCACACAGATTTTGGGAGTGGTTTTTTTGTGCCGCTTCGTAAAGGCTGTGACTGTCCGCGAAATACTTTTCCTGACCCGATCAGTGACTGACGCCAGAACAGCAGAATTCATTCAACAAGCAGAAGGTTGTTCCGAGGAAAACAAAAAAATCTGTAAGAATCTGAGCCAATCCCGAACCATCCGGGACAGGTCTGCGTATCAATGTCTGCGGACTTACCGGCCTGTTTCCACGATCACCACCCCGGTGGCCCCGATCCGCAGTGGAAAGGCGGGATCCACCTCGCGGAAATCTATCCTCACCACAAAGCGGTTGGCCAGCCGCACCCAGTCCACGGTCGGGTCCACCTTCGGCAGCAGGTCCACGGTCGAACCGTCACTCTGATAGATCCCCCAGCCGATGCCCTGCACGGTGCCCTGGAAGGTCCGGCCCGGATACATCTTCAGATAGATTCTGACCGGGTCGCCCGGACGCATCACGCGGATTTGTGTCTCCTTGAAACGGGCGTTGACCCACCAGCGATCCTTCGCCACCAGGGCAAAAACCGGGTGACCGGCGGTGACAAAGGTTCCGGGTCGGAGATTTTCATTGGTGATAAACCCGTTCTCCGGGGCGTAAATTTTGGTGTGTTTGAGATCGAGTTCGGCCCGGCGCAGCTGGGCGGCCGCCTCCTTCGCCCGGGGATTGGATTCGACGCTGTCACTGAGCTGGGCCTGAAGCTGGTCACGCTTTGCCTGCGCGGCCGCCAATGTGTTCTGCAACCCCGCGACCTTGTTCCGTTGGGTCTGGTACGTCAGCCGCGCGACGGCACCACTGGCCACCAGTGATTCGTAACGGGCCAAGGTTTCATTCTCATTTTGCAGTGAGACCCGGGTGGCGGCCATGTCCGCCTCCGCCTGTTTGACCTGCTGCTCCAGACCGCGGACCACATCAAAGGCCTCGTTTTTTCGGGCCAGCGCCTGGTCATAGGCGGCCTGGTAGAGGGAGGGATCGATCTCAAAAAGAAGGTCGCCCTTGCGGACCTCCTGATTGTCCTGGAAATGTTTTTGGCTGACCGGACCGCTCACCCGGGGGGCGATGCCGATGGTGTAGGCGGCCACCGAGACGTCATTGGTGCTCGGGTTGGATATCTGGTCGGCGGCAAAATATCCCAGCAGGGCCAGGGCGGTGACGATGACCAGCCACGCCATCAGGCGTCCGGATTTGTAGGCCGGGGCCGGAGGGGCTGCGGGAGTGGGAAGATCGGTCATGGACACTCAGAAATAACGGTTGAAAAACAGGTAGTAGCTCAGGACAAAAAAGATCGCGATCCAGGCCAGGCGCAACACCATTTGAAACGCACCCGGTTCGGGAACGAGCCTTGGCTCGACCCGCAGGCTCACGAACGTCCCCAGGATGGCCCCGGCAACAAGTGAGAAAATCCAGGCGGGAACGTAGATGCCGACAATCGAGATTTCCCGGACACACCCCGACAGAAGTAAAACCATCGGAAAAAGCACCCAAACCGGTCCTCGTTTCAGGATTTGTTCGCGGAGCATGGTCACGGGGATAACCTGTCAGGTTCCTCATCGGAACGGAAGCCAAAAGGTGCCTTTCCGCATTTTGCGACGGCTCCCGAAGGTTTGACTTTGCCCCCTGCCTCCTCTATTTTGCTGACCATGACCCTTGGACCGTACGAACTCAACTACCTGATTCTCGGTGTGTTGTTCCTGATGTCGGTCGCCTTCGCGGTGGGGCCCCTTCTGATCGCCTGGCTGATCACCCCCCGCAAACCCTCAAAAATCAAAAACGAAATGTATGAGTGCGGGGTCCAGTCCGAGACGGATGCCTGGGTGCAGTTCAAGGTCCAGTACTATGTTTATGCCCTGGTCTTTGTCATTGTCGCCATTGCCACGATTTTTGTCTATCCCTTGGCGGTCATCTACAAGAGCCTGGGCGGTGCAGGCCTGCTGTTTCTGACCTCCTTCCTGGGGCTCATCTCCCTGGGGGTGGGTTATGCCTGGAAAAAGGGCGTTTTGGAGTGGTCTTAACCGGTTTGATGTTATGGCAATCGACGAAGGTCTAAAAAGTGAGCTGGCCAAGGCGGGGATCTTCACGATCACCCTCGAAGGGGTGTACAACTGGGGCCGCAAAAACTCGATCTGGCCCCTGCAGTTCGGTCTGGCCTGTTGCGCCATTGAAATGATCGCCACCGCCGCCTCCCGCTTCGACCTCGCCCGCTTCGGTGCGGAGGTCTTCCGCCCCTCCCCCCGTCAGGCGGACCTGATGATTGTCGCGGGCACGGTCACCAAAAAAATGGCCCCCCAGGTCGTGCGCCTCTACAACCAGATGCCCGAACCCAAATACGTCATCGCCATGGGGGCCTGCGCCATTTCCGGCGGTCCCTTCAAGCAGGGTTACAATGTTCTCAAGGGGATTGACCGGTTCATTCCCGTCGATGTTTACATCCCCGGCTGCCCCCCGCGTCCGGAAGCCCTGCTCCATGCACTGATGACCCTTCAACGCAAGATCGACGGTCAGACTTCGCTGCCCACCAATGCCACGGTCACCAACCGCGCCTACGGGGAGGGGTCGGAAGAATATCCGGTCCCGGAGTTCGGCGAACACGATCTGGTTCCGCCCTACAATCCGGACCTTTTCAAGGCCCCCACCCTGCCCCGAACCAACGCGAAGTAACCATCCGTTTCGTCTATGCTTTCCAAAGTCTACATCGAGACGACCATTCCCAGCTTCTATTATAATACCCGCAAAGCCCCCGAACATGTTGCTAGAATGAACTGGACACGCCTGTGGTGGAAAACTTGCCGTCCGCTATATGATGTTTGCAGCAGCCTTGCCGTCCTTGATGAACTCAATCGCCGCGAGCATCCCCTAAAACTTCAAAAAATGGCTCTCCTCAAAGATGTAACACTCCTCAAAATCACCCCGGAGGTCATTAAAGTCGTCGAAGTGTATATCGCCCGCAAAGTCATGCCGACAGATCCTGTCGGAGATGCATTACATCTTGCGCTGGCTTCCCATCATAAATGTGATATTCTGCTTTCTTGGAATTGCAATCACATCGCGAATGTACAAAAATATGATCATGTCCGAAAGGTCAATACTCAACTTGGTTTGCATGTACCGCTCTTGGTGACTCCACTCGAATTTTTAACGGATCAAAAATGAATACCGACAAAGAAATCAACGACATCCGATTGGTGAGGCATAATATCTCCAAAGAAACGGGTCACGACCCCCAACGGTTGTTGAAATATTATCAAAACCCCTCCCTCCTCCAAAACCTTTTGAAAAAAGCCGACCCAAGACCCCGTAAACCCGGAAAAAAATCAGTTCGTTTGCACTAAAATCATTGTGAACCCGGAAATATTCATCGTTCGCTTCCCGGAAGTCCAATACCACCGTGCTTCGGATTCATACATCATCCCCCACAAATATGTGCCGGAGGTCGTGGCCTTTCTGAAGGAGCATCCCGACTTCCGCCTGGACATGTGCACCTGCTGCACGGCTGTGGACTGGCTGCCGGAAACCAATGTCACCAAACGCAAGGTCATCGAAAACATCGATGGCAAGGTGGTCGAACGCATCGAGGAGGTCATTGAGGAAAAGCCGCAGTTCCTCGAAACGGTGTACCATCTTGTCTCCGTGGAAAAAAAACACGGACCTTTTGTCATCCGCATCCGCACCAAGGACCGGGAAGACACACGGGTGCCCTCCCTGACCCCCTACTACCGCGGCTGTGAACTCCAGGAACGCGAAGGCTTTGATCTTTTTGGAATCTATTACGAGGGGCATCCCGACCTGCGCCGCATTTTCATGTGGGAGGGCTTCAAGGATTTTCCGATGCGCAAGGACTACGTGGAGCCCGACGATTACGAGTACGAACCCACCCCCCACGACGAGGTTCTGCAAAAAGCCAAAAGGCATTACCCCTCCCCCACCCCATGATCGCCCCCTCGGACACCCTGATGCCTGTCACACCCGAATCCCGGGCCTACTCGGTCGTGCCCCGGGAAAACGCCGCAGGTCACCAATGTCTGGAGGTCTCCCTGGGGCCCCAGCACCCCAGCACCCACGGGGTCTTCCGCATGGACGTGGTCGTCGACGGGGAAACGGTGGTCAAACTCAAACCGGTGTACGGCTACCTCCACCGCAACCACGAAAAAATCGCTGAAAACATCAGTTTCATCGGGTCCATGCCCTTCACCGACCGGCTGGATTACTTCTGCTCGATGACCAACAACTGGGCCTATGCCCTGGCGGTCGAAAAACTGGCCGAAATCAAGGTGCCCGAACGCGCGGAATACATCCGGGTGATCATGGCCGAACTCACACGTCTGATCAACCATACGTGCCTTGTGGGGTTCCTGCTCAATGATCTCGGGGCTTGGGGCACGCCCCTGCTCTACGCCTTCCGGGAACGCGAAAAAATGCTCGATCTCCTGGAGGCGGTCAGTGGGGCCCGGTTGATGTGCAACTATATGCGTTTTGGCGGTGCCCGCTGCGACCTGCCACAAGGATGGGTTTCCAAGGCCTCGGAAATTGTCAATAGTTACGACCGTTTTCTGGATGAATTTGAAACGCTGCTGACCGGCAATGAAATCCTGATTGCCCGGACCCAGGGGGTCGGGGTGATGACCGCAGCACAGGCAATCAATGCCAGCATCACCGGTCCGATGCTCCGGGCCACAGGGGTGGATTACGACCTGCGCAAGGCGGCTCCCTACGGGATCTACGACCGCTTCAGTTTCCGCATTCCACTGGGCGAACACGGGGACACCTACGACCGTTATTACCTGCGCATTTTGGAAATGCGTGAAAGCATCGGAATCCTCAAAAAAGCCCTGGCCGAAATCCCGGAGGGCCCGTTCTGCGCCGATGTCAAAATCCGCAGTTTCAAGACGAAACCCGGCGAGGTCCTCAGCCGCATCGAAGCCCCCAAGGGCGAACTGGGCTTTTACCTGATCAGCAACGGCGGACCCAGTCCCTACCGATACCACGTCCGCCCGCCCTCTTTCATCAATCTGACGCTGCTCGAAGACATGTGCCTCGGCTCCAAAATCGCCGACGTGGTCATCATTCTCGGCAGCATCGACATCGTCCTCGGGGAGGTGGACCGCTGATGTTTGGAAAGGGACTCATCCAGGGACTGGGCGTGACGGCCAAAAACTTCATCGAAAGTTTTTCCAAGCCGGAACGCATGACCACGGTCGAATACCCCGAACAGAAAGTTCAGGTGCAGGAAAACTACCGCAACTTCCCTTTCCTGGTATTTGACGAGGACCCCGCCAATCCGCGCTGCGTGGCCTGTAAAATCTGCGAGAAGGAATGCCCGCCCCAATGCATCTACATCGAGGAGGTCCGGGATGAAAAGGGCAAGGCGGTCCGGCGTCCGGCCATTTTTGACATTGATTACTCCGTCTGCATGAGCTGCCAGATCTGCGTGGAGGCCTGCCCCTTCGACGCGATCAAAATGGATCAGGTGTACGAACTTTCCACCCAGGACCGCTTTGAGGGACTTCTCTTCCACAAGGAGGACATTCTCAAACCCAACGATTACTTCGGGCGCATCCATCCCACGGACGCGAAGGAAATCAATCTCAAGCTCCGCGAGGCGGCGGATAAAAAGAAGAAGGCTGATGAAGCCAAGGCCAAAGCCGCGGCAGCGGCAGCCGCCACGCCCAAACCTCCAACGGCCTGAACGCGGGTTGGGCGCGGAGTCACACTGCCTCCGGGGCGGCTCCCGGCGAAACCGGAAAGCGGTCCCGCAGGCCCCACGTCACCCAATGGATTTCCACATGGCGGCCTGACCTCTGCCCTTACTCCATCTTCTGCTGCTCGTCCCCGCTGGCCTGGTCTTCCTGTTTCTCGGAAATGACCGGCGCAATGGCCTGGAGTTTGTCCTTATCATCCAGATTGACGAGTTTCACGCCCTGTGTATTGCGTCCAGCTTCGCGGATATCCTTGACGGGGGTTCGCACCATCTGTCCCCCCACCGTAATGAGCATGATCTCATCCTCGTCACGAACCGTCAGTGCCCCCACGACCATGCCCGTCTTTTCATTGGTCTTCATGGTGATGATGCCTTTGCCGCCGCGTGACTGCTTGCGGTACTCTTCAAAATCGGTCCGTTTGCCAATGCCCCGCTCCCCGGCCACCAGGAGTGTGGCGTCGGGAACCACGATGGCCAGGGCCACGAGTTCATCCGTCTTCTCCAAGGTGATGCCACGGACCCCGGCGGCCTGACGGCCCATGGAACGCACATCCTCCTCATTGAACCGGATGCTCATGCCCTCCTTGGTGATGAGAATGACCTCATCCTGCCCGGTGGTCTGGCGCACCTCGATCAGGGCATCCCCGGGCTCAATGCCAATGGCGATGATCCCGCTCTTGTTGACATTCTTGAAGGCGGAAAGTTCGGTCTTTTTGACCGTGCCCATTTTGGTCGCAAAGAATATCTGACCAGGCTGCTCCCAAGTCGTGTCATTCTGGCCTTCCTTCTTGGACAGAATGCGGATCAGGGCCGCGATTTTTTCATCGGGTCGCAGTTCCAGCAGATTGGCAATGCTGCGGCCTTTGGCGGCGCGACCCATGTCCGGAATCTCGTGCACGCGCTCCACGTACACGCGTCCGGAGTTAGTGAAGAACATCAGGTAATCATGCGTACTGGCCGTAAAGAGATGCTCGACGAAGTCCGTGTCCTGTTCGGTCTGCCCCTCCTTGGTGACCATGCCGATGACCCCCTTGCCCCCCCGACGCTGCGCGCGGTAGCTGGAAACGGCGGTGCGCTTGATCAAACCGCCGTGGGTCAGGGTGATGATCACTCCCTCGTTGGGAATCAGATCCTCAATGGCGATTTCGCCTTCGTCAGGGACAATCTGGGTCCGACGCGGTGTGGAGTACTTGTCCCGGATGACCTTCAGCTCCGCTTTGATGATCGAGAGCACACGGGACTCTTTGGCCAGAATATCGAGCAGATCGGCGATTTTTTTGATCAATTCGTCGTATTCGCCCTTGATCTTGTCGCGTTCCAAACCGGTCAGTTGGTAGAGACGCAGCTCCAGGATCGCATCGGCCTGGGCGTCACTGAAAAGATAACGCCCATCGGTCAGCCGCGCCGGGCTGCGGATAATGACCCCGATTTTTTCGACGGCGGCCTTTGTGAATTCAAAGGCGAGCAGTTTGATCTTGGCCTCCTCACGGGTCTTGGAGTTGCGGATGATTTTGATGAACTCATCGAGATTGGCCAGCGCGATCAGGAACGCCTCAAGGGTTTCGGCGCGGGCCTCGGCATTTCTCAACTCGTACCGGGTCCGGCGCACAATCACCTCTCGGCGGTGTTCGATGTAGCAATTGATGATTTCCTTGAGATTCAGGGTCTTGGGCTTGCCATGGTCGATGGCCAGCATGTGCACACTGAAGGACGTGGCCAGGGAGGTGTGCTTGAAAAGGTTGTTGATGACCACCTTGGAAATCGCGTCCCGTTTCAGCTCGATGACCACCCGCGTGTTCTCATCGGATTCATCACGGATGGCCGTGATGTCGGGAATGACCTTCTCGTTGACCAGCTCCGCGATGCGCTCGACCAGGGTGGCGCGGTTGACGCCGTAGGGGATTTCCGTGACGACAATCCGTTCCTTGCCGCCCTGCATCTGTTCAATGCCCACGGTCCCGCGCACCTTGATGCTGCCGCGTCCGGTCGAAAGGTAATCCTTGATTCCCGCCACTCCCAAAATGGAGCATCCGGTCGGGAAATCGGGGCCCTTGATGATTTTGTTGAGTTTCTCCACCTTGATGCCGGGGTCGTCAATCTGGGCGCAAATGCCGTCAATGACCTCCCCCAGGTTGTGCGGGGGAAGGTTGGTGGCCATGCCCACGGCAATGCCCACGCCCCCGTTGACCATCAGGTTCGGAAAGGCCGCCGGAAGGACCGAGGGCTCTGTCCGGGTCTCATCATAGTTGGGCACGTAATTGACCGTGTCCTTGTCGAGATCGGTCATCAGGACAGACCCCAGATGGGTCAGCCGCGCCTCGGTGTAACGCATGGCCGCCGGGGGATCGCCCTCCACCGAACCGAAGTTGCCCTGTCCGTCAATGAGCATGTCGCGCATGCTCCACGGCTGGGCCATGTGTACGAGGGTCGGATAGATCGCCCCGTCGCCGTGCGGATGATAGTTGCCCATCGTTTCACCGACGATCTTGGCGCACTTGAGATGTTTGCGCGTGGGCTGCAGACCCAGCTCATGCATCGCGTACAAAATGCGACGTTGTGAGGGCTTGAGCCCGTCCCGCACATCGGGCAGCGCCCGCGAAACAATCACCGACATGGAGTAGTCAAGAAACGACTGCTTGATCTCGTCAGTGATATTGATGAGGTCGATCCGCTCGTTGCGGGTGAACAGGGATTTTTCATCGGCCATAAATTACATTTCCAAATTTAATTTTTCGATTTTCAATTTTTTTGATCGGGGTCCGTGACTGTCTCAACATCCGGCAGAGGACATGAATCCACATCAACTGATCATGCATCCAGATTCCGCACGTTGAGGGCGTTGTCCTGGATGAACTGACGGCGGGGCTCGACCACGTCCCCCATGAGTTTTGTGAACATCTCGTCGGCCATGACCGCATCACTGATGTCGATCCGCAGCAGTTTGCGCTTCTCCGGGTCCATCGTCGTTCCAAAAAGTTCCTTGGGGTTCATCTCCCCCAGACCCTTGAACCGTTTGATCTGGACACCCTGACGTCCGATCTCCTTGATTTTCTCGAGGATTTCGGGGATCGCAAAAACGGGATGAACCTTTTCCCGTTCCCCCTCCCCTTCGATGACCTCGAAGAGAGGCTTGTCCTGACCCGAATAATGGTCCACATGAAACCCTTTTTTCGAGAGTTTCTCCAGCAGGTCCTTGACGGTCTTGCTTTCGGTCAGGGCCACATGGATGCACCGCCGGGGCAAGGCGTTCTTTTCGCTCCTAATCTCCGCCTTCTCCGCCGCCTCATCCTCACCGGGACGGGCAAAGATGTTCAGGTCGGCATTGTCGGCGGCAAAACGCGCCAGGGATTCGTCGGAGAGAAAATAATGCACCTTCTCATCATTGCCTTCCCGGATGCGAACCAAATGCTTGGGAAGTTCCTCGGTCTTTTTGTCACGGGCACTGAGATACTCCTCAAAATTGCCGCCGTGGCGCTGGATGGACTTGCTGTATTTGTCCAGGGTTTCGAGCAGGACCAGAATTTCCTCCACCTGTTTGGGGGGGATTTCCTTTTTGTCCTCCACACTCTTGAGTCGCACCTCCTCCACCCCGAGCTGGATCAGGATTTTGTTGAGCTTGGCGTCGTCCTCAACGTATTCCTCACGCTTTTTGCGCTTGATGTAGTACAGCGGGGGCTGCGCGGCATAGACAAAACCCTTTTCAATGAGCTTGGGCATCTGCCGGAAAAAGAAGGTCAGCAACAGGGTCCGGATGTGGGACCCGTCCACGTCGGCATCGGTCATGATGATGATCTTGTGATAACGCAGGCGTTCGAGATTGAAGGCCCCCTCGCCCTCCCCGTCACCGATCCCGGTCCCAATGGCGGTGATCATGGTGCGGATCTCATCGTTCTGCAACACCTTGTCCAGGCGCGCCTTCTCGACATTGATGATTTTTCCCTTGATCGGGAGAATCGCCTGATAACGACGGTCACGGCCTTGTTTGGCGGATCCACCGGCGGAGTCACCTTCCACAATGTAAATTTCGCAGTTTTCCGGATTCCGATCCGAACAGTCCGCCAGCTTGCCGGGCAATCCCCCGCCGGTCATGGCGGTCTTGCGCACGGCCTCGCGCGCCTTGCGTGCCGCTTCGCGCGCCCGGGCGGCGGTCATGGCCTTGTCCACGATCTTCTTGGCGATCGAGGGATTCGCATCAAAATAACTCATCAGCCCTTCATACGTGGCGGAGGACACCAGGCTGTCCACCTCGGGAGAGAGAAGCTTGACCTTGGTCTGGGACTCAAACTTCGGATCGCTGTGCAGGATCGAAATGACGGCCGTCAGCCCCTCGCGCACGTCGTCCCCGGAAATGGTCGGGTCCTTTTCCTTGAGCAGATTGTTGGACTTCGCGTACTGGTTGATCGACCGGGTCAGTGCCGTGCGGAATCCGGAAAGATGCGTGCCGCCATCCGGATTGTGGATGGTGTTGGTGAAACACAGGACCTGCTCGTTGTAACTGTCGTTGTACTGGATGACCGCCTCCAGATGCACCTCGACCTCCTTCTCGGAATTCTGGGCCTTGGTCTGGCGATGGATCGAAATGGGCTTGGGATGGATCGGCTCCTTGCTGGCATTGAGTTGCTTGACGTATTCCTCAATCCCGTTTTTGAAAAGAAACCGCTGCGGCTGGGACTCGGGTTCACGCTCGTCGACAAAGACCATTTCCAGGCCCTTGTTCAAAAAGGCCAGTTCACGCAGACGCTTGATCACGGTCTCGGCCTTGAAAACAATGGTCTCCCGGAAGATCTCCGCGTCGGGCATGAAGGTGATCAGCGTCCCGGTGTTTTTGGACTTCCCGATGACCTCCAGCTTTTTGACGGTTTTTCCACGCTCAAATCCCATGTGGTACACCTTGCCATCCCGGGAGACCTCCACCTCAAACCATTCGGAGACCGCGTTGACGCATTTTGCGCCCACCCCGTGCGTGCCCCCGGTAAACTTGTAGCCGCCCTGACCGTACTTGCCGCCGGAATGCAACGTGGTCAGCACCAGCTCCACACCGGGCAGACCACTGTCCTTGTTGATATCCACCGGGATGCCTCGACCCTGGTCGCGAATCGAAAGCGATCCGTCCACATGAATGGTCAGCTCAATGGTCGAACCATGCCCGGCCAGATGTTCGTCGATCGAGTTGTCCAACACCTCGGAAACACAATGATGCAACGCCCGTTCATCGGTCCCACCGATATACATCCCCGGCTTTTTCCGGACCGCTTCCAGGCCCTTGAGCTGGCCTAATTTGGAAGCATCGTAAGCGGCATCGATCTTCGTGTTTTCGTTGGAGGCTTCGTCGAGAACGGCATCGGTTTTTGCAGGCATAGAAAAGGTCAATTCTGTGTGTTTTTGAAGAGGGAAAGACTACGCAAAATCGTTGCCGCTGGCAATGCCTAATTCATCCAAAAACCACAATCTATTGTGCTGTGAATATCTTTTTACCATATAAGTTGTGGTTTTTTATGTTTTAAAGCGTAAAAATAAATGGCTTTCATTTGCTCCAGTTTCAACGCGGTCAGACTTGAAAAAATCCAAAGCTGGAATCGCCGAATGCTGATTGTTTGCGCCACAATAAGGCTCACAATTCACTCGCATATCCCGGAGAACACAAAGAGGGAGTCATCACGGACTCTGCCTTGTAAAGCATCCCCCAAAATCCGTGTTTGATCGGTGTTTCATCCGTGGCTTCCGATTTCACCAGACCCTTTGAGAGCCACGGATGAAACACCGATCAAACACGGATGGGTTCGTTCCTTTTGAGGATGAAAGTATTCCTCCCCGACCCGCTGTCGTCGGGGCGAAGGCAGGTGCATCCAATTTAAGACCGGATATCATTCATCAATGGTGTCAGGAATCATGAATGGATTGGGGCCCGTACGGTTGGGCCAAAACCTTTTGGGCATTTTGTGTTTTTTGTGGCCCTTGATCTGCGCCCTCTGCATCCGGTCACAGCCTCATAGGATTCCCGCCGGGAAATGCGCCAGGTCCGGCGCGGTCCATTTGGCCCCCACCTCCCGCAGGGCCTCTGCCGGATAGCTGGTGGTGATCCCCAGGCACGGTGACCCGGCGGCCACACCGGCTTTTACGCCACTGACAGCGTCCTCGATAACCAGGCACGCACTGTTGGGCAATCCCATCCTTTGCGCGGCGGTCAGAAAAATTTCCGGATCGGGTTTCTTTTTTGCGATGTCGCTGCCGGTCACCACCACGTCAAAACTCGACACGGGCAAACCGATCTGGGCCAGATTCCCATCCATCTTGATCCGATCGGCACTCGTGGCCACGGCCAGCTTCAGTCCCCGGGTCCGGCAGGATTGCACGAAGGTCAGCACACCCGGCAGGGGTTCGAGCCGTCCGCGGATGATCTCCAGATAAATGGCGTACACCCGCGCCTTGTCCCTCTCAATCTGCACGGATACCCCGTATTTTTCGGCCACGCCGCCAATGAACCGGTTTTCACCAGTACCCACAAAAGGAAGAAAATCCGCGTGCTGCACTGCAACCCCATACGTTTCACGAAACATCCGCACCGCCGCCTCGCTGATAAACGGTTCCGAATCGCACAACACACCGTCCATGTCGAAAATAATGCCGTTGATCATGGCAGGAGAGTAACCCATGACAGACCCCGATCCAACAGGGATTTTTCCTCCATTCCCCCTGCGCCGGGGCGCCCCGGGTTACCAGCTGTATTTCAGGTTCCAAGCCCCGTACTGGTAATAGTCCTTGGGCATCGCCTTCCAATCCTTGGTGTAGGCGGTCCAGGCATAGGAAACCTCGAAGTTTTTCCAGAGATACACCGCCGCACCCAGAGAAAGCTCACCGACAAGCGGTTCCACTTTTTGCCGAACGATGGTCCCACGGAAATCGCTGCCATCAATGGCAATGTCGTGCTCGACGGCACGCCCCTGGAAGGTGGCAAAGAAATACCCGCCAAAGTCGGCGTCGTTTTTCGCGCCCGTGGCCGAACCCAGATCGCTCATGCGACCCATCCCAAAATCATCCGGCAGGTTCCATCCAAGTCGGAAGGTGTTCCCGGCAACGATATTGCGATGGAATGTCCCGGCCGTCGCGGCGACACGGGGAATGGCCTGTATGCCAAAGTTATCCCCGGCGCGGTACAGCTCGCCCTTCCACTTGTGTCCGTACGTGACATCAAATCCGAATTCCTGACGGACCTGCTGCCCCCATCCCTGGGACTGACCGTTGTTGCTCCAGCTGTGGACCCAGTTCTGCAACTGATGCGCCAGACTGGGCTGCCCGGTCGTGCCCACGGCAAATTCCAGAAAATCCTGGTCGTGTTCGGTGGCCCGCTGGAAGTTCATGCCCACCATCATCACCCCCGCGTAACTGTGATCGGCCGGCTGCGGAAAGGCGATGGTTTTGTTCTCAGGTGTGTACCCCTGGATCGTAAAACGGTAGCCCGCCCCAAAGCTGGCATTGTTTTTTGAAAAATAATCGTTGAAGGGCATCACACTCCAGAAATCCGCCGCAAATTGGGGCTGATGGGTGAAATAGGTGCCCACACCGAAGGAATACCATTTGTCGTTGCCGCCGGGATTCCACAGGGCCCCGTCGTTTTCAGTCAACAGGGTGAAAGTGAATTTCTCCTCACGCACCGCCACCGCCCGCATCCGCTTGGAGGTGTCCGCCCCGGCATAAAGCCCGGAATTGGCGTTTCGAAGGGTCGAGGTGTTGTAAGAGTTGGCCTGCTGGGCGGGCAAAACCCCCGTCAGCATCAGACCGGAAAACCCGGCCAGGAGTACAGTTTTAAAGGTCACAATTGTCTCGGTTTTTAAGGTTTGGGTTGACGGCCTCGAACTATTCCAGACTTCCTAAAAAGGTCAATCCCATAATTTTACCCCCACTTCGCCCACGCTCCAGCCCCCCAAACCAAAATTTATGTGGTCTTCCACGTAAAAACTGTTATGGTTTTTCGACATGTTCGGAAAGCGGCTCTGTCACGGCATTGAAGCATTTCCCAACAAAACTCCTCCGTTAAGGAGTTTAGGTATTGTCAAACTAATTTTTACTTAAAAAATTGATTCCAATCATAATTTTCACTTGAATCCCCCTTCAACAATTACTACATAACTTCCAATGAAAAGTCGCTTGTTACGCCGGGTTGCCAAAAGCCAGAAATACCAGATTCTCTGTGCGATCAAAAAAAGCAATGGTCTTTCTGTGGCGGAACTGTGTCAGAAAGTCGGCCTCTCGTACATGGGTGTCAAACAGCACTGCATCGCTCTCGAAAAGGACGGTTACCTCGATTGCTGGCGCCGTCCCAAGGGAATGGGCCGCCCCGAAAAGGCCTACCGTCTGACTCCCCTCGCCCAGGAATTTTTCCCGACCTTCTATACGGAGTTTACCACCGAGATTCTCCTGGCCTCCACCAAGATGTTCGGGCCCAACGCCGCCGAACGCATTCTTTTTGTCATTTACCAGGGCTACGCGGAAAACTACCTCAAAAGGATCAAGGCCCAGGACATCGCCCAACGCATCACGGAGTTCGCGGAAATGCGCGATCTGGATGGCTACATGAGCGAGGTTCTCATCAACCAGGAAAACAATTCGGTGGAAATCGTGGAGTTCAATTCCCCGGTCCTCGAAATCGCCGAACAGTACCCGATTGTCAAAAATCTCGAACAGCAGCTCTTCCAAAAAGTCCTCGGTTACCCGATCATCCGCAACGAGGAACGGACCTCCGGCCTCTACCGCTGCTCCTTCCAGGTGGAAATCCCCGCGCAGGATTTCGAGTCCGTCGCCGCCCGCAGCAGGGTCGCCGCCGCCTAGGATTCGCCAGCGGGGCCACCGGCCCACTTTCGAAAGCCTTTTTACTGACCGTTTGCCCTGGCCAGCGTGTCGGCCTTTTTGTATCCGTCAGGGAACCCACGAGCAGCGGCTCACAGGTTCCAGCCTCCCCCGACAATGAGGTTGCTCCCGGTCACGTATTCCGCCCCGGGTGAAAGCAGATAATCAACGGCCCCGATCACATCCGCAAATTGCCCGAACCGGCCCATGGGCATGCGGGAGGCGGGAGGTTTGCCCACGCTGTTTTCGAGCATGCCGGGGGAAACCATGTTGACGGTCACCCGCCGCCGGGCTTCGGCATGCGCAAAGGCCCGTGTCGCCAGCAACACGCCGGTTTTGCCGACATGGTACGAAAGCGACAGGTCCCGTTTGCCGAGTCTCTCGCAGCTGGAGTCGCCAATATTGACCACCCGCCCCCGCGTCTTTCGCAGATGCGGCAGGGCGGCCCGGGTCAGAAAAAAAGTGGCACTGACGGTGGTCTGGAGCCCCTCCATCCATTCCCCCTCTGTCAAGCGGTCGATCCCCTTCGGATGATACACTCCGGAATTGTTGATCAGGACATCAATCCTCCCGAATCGTCGGACCGTTTCCGTCACGACCTTCCTCGCCCCTGCCTCCCGTGAAAGGTCCGCCTTCACCGCAAAATGCGGCGCGGCCAACCGGGGCCGACTCCGGTGATACTGGCCGACAACCCTCCAATCCCCCTCCGCAAAATGCGCCGCCAAGGCGGCCCCCAACCCGCGTCCGGCCCCGGAAATCAGAACGACTTTTTGATCTGAGCGTTTCATGCGATCCATCATGGATTCATCCCCCGCCTCCTGTCCACCCAGAATCTCTGGTGTATCCATCTTCTGGCCGGGACGACGCTCTAGCGGACATCACCAACCACTTCCCGTCCGGTCAGGACACCGATTCCCGGGGGGGCCGTCACCAACCACTTCCCGTCCGGCAACCATCTCAATTCCATGCTGCCTTCGGGATGAGGCATCCGAAGGGTCATCTTTCCGAAAAGGGAAACCTGGGGACTGACACGAACAGACTTGAAAAACGGGCTGGCGGGCCGGATCCCGCCCGCGGTGGCAAACAGATGGTACAGGGGATGGGCCGACCAGGCATGGCAATCGGACCGCGTCGGGGGCCATGTTTCCGGCAGGGTTTTGAATCCGTGCGACTCCAGACCCAACCATTCCTCCATGGGGGCGCGGATCATTTCGGGTTTGCCCGAGAGTGCGAGGGCTTCAAAGAGGTTGTGCCGAAAGAAGAGGGAGACCTTGTGCAGAGACGGGTCCGCCATCATCCGGGAGGCAAGCGGTGCCTGTTCCCCGCTCGCCAGCTGACCGCTCAGAAGGGCATAACATTGGGCATGCTGGCTGAAACTGGAATGGTTCCGGTCATCGGCGTACAGTCCCCGGGATTCCGACCAGAATGTTTTTTTCGCCTGTGCGGCCAGTCCGACCGCCAGACGTCTGTTTCTCTGCGCCATTTCCGGATCCCCGACGGTCTGCTCAATGAGGGCGGCCTTACCCAGGGCGAGAATCACATACCAATTGAAGATTCCACAGACATCCTGCTCCGCACCGGGAGGAACCCCGTGGGTCCACCCCTCAACCCAATCCACAAACGCCCATCCCCTTCGGATTCGGACCAGCCCGTCCGCCCCGATCCAGTCCGTCAGTTCATTCAGGAGGGTCCGCAGGGTCCCGAGATGGCTTCTGACAAAGTCCGGGTCGTTCCGCCACATCATGTAATCATGGAGCATCTCAATGATGACCGGGGAATGGGTCGGAATCATCTGCACCACCCGGGACGGATGCCGGGAACCACCGAGACTGCCACAGGTCCGTTGAGAGGCCCGGTACATGTCCATGGCCTTTTTCACCAGACGGTCATCCCGGCCTGTGACGAAGGTGCAGAGCATTTGAAGCCGGGTATCGGCAAAATACATGAGCTGCTCGTAATACGGGCAGTCGAGGAAGGTTTCGTGCCGGCAGTTCTCAAGGGTTTTGAGTGCCAGGGAAACAAAACCCGGAAGGCGGGCATCCTCGCCATGCAGCTGGAAATCGTACTCGGTCGGATATCCCGTCTGATCAAAACGGACCGCATGCAGGGTCAGCGGTTCCGCGTCTGTTTCAACGGTCAATTCCAGCCACCGACCACACTCCCACCACAGGGGGCTCACGCACCGCCGGAGGGTGCCATCACACACAAACTCATCGCCCGCGCCGACAAAATAAAGGCCTTTCCACTCGGACCGATTGGTTTTCAAGCCGGCCTCATCACGGGGCTCCCGGAAGAGTGCCTCTGCCCAGGACAAACGGACACGGGCATTTCGCCCGCCACTGACCTCCAGGATCGGATAGGCGCACAAATAGTCCTCCAAATCCACAATCAGACGCCACCGCCCGTGCGGCGCAAAGGTAAAGGCACCGGCAGACCCCTCAAAAAGGCGGTCCGCAGAAGCGACGGATGTGATATCCCCCGTATCCACCACAAGGGTCCGGGTCTCCCAGGACGTCACGGATTGAAAGGCTTTGACTCTCCCACATTGGACCGGTTTTCTCCGCATCGGGGGCAGCAGGGGAGGATGCAGCAATCTCAAAGAGTCATAGTTGTTGGCATCCTGGTCAACCACAAGGTCCCTGAGAATTTCAACCGGCCCCCATTCAACCCCTGTCCCCTCCTCAAGACCCGGGCCCAGCAGCCGGGTATCCAGACGCATTTTGCCGCCCGGACCCCAGCACATTTCGGGATCCGAAAAAGTGTATCCCTTCAGGAGGCTGCCGGTCCACGGGGCAAGACCGGAGTCCACAAGAACAGAGTCTCCGGGATTCCGGGAAATGATCCAAAAGGCGGGATTGAGGGTCACCTGCGCATAGGCCGGAAAGTCCTCCGGGGCGATCCACCAGACAAGGGCGACCAGAACATTCGATCCCTGCCGCAGGGGAATGCCTGCCTCGTGATAGTACCAATGGTTCAAATCCCCGCGTTCGGGGCCCTCCGCGATCCGCTGACCATTGGCAAACAGTCGGAATCTCTGATCCGCTGTCACACAAACCGGGAGAACCCGGTCCTGGAGGGAATCCATCTCCAGCCGGAACGCCATGACCACGGATCGTGGTGACTGGCTGAGGCTGGGACGGATCCATTTGCCCCGCATTTCACGGCTGCCGTCCCATCGGACCTCTGGAAGATAGAGAGCGTGTGCCACAATGATGATTGATATTTTCCTGCCATGCCTCAACGGCTGCCGGGTGAGGGGGACTGCGAAGGAGAAAATCGCAGGCTTCCTGGCCGGAGTCAAAATGTTTTCACGTGTGGAAGATGTTGGGCGTGGAGTCGGTCGATATCGCGGATAACACGGATGTTTCAGATTCCTTTCCTTCTGCGTCCGATTCCGGAACGGAGGCGTGGGCGCCCGCGTTACCCGCTTCTCAATCATCCGGCCCTTCGCATTGCAGGCATTCTCCTTCTCCCATCCGTGCCATCGGCGGAATCCGCGGCCCCCCTCTGCGACATCCCGAACCATCCGAATCTCCCAGGGCGTTTCCCGCTTCGCAGGCTTCCCGGTTGATTGCCCGAAATTACCATTTACAAACCCGTCCAATTCGTCTTAGCTTCCCCCTCCCGATGACCTCGGGAAACCCTTCGTCGGGCCGTAGCGCAGCTTGGTAGCGCGTTTGAATGGGGTTCAAAAGGTCGAGGGTTCAAATCCCTCCGGCCCGACCATTTTTTTTATCCCAGAAAAAATCCCTGTTCGTCTGGGCCAATCGGCGATTACCCTCCGGGCCGCTCAGCCGGAAACGGCGATATTCTTCAGATCGGGCCGCACCTTCTCGTAGGTGGTGTCGTAGGCCAGGATTTCAGGATCGGGCTGGAGACCCCAGATTCTGCAGGCCTCCGTGTATATCTCGGGCCACCAGTTGCGGTGTTCGGTCAGGCCCTCCTTTTTCCACTGGTTCCAATCCAGAAGAACCCGGCTCCAGCATTTGTCGCCATACTCAATGGCCTCGGTGGCATCCTTGAAATCGCTCACGTACCAGTCGCGCCCAATGCGGGCGTGCAACACCTCGTCGGCCCAGTCAAAGTCCTGGAACAGCCGGCTTAACCCGTTGCCCGAGGCCATGGCCACCTCCCACTCGTGACGTTTGCCGGTTTTGGGCATGAGCCCCTGCTCGATGAAATACAGCACCGCATGCCGTTCCATCGGCTTGAGCTGGGTGTTCAGGCCCAGCGCCCAGGTCATGTTGACGGGGATTTTGGTCCAGTCGATGCCCAGATTCACAAAACCGACCTCGCCCATCATGGAGTGGCGTGCCTCGTCCCAGAGCTGGCGGCTCATGTCGTTGTAATATCCCCAGGGCTTTCCCTTGGTCTCCGTGATGATGCTGGCCATCATTTCCGGCACATCAATTTCGCGGATCCGCTTGAAAAACATCATCAGTGTCTTGACCTGCGCCGGATACTTCGGATCGTACAGGAACACCTCGGCATTGACCCCCTGGTTGTAGGAATCCTTCCAGCGTTCGTCGCGTTTGGGCACACGCTGGTACTCGTAGGGTTTGACCGAATAAAAACGCTCGGACTTTCTGTCGGATTTCTCGCCGGTGCCATCAATGCCCCCTGCCGCCACGAGGTTGGTCTCAAGGACCTCCGCAAAATGTTTCATCCGCCCACGGGCCTCCGCATCGACGAGCGATCCGACCGCCTGCGTGCCGTAGTCATTGATCTCATTGATCTCAAGCAGGGCGATCTTGCACAGACGGTAGGAGGGATGGTCGGCGAGCGGACTCGTTTCGGCCATGTATTTTTCCATGGATTCTTTCAGGGCCGGAAGGACCACGCCATACAGACCCCAGATGAGTTCCTGCGTTGAGGGGGCGCACAGGATCTCATCAAACAGAACCTCCAGCGCCGCGTCAGGCACCACATCCAGTCCCAGGGGCGGTTCGCGCATTTCACTGATCCGTTTGCGGATGGCCGAGACATGTTCGCTGGCCAGATACGCATGCAGACTGAAGGCGGTCTTGATCTCGTAAATCGGCTCGGCAGTGATCCGGGCTGTCATGATCTCATGCACCCGTTTGAGCGTGTAATGAAAACGCTTGAGACGGAGCACGCATTCCTCAACGGACATGCCGGGCGACATGGCGTGTTCAAACTTGGCAATTCCCGCCACGAAGGGCAGACCTTTGTATGATTGATATCCTTTGAGACTCATAAAACGGGACTCCGGGTTGGTGGATGCGAATGGAGAAACCCTACCGCCAGATCCGCCGGGACGCAAATCCAACATTGACCGTTTTTGGACCAAATCAGTCCATTTTTGATACTTTTATGACATTCTCTTTCTTAAAAAATTGAAAATACGTCAAAATACCAGTGTTTGAGCCGATCCCGGGGAGCGGGTCGGCGCCGGAAAATCCCCTCAAAAAATCCTTGGTCATCCCGCCCCGGAGTGCGGTAGTCTTCCGTCCAATGATCACCCGTCGTTTCGGCCGGACCAATCTGGACATGCCCGTCTTTTCCTGCGGCGGCATGCGGTATCAGCAAAGCTGGACCGATGACCCCTGGGACCGGATTTCCCGGGAAAGCCAGGAAAACGTCGAGGCCTGCGTCCACCGCTCGCTCGCGCTGGGCATCAACCACATTGAAACCGCCCGGGGTTACGGTTCCTCGGAAATCCAGTTGGGCCGCATTTTGCCGAAGCTTCCGCGCGGGAAACTCATCGTCCAGACCAAGGTCACCCCCTTCCCCACGGCCCGGGAATTCCGTGAGACGTTTGAAACCTCGATGGAGCGGCTCCGGCTCGACCATGTGGACCTGCTCTCCCTGCACGGCATCAACAATGCGGAGCTGCTGGATTGGTCCCTCCGCAAGGGGGGCTGTCTGGAGGAGGCCCGCAAAATCCAGCGCGAGGGACGCTGCCGGTTCATCGGATTTTCCACCCACGCCACCGAGGGGGTCATCACCCAGGCCTGTGCCTCGGGCGAATTCGACTACGTGAATCTGCACTGGTACTTTGTCAATGACCTCAACTGGCCCTCCGTGGTGGAGGCCAAAAAGCAGGACATGGGTGTGTTTATCATCAGCCCCAACGACAAGGGGGGGAAACTCTATGCCCCTCCCCCGCTCCTGCGGGACCTGTGCCAGCCGCTGACCCCCATGCAGTTCAATGACCTGTACTGCCTGTGCCGCGATGAAGTCCATACCCTGAGCCTGGGGGCGGCCAAACCCTCGGACTTTGATGAACACATCGAAGCCCTCAAATTTTACGATATCCGCGCCCGGATGGTGGCCCCCATCGAGACCCGTCTCCGCACGGAAATGGCCAACCGCCTGGGTCAGCTCTGGTGCGAACGCTGGACGGAGGGTCTGCCCGAGTACACAGAGGCCCCGGCACAGGTCAATATCAAGGAAATCCTCCGCCTGTCGACCTATGCCCGGGGACTTGACCTCGTGGACTGGGGCAAAATGCGCTACAACCTTCTGAGCGGCGGCGGGGGTCACTGGTTCCCGGGCGAAATGGCCCGTGAACCGCACCATTATGCCCAGGCCCTCGAAAAGAGTCCGTTTGCCGAGGAAATCCCGGGCCTGCTCACCCAGGCCCACGAACTGTTTTTTGACGCCCCCGCCAAACGTCTGAGCCAGAGCTGATGGACGTTGGGCGTTGAGTGTGGTTCTCGGTTGCGGGTTGCCGGTTGCGGGTTGCGGGTTGCGGGTTGCGGGTTGCCGGTTGCCGGTTGCCGGTTGCCGGTTTTTCAAAAAAGAATCTGTGTTATCCGTGATATCCCGAACTCCGATAAATCGCGAGCAAGCCATCCGGGACAAGTCTGCGGGAGGTGTTCAGAGTGCTGGCCTACGCTGGTGCCACTGGGTCGACTGCTCGTAGGCGGCGGCGATGCGAAGCAGATTCTTTTCATCAAAATCCCTGCCGATGATCTGCATCCCGATCGGAAGCCCGCCGGAGGTGAACCCGCACGGGAGTGACAGGGCACAGTTGCCGGCGAGATTGACGGCGATGGTGAAGATATCCGCCAGGTACATCTGGAGCGGATCGGCTGTTTTTTCCCCCGCCCTGAAGGCCGCGGTGGGAGATGTGGGGGTGATCAACGCATCGCACTTTTGGAACGCGTTCTCAAAATCACGGCGGATGAGTGTGCGGACCTTTTGCGCCCGCAGATAATAGGCGTCGTAATACCCGGAGCTGAGGACATAGGTGCCCAGGATGATGCGGCGTTTGACCTCCGGACCGAATCCCGCCGCACGGGTTTTTCCGTACATCTCCAGAATGTTGGCCGCCTCGGGCACACGGTCGCCGTATCGCACCCCGTCAAACCGGGCGAGATTGGCGGAGGCCTCGGCGGTGGCGATGATGTAATAGGTGGCCACGGCATACCGGGTATGGGGCAGATCCACCTCCACAATTTCCGCCCCAAGCGATTCGTATTGCCGGACCGCCGCACGCACGGCGGACTCCACCTCGGGATCAATGCCCTTGATGAAATACTCGCGCGGCAGACCCAGTCTCATGCCCTTGACGCCGTCCTTTAAACCCGACACCAGGTCCGGCACCTCCACGTCCACCGAGGTGGTGTCCATCGGATCCTTTCCAAAAAGGGCCTCCCCCAGCAGGGCTGCATCCTCCACATCCTTAGTGAGCGGACCGATCTGGTCCAGCGAAGAGGCAAAGGCGACCAAGCCGTAACGCGAGACCCGTCCATAGGTCGGCTTGAACCCCACAACCCCACACAGGGCGGCGGGCTGGCGAATGGAGCCACCGGTGTCCGAACCGAGTGCGGCAATGGTCAGATCCGCTGCCACAGCGGCGGCCGAGCCTCCACTGGAGCCCCCCGGGATGCGGTCCAGGTCCCACGGATTGCGGGTTTTTTGTGTGGCGGAATTTTCGGTGGAGGAACCCATGGCAAATTCATCCATATTGGCCCTTCCAAAAAACACTGCTCCCTCCGAACGCAATTTGCGGGACACGGTCGCGTCATAGGGTGACACATAACCTTTGGAAAGTATTTTGGAGGAACACGTACAAGGTTCGCCTAATACATTAATATTATCCTTTATCGTTATTGGTATTCCTGAAAGTTTAAAATTATCAGAAAAAACTGACGATTTTGATAATTTAATTACATTTTCACGATCAAGCGAGTTGTAGGCACCAACCTTTGGCTCGACAGTATCCATTCGTTTAAAAAGGTCCTGTACAATATCGGCCGATTCAATCTCCTTTCGGCGCAATTTGTCCCGAAGCTCGTGGATCGTGAGAGATGCAAGTGACATAATGGGAATAAATTAGACGTTTTGTTCGATGATTTTCGGAACCACAACCAGGTCGTTATTTTTTTGAGGCGCATTTTGCAGCGCCACCTCGGAGGGGAATGAGTCTTTGATCGTGTCCTCACGAAAAACATTAAAGCGTGGGATGGCGTGTGCTGTGGGCTCAACGTCCTTCACATCCAGCGTATTAAGCTCCTCCACGTAGGATAGGACATTTTGAAGCTGGGACTGGAACAATTGCGCCTCTTCCACGGTCAGTGTCAGCCGCGCCAGCTGGGCCACGTACTGAACGTCGATTGATTCGGAATTTTGCATGCACCCATATAGTCAAGCCCCCAGTTTGACGCAAGAAAGACTTGTAAAAGTTTTGATTTCATAATTTATTTTATTGACCCTGACATTGAGAAAACGTAGGGTTACAAATATTTTTACCAAAAGAAGCAGAGGAACTGTATGTCCAACAAAATCAGACAAATAGCGTGCATTATGATTCCTCTCTTTGCTGCTTTGATCTCAGCCAACACACTTCAGGCTCAGAATGCCGGGAATGATTTTCTGATTCGTCGGGTGGAAATTGATTCGCTGCCCAATCCGGCGGGTCCCGCCATCCAGGGGGCCAACTCGGACCCGTCCATCGGCAGGAACTGGGTCAAAGTCCTTGTCCAGTTCGATTCCCAGCCGGCTCGTGATGCGAAGGTCATCAATGAGGAAAAATTCACCCCGGAGGTGGAGGTCAAATACTATGTGGGAATCGAAAGCCCCACCAAAAAGGCCGACGGCAAAAAAGGTCTGGAATGTTACGACATGCTCACCGGGGGGCAGACCCTCATTGATGTGTTTGACGGTCAGGGCCACAACTCGATGGCATTCCTCCATCCCAACGTGGTCAGACGCTACGGGGGGGAATCGCGCTTCACCTCGAAACAGACCTGCTTTGTCTTTGTCGAAATCCTGGTCGGCGGCATCGTCAAGGACTCCTTCTGCAACGACAAAAAAATGATGTCCGATCTTTCCTGGAAAAACCAGATTGCGCCGGTCACCGGCCTGATTCTCAACAAGAACCAGACCCCCTGGCAGCCCGCCGCCTGGGATGCATTGAACATGATCAAACCCGTCCAGTAGTTTCCCGCACCCCTACCAACCGAGCCTATGGCCAACGACAGCGTCATCGCAGTGGATCTGGGAGCCGGAGCCGTCAAGGTGGGCGAATTCATGCGCACCCGGACGGGCCTGAGCCTCAACCGCTTTTTCCTCTCCGACCTGAATCTGGACCCGGCGGCCAAGGAGGAGGAGGTCCGGGACAAGACCACGCAGGCGTTGATCTCCATTTTCAAGGAAAACAACATCCGCAACAAAAGCATCTACTACGCGATCTCGGCGCAGTCGGTTTTTACCAAGTTCATCAAGCTGCCCCCCATCGACAAGCCTGAAAAGATCAAGCAGATCATCAGGTACGAAGCCCAGCAGAACGTGCCCTTTCCGATCGACCAGGTGGCGTGGGACTACCAGATGATCGGGCAGGAGGGCGGGTTTGAACTGGAGGTCGCCCTGCTGGCCGTCAAATCCGAGATCATCGAAAGCCATTACGCCATGCTCCGTCAGTGCGGACTCAATCCGCTGGTCACCGATGTCTCGGCCCTGGCCCTCTACAACGCGTACCAGTACAATTACGAGCATACCGCCGGATGCACGCTGCTCATCGATGTGGGGGCGACCACCACCAACCTGGTCTTTGTCGAACCCACCCGTTTTTTCTGCCGCAACATCCAGCTGGGCGGCAACAACCTCACCCAGATGATCGCCTCCGAGTTCCAGATCAGCTTCCCGGAGGCCGAACGCCTCAAAAAAACCAAGGGGTTTGTCGGCCTGGGCGGGGCCTACGAGGACCCGAAGGATCCCGAGGTGGCGCGTCTGTCCAAAATCCTCCGCCAGGGCATGACCAAACTCCATGCGGAAATCTTCCGTTCGGTCAACTTCTTCAAGTCCCAGCAGGGCGGCCACAGTCCGGACCAGATTCTGCTGTGCGGCGGCACGGCCTCCTGCCCCTACGCCCCCCAGTTTTTCAAGGAAAAGCTCAATGTCCCGGTGGACTTTTTCAATCCGCTCCAAAAGGTGGCGGTGGCCGACAAAATCCAGCCCGACCTCGAAAAATCCTCCTACCTGCTGGGGGAACTGGTCGGTCTGGCCCTCCGCCAGGTGGTCACCTGCCCGGTGGAAATCAATCTCGAGCCCTCCTCGGTCCTGGCCGACCGCGAGGAAAAACGCAAATTTCCCGTCTACCTGTTTGCCGCCGCCGCCGTCGTCACGGCCATCTTTGTCTACTGGCTCCTGCTCTTCATGCAGTGGAATATGAAATCGGCGGACCTGGCCACGGCCCAGGAAACCCTTGCAACCCTGCAGGCAAACAAATCCAGTCTCGAGGCCGAATCCAAAAAGCTGGAATCCGCCAAGGCCCTTCTCGACCAGACCCTCACGACCCTGAATCAGAAAAACCACTGGGTCAATGTCCTCAACGAACTGAACCAAAACATCCACGCCAACATGTGGATCACCCAGTTCAGGCCGACGGGCGAAAGACTGGCTCCCACCACCCCGCCGGTGACGACCGGGCCCGGCAGGGCTGCGCCACGGCCCGGGAGACCGGGCAGCACGCCTCCCGCCCCGGCGGCGGAGGCCCCAGCGGTTTACCTGATCGAGGGCCTGTGTGTGGCCGAACGCAAAAAGGACGGCGAAAACCGCGAAAATCTGGTGTACGAATTCGTCCAGGCCCTCGCCAAGTCCCGATATTTTGAAATCCCCGACGTCAACAAGGCCATCGTCGACCTGAAGGCCCCCAAATCGTCCGATCTGGTGTACAGCTTCCAAATCAGGGTGGCCATCAGACCCCCCTCCGTGATGGAAATCCTGAAACCGGAAAAATCCTCTCCCGACGCCCCCGCCAAATCCGCACCCTGACCCGCCATGGACTTTCTCAAGAAAAACAAAAAAATCGCGATCCTTGCCGCCCTCACGGTGGCACTGACGGTCGTGGGCTTTGTGCTGATCAACTGGACCGGCACCTCCCTTGCCCAGACGGACGCCGATCTGCAGGCGACCCGCGCCCAGATCGAGCCCTTGATTGCCCCCGGCCTGCTCTACCCGGACCAGAAAAACATCAAGGCGGTCAAAGCCAATGCGCTGGAAATTGATTCCCTCACCTCCTCGCTGCTCAGCGAGTACAACAACCCGGACATCGTGACCGGGGTCACGGAACCGATTGTCTTCAAAAACCAGGCCAACGATTTTGCCAACGAAATGGACCGGCTCTACCGCACGGCCAAAATCAAAATCCCGGCCGACTACGGCTTCAGTTTTGAAATGTACCGCAACATTCTGCCCGATTCCCAGAATACGGGCCTGCTCAACACCCAGATTTCCGTCCTGAATCTGGTCCTCCGGAAACTGGCGGAATCGGGCATCACCGACCTCAAATCAATCCAACGGGTCAATTTTGCCAACGAATCGGGCGGGGGTGGAGGCACGACGGGGGCCAAACTCTCGGATCTGAGGGTGACGACCCATGAAGCCAAGGGTTACCGGGAAATCCCCTTCACGCTGAATTTTTCCGGCGACATCGTGTCCCTTCAAAAACTGCTCAATTTCCTGGCTCTCTCCAAAAACGTCTTTGTGGTCAAATCCCTCCAGGTCAAAAATGAAAACATCACGGTATACACGGTCGAATCCGCCCTCAACGAGCATACGGTCAAAAAATACACGGGCCCCTTCATCGTCTTTGGAAACAAGTACCGATTCGACATCCAGATCACCTTTGTCCTGATTGAATTCATCAAACCCCCGGCTCCGGGTCCGAAAACCAACCCCCAGAACCCCAACACCCCCTAGACCATGGCCCTCGATCTCAAACGGGAAACCCCGAATATCGCCCTCTGTGCGATGCTGCTGATCCTGATTCTGGTCAGTCTGTGGGCGTTCCTCCAGTACGGCTCCTTCAAGTCGTCCTACCAGAAAACCCCGATCCCCGGTGAAACCTCGGGCAAACAGTTCAAACCCATCAGTCTGGAGCCTTTCATCCCGGCGATCGACTCCCTCCGCAAACCGGCTCCCGTGGAACGCGACATCAGGGATGGCAAGGGAGGTCACCAGGTCTTTGTGGCCAATCAGCTCAAATTTGATCCCCTCACCAAGGAACTCAAAATGGTCGACCCGGATAAGGAGGAGGTCGATGGCATCCCCTTCAACTGGCTCGACCGGTACCAGCTTCCGAAGGAGGAGGGTATCGGCATCAAGGACCCGGATAACGACAGGTTTTCCAACAAGGAGGAATACGACTGGTTTGTCCGCACCCAGCAGGAAACCAGCCCGGTGGACTCCAAGTTCCACCCCGACTGGGCGACCAAACTCAGATACAACCGTTTCATCAAGGAGGACTTTCTGATCCTCTTCAAAAGTTACAACGAAATGGCCGGGGAAATTTCCTACCAGATCAACCGCGCCATCAGTCAGTCCGGCTCGTCCAAGCCCCGCTACAAAACCGAGTTTCTCAAGGCCGGGGAATCCTCCAAGGGCCCGGATGGCACCTATAAAATTGAAAAGTTCACGAAAAAAACCATCAAATCCACGGATGCCCAGGGAACTCCCTCCGAAAAGGATGTCTCCGAACTGATCATCACCCGGGATGACGGGGTGGAACTGACCCTGACCCACGGGAAGGAAGAGGTGGCCAGCAAGGTCAAAGGGGAACTTCAGTTTCCCTTCGCCACGGTTGAATCAGAAAAGAAAATCATCGTCGAACCCAAAGGCACTTTACGACTCATGGGAAAAACTTATAAAGTGATTGACATCAATGAAAAAAATATTACTATTCGCGAAGATGCTGGAAATGAAGAGTTTAAAATAGATTTAACCAATTAGACAGTAATACGTTTCTTGCATCAAACGAAACCCTTGAGAAAATCACATATCCTGACGTAAAAATTATGAAAAGGATCGCTTATCTTTTACCCCTGGCAGTTGCCGGGATGTTGTTGGCTCTCCATGCGCAGGAGCAACCAGCCCCGGCGGCTCCTCCCGCAGAAGCGGCCCCCGCAGAACCTACGGCCCCCGCTCCGGTGGAGTCCGAACCGGCCCCGGTGGTTGATACGGCCACCCCCACTCCGGCTCCCGCCGACCCCGGCCCTCCCAATATCGGTGCCTATGCCCTGGATGAAATGGAAGTGGTCAAACGCGAGGAAGACCTGATCAAAGCCGATGCCCTGGTCGGTGACGGATACCGGTTTCTGAATGCGGGGGAAGCGGACAAGGCGCTCGAACGCTTTAATGTGGCCAGAAAACTGATCGGCCAACCCTCCCCGGCCACCCAACAATCCTACGCCAATCTGGTCAATGGCATTGCCGTCGCCTATACATTCAAGGCGGAAGGGGCCATCAATGCCGGGGATATGGCCCAAGCCCAGAATTTCGCCGATGAAGCCCTGAAGGCGGATCCGGAAAATGCCGCGGCCAAGAAGATGGCCGAGCGTGTCGGCCGGGACACGCGTCTGGCGGCCTCCAAGGTGGAAAAACCCAAGGACATGAACCCGGCCCTGACCCCCGAATTTCTCAAGAGCCAGAACGATGTGGGGATTCTCTTCAAAAACGGGGATGACTACTTCAATACGGGACAATTTGAAAAGGCGCTCGACTCCTACAAGGCAATCCTGCTCAAGGACCCGGATAATCTCGCGGCGGCACGGCGGATCGAACGTGTCTATGACCGCAAGATGAAAACGGCCAATGCCGGCAAGGAAATTGTGGATAAACGCGGGGCCTGGCAGGTCCGCGACAAATGGAGCGAGGACATGCGTCGCGGGAGCAAGGATGGGGTCCCGGAAGCTGTCATTGCCGATGTGCAGGACCGCGCCTCGATGTTGGACAAAAAACTCGATAAAATCATCATTCCCCAGATCAAACTCACGGATTCCGAACTGAGCGCGGCCATCAATTATCTGGGCAACCTCAGCCGTGTCCTCGATGCGGAGGAGGCGGACCCCAAACGCAAGGGGGTCAACATGGTCATCCAGTTGAACCAGGCGACCTCGGAGGACCCTGCCGCTGCCGCCGGGGAATTCAAGCCCAACCCGGTGAATCTGGAGCTCTCCAACGTCAGTCTCCGCGACGCCCTGCGTTTTGTCACGGAGGCGGCCAACGTCTCCTTCCGGGTGGACCCGGTGGCCATTGTCATTGTTCCCCCAGGCCTTGGAAAACAGCTGCTCACCAAAAAATTCCGCACGCCGGCGGGCTTCTTCCAGACGGAAATCTCCCCCACCACCGCCACGGGTGCAGGGGGCGGGCGTTCCCAGTTGACGGGTGGACAGAATATCGGCAAAGCCAACGTCAAGGACGCCTTGGAAGCCAAAGGGGTTGACTTCAAAACCCCGGGGAGCAATGCCTTCCTGATCGGGGCCAATACGCTGATTGTCAAAAACACCTCCGAAAATCTCGACTTTGTCGAGGAACTGGTCCGGGTCGAGGACGAATACCA
>JANRIZ010000025.1:0-2840 GCA_033764445.1 Verrucomicrobiia bacterium | reverse complement strand
GCCGCCAACATCAGATTCGGACATCCCGACGCGACCGACGCGCAGATGGTCCGCGCGGCGCAAATTGCGGCAGCGGATGGATTCATCCGGGAACTGCCGGAGGGCTATGAGACCCTGCTCGGGGAATCCGGACTGAACCTTTCCGGAGGCCAGCGCCAGCGTCTAGCCATTGCCCGGGCACTTCTGCTCGAACCCTCCATCCTCGTTCTGGACGATCCGACCGCCGCCATCGATCCCGAGACCGAGCATGAGGTGCTGGAGGCACTGGAAAAGGCCATTGAGGGACGGACCACGGTCATTGTCGCCCACCGGCTGAGCACATTGCGCCGGGCCGACCGGGTGATTGTCCTGGAGCGAGGGCGGATCGTGCAGACAGGCACGCATGACGAGCTGATGGCCGCGCCTGGTCCGTATCGTCGAGTGGCCAAGCTGCAACTTGTGGATTCCGAGGATATCGATATTGACGAGGATGAAGGCCCCGGAGGTGTGGCATGAGCCGGGTGCCGACGAAAAAGGTTCTGACCCACGTCCGGATCGACGAGGGGATCGAGGAACAGCTCCAGCAGCGCCCGTTTTCCTGGGGAATCATCGCCCGCCTGTATGCCTACAGCAAGCCCTACGCCGTCAAACGGAACTGGCTGTTGTTGTTTCTCTTCTGCCGGGCCCTGCAGCTGCCATTGCTGACCTGGTACATTGCGGAAATCATCAGCGGCCCCATCGCACACGGGGATTACCCCGGGGTGATTCGCGGTGCCCTGCTGTTCCTGCTTTTGGCGTTCCTGACCGAACTCGTCTATTATTTCCGGATCCGCTACGCCCTTGAGTTTGCCGAGGGCGTGATCCATGACATGCGCCGTGATCTTTACGCCCACCTGTTGCGAATGCCCATGGACTATTATTCCAAGACAAAACTCGGACGGCTGATTTCCCGGCTGACCGCCGACATTGAGGCCATCCGGGTGGGGGTGCAGGATGTGCTTTTTATTTCCATCGTGCAGGGTGGGCAGATGGTGCTCTCGAGCCTGATGATGATCTATTTCCAGTGGAAACTGTTTCTGATCGTGCTGTGCATGGCCCCCGTGATGTTTTTGCTGAACCGCCATTTTCAGAAAGTGATCGGGGACCGGGTGCGTTCCGCGATGGAAAGCTGGAGCCACATCACCGCGACCATTGCCGAATCCGTCGGCGGGATGAAAGTGACACAGAGTTTTGTGCGTCAGGAGGAAAATGCGGATTTGTTTGATGACATGATCCGCCGCCATGCCCATTACAATGTCGGCATCGCCCAGGCGTCCGGGGCCATGGTGCCGATATTGGAATTCAACACGCAGTTTTTCATCGCCGCGCTTTTGGTGACCGGGGGATGGATGACCCTCACTCCGGAGCCCACGATGAATATCGGGGAACTCATCCAGTTCTTCTTCCTGGCCAATCTGTTCTTCAATCCCATCTCCGTCCTGGCCAACCAGTATCAGCAGGGACTCAGTGCCATGGCCGGGGCGGAACGCCTGTTTCATGTGCTCGACACACCGCCCCGATGGGAGGACCGGGCGGGGGCCAGGACGGATGAGGTCCTGACCGGACGTGTGGAATTCCAGGACGTGTCCTTCGGATACGATCCACAAAAACCGGTTCTTCATGGGGTCAGTTTTGTGGCGGAGCCCGGTCAGACCGTGGCACTGGTCGGGCACACCGGCAGCGGGAAAACCTCAATCATCAATCTGGCAGCCAAGTTTTACCTGCCCGACAGCGGACGAATTCTTCTCGATGGTGTGGACTTGAATGACATCACCTCCGAATGCCTGCACCGGCAGATGGGGATTGTGCTGCAACAGAATTTCCTGTTTACGGGCACAGTCCTGGAAAACATCCGTTTTGCGCGTCCGGAGGCCAGCCTGGAGGAGGTGCGGGAGGCCGCGCGTTCACTGGACTGCCTGGAGATGATCGAGAGCCTGCCCTCCGGATTCGACACACCCGTGGGGGAACGGGGCAGCTCCCTTTCGATTGGCCAGCGACAACTGGTCTGTTTTGTGCGCGCCCTGCTGGCCCGTCCGCGGATCGTGATTCTGGACGAGGCCACCAGCAGTGTGGATGCCCTAACCGAAGAGCGGTTACAGAAGGCACTGGAAAAATTATTGGAGGGACGGACCGCCTTTGTCATTGCCCACCGTCTGAGCACGATCCGGAATGCGGATGTGGTCCTGGTATTGGATCACGGTAGGATCATTGAACGCGGGACCCACCGCGAATTGCTCACTTTGGGCGGGACCTATGCGCACATGTACAGGAAATTTGTTTCGGCACTGTAGAGGATTTAACCGCGGATGTCGCGGATCACACGGATGGCAAAACGCAAAAGGAGAGACTTCCCCGCAGATGTCGCAGAGAACCGCAGATTTTTTTATCCGCGGATATCACGGATAACACGGATTTTTTTATACCCGCAACCGGAAACTTTCTGCACGCCCAACGCGCAACCGAAAACCGGCAACCGACAACCCTGTATCCTTTACGCTTTTGTTCCCTCCAAAATCATACGGGTGACCATTTTGGCGCTGAGAAGAACCATGGGAATGCCGCCGCCGGGGTGTGTGGTGCCGCCGACGAAATAGAGGTTTTTCTGGAGCTTGGAGCGGAGGGGCGGACGGAAAAGCGCCGAGGACGGGGTGTTGGAGGCGTGGCCGTAGAGGGAACCCAGGGTGGCATTGTCACGTTTTTCGAAGTCGAAGGCGGTGAAGACCTCGTGGGTGACGATGTAATGGGAGAGCTGGTGAAGCCCCATTTTTTCCAGGCGTTCAATGATGATCTGGGGGTATTTGCGCTGGAGCTTTTCCGGATCG
>JANRIZ010000012.1:0-54726 GCA_033764445.1 Verrucomicrobiia bacterium | reverse complement strand
TGGTCGTTGAGGAGGGCCAGCTGTCATTGTTATCCGACGCATACATCTTGCTGGCGAGGCCAATCTGCTTGAGGTTGTTCAAGCTTTTGGTGATATTGGCACGCATACGGGCTTGCATGACTGCGGGAACAGCCAGGCTGGCGAGAATCGCGATGATCGCGATGACGACGAGGAGTTCAATCAAAGTGAACCCGGTTTTTGTTTTATTTATCATAATTTCCTTCAGTTTAAGTTGATGTTTAAATATGAGACACTATGGGGTTTAGGTCAATGAAATTTAAATAAAAATGTTTCCTTTGGGCTTTGCAAGTCTAAACATCAAAATAAAATTTCAGTTTTTGGCGGATGACGGGGGTTGGTAATCTGTGTGTTGGGGTGAAGCCAGAAAAGGCTGAACACCAAAACCTTCGGTCAAATCCGGTGTGGTTCGGGTCAAGCGGCCGTGAGGGAATCAATGAGCGATTCAAAAAGCAGACGTCCGTCCGAGCTGCCAAGACTGGGCTCCGAGGCACGTTCCGGGTGGGGCATCAGACCGAAGACATTGCGTTGGGCGTTGCAAATCCCCGCAATGTTGTCGAGAGCACCGTTGGGATTGGAGGCAGCCGAAACCGTCCCGTTTTTGTCGCAGTATCGCAGCAAAATCCTGTTGTCCCGCCGGAGTTCCTCCAGCGTTTCCGGGCTGGCGAAATAGCAGCCCTCCCCGTGGGCGATCGGGATGCGGAGAACCTGACCCTTGCGGGTTTTGGAGAGGAACGGACTTTCGTCTGACTCCACGCGCAGATGGACAAATTCGCAGATAAACCGCAGGTCGCGGTTGCGGACCAGGGCCCCCGGGAGCAACCCGGATTCACACAGAATCTGGAAGCCGTTGCAGATGCCGATGACCGGCGTGCCTTGCGCCGCGGCTTTGCAGACGGCTTTCATCGCCGGGGAGAACCGGGCGATGGCTCCGCAGCGGAGGTAGTCCCCGTAGGAAAATCCGCCCGGGACGATCAGGGCATCGTATGAACCGATCCGTTCCTCCTTGTGCCAGAGATAATCTGCCGGGTGACCCAGGACATCGCTCAGGACATGTTTGATATCCTGGTCGCAATTGGAGCCGGGGAATTGAAGGATGCCGAATTTCATAGGGAGTCAGGGGGGGTTAACGGACGTTTTGGATGAGCCTGAGGATGATCAGCAGGATGAAGACAAAAAAAACGGTCAGCAGAATCAGCCGACGGCGCATGATCTTCTGGGAGCGGCGCTGTCCCGAGGATTTGATCGAACTCCGGCTGTAGCTCAGGGGCCCCAGTCCGCGATGGTCGGTGGGTTTGATGATGGATTGGCGGATGATCTCCTCCTCCTCGCGCTCCCGGACCTTTTTTTTCACCTCCTGCACCTCCCTGCACAGGGCCGCATCATCCGCAGTCTCCAGCTCCCGGATTTTCCGTGCGAGGTCCGCCTGCTGACGGTCGATTTCGCGGCGTCTGGCCTCGAGCGTGGATTTTTTTTTGTCTGAGGTGCGTTCCATGGGATGGGGTGGCGCGTTAATGGGGGCTGCGGGAGAAGATCACCGCCGCCAGGATGAGGATGGCAATGATCAGGAAAAAGTGGAAGGCCAGGCCCTCCATGACCTTGGACATGAAGTGGAAGCCCGAGGGGGGAGGGCCGTCCTCGAAGGAGGTGGCCGCCATCTGCTGACCCGAACGGTCGCCGAGGGCCTCGAGCCGGGCCTGGGCCTGTTTGAAATCACTCCGGGCATTTTCGACAAGAGTCAGGGCCTGGGTCAGTTCCTTTTTCTGTTTGATGTCGTTCCACGCGATTTTTTCAAGCTTGGAAAGTTCCTCCATGTGGGACTGGAACAGGGAACGGGTATGTTTGATTTCCTCGAGGGTTTTCTGGTTGTCGTAACCCGCCTGTTCGAGCAGAGCCAGACTTTTGCCCAGATGGGTGGTGATCTCGGAGAGATCGGCCGTCAGCTGCCCCGTCCGGGCGATGAACTCGTCGTATTCCTCGGCCTCTCTGAGGAGTTTCTCCTGAAGGCGGCGGATCTCGATCAATTCCTTCTGTTTTTCCTGCCGTTTGAGGGAGATTTCCTCCGAGGAGGCGGCAGGGGAATCCCCGTCCGGGACGGAATCGTGAAGGAGGTCATCCTGATCGTAGTTTGGGTTGGGCATGGCCTTTAACCTAATGCCTGGGGTGGGAACAGTAAACGGGAAAATGCCGGGTGAAAACAGGGTTTTTGGAGGCACCTCGCAGTGGCCGGCGGTCCCGCGCTAGGCGAGTGGGCCGTCATTCAGGACGGGGGAGAGAGTCGGTTGAATTTTTCCACCCATTTTGCGGCCGACGTGCGGGAGGATTTTTTGTAACCGGGCATCAGGGACAGCCATTGGGCGACCGACGGACGCAGTCTTTTGGGGAGCGTGGGTTTGAGCCGTGCGGCCCGGGCCAGGGCCCCCTTGAGCGCGTGGGCCGTATCCCGGACCATGGCCAGGGCTGCCGAGGAGCCGTGACCCTGTGCCGAATGATGGAGGTGACCCCGGCCCTGATACGGGGCAAAATGTTTTTTGAACCCGCTCATGCTGTGGATCTTGAGGGTGACCGTGCGGGGGTAGAAGCTGCACATCAGGTTCCAGGGGTCCACCCTCTGATCTCCCGCCTTTCGGAAGTCCGTCCTCAGGACCACCGCGGGAATGTCGGCAAACTTGGCAAACATGAATTCGACGACCGTGCCCGAGTCCAGTTCATGTCCGTCAAACTGGAAAACCGCGAGATCACAATCGAGCAGGGTGAGAATATCCGAGTCGCGGATCTCGTGCGCGTCCCGGCGGCGGGCCTCGATGTTTTGGGGGACCACCGGGACATAGGCTCCCCGGGAGATCTCAAACAGACTTTCCGCCAGAAGCGCATTGCCGATGAGATGTTTTGCATCGAAAAGTTCGCCGGCAAAATAAACGGTTTTGGGCGGGGCGGAGGGCATGTGGGGGCTTTCTGTTGGGGGCCGTTGTGTCCGGCAGCACTATGGCAAAGCCGGACGGTTTGACAAGGCTCCCCTTGAAAATAACGGTGCATTTTGCGCGTACCTTTGCGACCGGAAAAGGGTTGAAATCCCCGGGGAATCCGGCCATCGTGGCGGGGATATGAAATTTTTCGTCCCCCTGCTTCTGCTGGTTCTGATGGCCCCGGTGTCAGCCGGACGGGAGTACGTGATTCTCAGCGGCGGCCCCGCCCTGCGTCAGTGGGAAAAAACCAAGCAGTTTCCCCACGACCGGGTGTGGGACAATTTCATCTTTACCGCCGGGCTGCGGATTGCCCAGATCAAGGAGCGGGGACTGGCCGAGGGGGACAGGATCACGTGGCTGATCCCGCGCCTTTCGTATGAGACCCGCGGACGGGAGGATGGGAAGGACTATATCGCGATCATTGAGCAGAGGGCCGCCGAGAACGGGGTCAATCTGGTGTGGATTTATCGCAACGACATGGAGCAGCAGGAGATCATCGACTACCTCAATTCCGGACAGGACCGCAACACCCTGAAGGTGGGCGCATTTGATTTTTTCGGACATTCGAACAAATCCTGTTTCATGATCGACTATTCCAACGATCTGGACGGGGTTTCGTCGATCTTTCTGCACAAGGAACATCTTAAAAAGATCAAACCCGAGGTGTTTGCCCCCGATGCGACCGCCTGGAGTGGGGGTTGTTATTCCGGTGATGGATTCATCCAGGCCTGGAAAAAGGCCACGGGTGTGAGGATGGTCGGGACCAAAAACAAAACCAGCTATGAGACCCGCAGCTGGCCCTTCCCCAGCAAGGACGGGTACTGGGAGGAATAAACATGAACCGGCTTTTGTATGTTGGCATCTCAATGTGGGCCCTGCTGGGAGGGGTCGGTGATGTTTTTTCCCAGGAGCAGTCCCCGGAAAAAACCGCCGAAAGCTCGCCCGCCGCCCCGACCCCGGAAATCTTTGTCGGACGCCGTGCGTATGAGGAAAAATTCATGTACTGGGGTTATGTGAAACGGGAGGGGGAGGATTGGGGCAAAAACACCCGGCTGGTGGTTTTCCGGCCCGAGGTGCCCATCCCCGACCAGAAGGAGGGGCCGCGCGGGCGCGACAACAATTATGAGTACAAAATCACAGGCTACTTCAGCGGTCAGAAGGCCTACGAACCAAAATCAGACCTTCTGATGGATGTGTTTGTGCTTCAGGGGTACGAGGTCATTTCCACGGAAAATGACCGGCTGCCCTTGGCTTCCATCCCCCAGTGGACCCCGGCGGGTATCCGCAAAACGGTGTCCCGCGGAGGTTCGTCGGGGCAAAGCTCCAAGTCCCGTCCCGTCCGCACCCTGCAGGAGGATGAGTTTTAGGAAGGGCACGGTTTTCAGGAACCGCAGTCACTTGAGTGCGGCCAGAATGTCATCAGGAATGTCAAAATTGGCATGGACATTTTGGACGTCGTCATGGTCCTCCAGCGCCTCGTAGAGATCAAGGATCAGTCGGGCGGATTCCGCCGTCGTGACCGTCGAGGTGTTGGTGGGGATGAAGGTCGGTTTTGCCGAGTCCGGCACAAGCCCCGCCTTTTTGATCGCCGTGGAGACCGCATCAAATCGGTCAAAGGGTGCAATGATGACGAGGAGCCCCCCCTGGGACCGGATGTCCTCCGCTCCCGCATCAAGAGAGGCCTCCATGAGCTGCTCCTCGGAGACCCGGTCAGAGGCGAAGGTGAACACCGCCTTTTTGTGGAACATCCACGAGACACTGCCCGCCCCGGCCAGGTGACCCTCGTATTTGGCGAAGGCCGCCCGGACATCCGCCGAGGTGCGGTTGCGGTTGTCACTCATGCATTCGACCAGAAACGCCACCCCTCCCGCCCCGTAACCCTCGTAGGTCATTTCCTCCAGCGACGCCCCCTCCAACTCGCCCGAACCCTTTTTGACGGCCCGGTCGATGTTGTCGTTGGGCATGCTCTGGGAGCGGGCCGCATCGATGGCCGCCCGCAGACGGGGGTTGAATTCGGGATTGCCCCCGCCCAGCCGGGCCGCCATGGCGATTTCCCGGGACAGTTTGCTGAAGAGTTTTCCGCGTTTGAAGTCGGCCGCGCCCTTGGTGCGTTGGATGTTGGCCCAGTGACTGTGTCCTGCCATAAGGTCCAAGAAAATGGGGGCTTTCGGGGGGGCTGACAATCAAAAAAACTTTGCCACCGGGCGGACATGTCCCTAGTTTGGGCGGATGCCTCCCCAGGAGCTGGATGAAAACACACAACTGATGATGAAGGTCAAGCAGGGGGATCTGCGGGCATATGAGGAGCTGGTCAACCGCCACAAACGCGTTGTGGTGAATGTGATCTACAAGATGATCGGGGATGAAAACGAGGCGCAGGATGTGGCCCAGAATGTTTTCATCCAGATATGGAAGGCCGCGCCCCGGTATGAGCCCACCGCCAAATTCACCACCTGGATGTTCACCATTGCGCGGAATCTGGCGCTCAATGAGATCCGTCGCCGGGGCGTCCACCGGCACGATTCACTGCAAGGCTCCCAGAAGCCTGACGACGAGGCCTCCGAGCCGCAATTTGCGGATACGACCCAGAAGGAACCGTCCCATTATGTGTTGGGGGCGGAACTGGAGGAGAAAATCCGGGAGGCCCTGGATTCGCTGCCGGAGAATCAGCGGACGGCGCTGATCCTGCGGCGTTATGAGGACATGGCCTACGAGGAGATTGCGGAAATCCTCAAGTGTTCCGTCGGGGCGACCAAGTCGATCATCTTCCGGGCCCGGGAAACCATGAAGGAACGGCTCAAAGAGTATCTGGGCCGGGACGTGTAGCGGCGGATCAGTTTTTTTCGAGGCGCAGCCCCGAGACCTTGTTGGTGTTTTCGCCGCGTTTTTTCTTTGTGTTGTCGATGCCGCGGCTGATGATCGCCTTGCGGGTGCCGTAGAGGTTGGCCGTTTCCTCCGTGATCATTCCCTGGTCGTAGGCTTCCAGCAGGGACATGTCAAAGGTGCGCCAGCCGAGCATGCCGGAGGCCTCGATGATTTCGTAGAAGGTTTTGCCCTCGGATTCGCCCTGCACAATCGATTCCTTGGTGCGGAGATTGTAGCCCATGATTTCCAGGACCAGCTGACGGCCCGAGGGGATTTTGGGGGCCAGACGCTGGGAGACCACGTACCGCAGGGTGTCGGCCAGACGGATGCGGACCTGTTTTTGCTCGTCCAGGTTGAACATACCCACGATGCGGTTGATCGTCTGCCCGGCATCGACCGTGTGGAGGGTGCTCATGACCAGATGTCCCGTTTCCGCCGCGGAAAGGCCGATTTCGACCGTTTCACGGTCACGCATTTCCCCGACCAGAATCACCTTGGGTGCCTGACGCAGGGCGGCACGCAGTCCGCTGGCGAAGCTGACGTAGTCATCCCCCAGTTCGCGCTGGTTGAAGGTGGCGGTTTTCTGGGGATGGATGAATTCGACCGGATCCTCCAGTGTGACCACGTGGATGGAGCGGGTGGAATTGATGGCGTCGAGCATGGCCGCCAGGGTGGTCGTTTTTCCCGAGCCCGTCGCACCCGTGACCAGGATCAGCCCGGTTTTTTCCTTGATGATTTCCGAAAAAATGGGGGGCAGCCCCAGCGATTCGATCGAGGGAATGACCGTCTGCAATTTGCGCATGACGATCGAGTAGCTTTTGCGCTGGGAGAAAATATTCACGCGGAAGCGGGCCCGGTCGCCCAGCGAGTAGGAGGAGTCGCAGGAACCGTTTTTGAGAAGGTCCTCGGTCAGACGCCTGTTGCCCGCGATGAGGTTGAGCGCGATCATTTCCGTCTGGTAGGGCGTGAGGCGTTCGATGGGGGGGGTGACCGGGACGGGCATCAGCTGGCCGTGGACTTCGGCCTGCATGGCCTTGTCCACGGTGAAATTGATGTCCGAGACATCCGGGTAGGTGTCCAGGATGAGGTTGAGAATCGCGTCGAGTTCGGGTTTGCGCATGGGGGGAGTCCGGTGCGGGTTGGGGGGGCTTGTGGGACCTATTCGTCCATGTCGTCGGGAGGTTCCTTGAGAAAGCCGCGGAATTTCTTCTTGTCGATGCACTTGTTGTAGGCCTCGACCGCGTCGATGCGACCACTGGCCAGATGCTCCATGATCGCATCGTCCAGGGGCTGGTTGCCCTTTTTCTTGCCGACCTGGATCATCCCCGGAATCTGGTGGGTTTTGCCTTCGCGGATGAGGTTGGCGATGGCCGTATCCACCACCAGGATTTCCAGGGCCGCCACGCGGCCGGGTTTGTCGATGCGTTTGAAGAGATTCTGGGCGATGACCCCCTTGAGCGCCTCGGAGAGTGTGGCGCGGATCTGGTTCTGCTGACCCGCCGGGAACACGTCAATGACACGGTCGACGGTTTTGGCCGCACTGGCCGTGTGCAGGGTGCCGAAGACCAAGTGACCCGTGGCGGCCGCCGTGAGGGCGAGCTCGATGGTTTCCAGATCGCGCATTTCCCCGACGAGGATGATATCCGGGTCCTCCCGGAGCGCCCCGCGGAGGGCCGCCGAAAAGGAGCGCGTGTGGAGCCCCACCTCGCGGTGGTTGATGAGACAGCTCTGGCTTTTGTGGACGAACTCGATGGGGTCCTCGACGGTGATGATATGGTCCTGGCGCGTGACATTGGCGTGGTCGATGATCGCCGCCAGCGTGGTGGATTTGCCCGAACCCGTCGGTCCGGTGACCAGGACCATGCCCTTTTTGAGCTGGGAAAACTTTTTGCAGACCAGGGGCAGATTCAACTGCTCGGCCGTGAGCACCTTGGTGGGAATCTGGCGGAAGACGGCCGAGATGCCGTATTTCTGGTTGAAAAAATTGGCGCGAAACCGGGCCACCCCCGGGATCTCGTAACCGAAGTCCACGTCACCGGTTTCCTCGAACTGTTTGATCTTCTGTTCGGGGGCGATTTCGTAGAGCAGCAGCTTGAGTGCGTCATTTTCGAAGGGGGGATATTCGAGGCGTTCCATTTCACCATTGATCCGGAGAATGGGGGGATTGTTGCTGCTGAGATGAAGGTCGGAGGCCTTGAACTCGAACATCGCCTGGAAGAACGCGTCAATCTGTGCCATAGGGTGGGTTTCCGGAAATGGATTGTCTGATGCCCCTTTATAGCCCCGAACGGTGATGAATCAATTTTTTATTTTTTCCGACGGGCACGGACCGTTCCCCGTTTTTTCGGCGGGCGGATGCTGGCTGAACATGTCGATCTGGGAGAGGGCGTCCTTGGCCTTCCGCTTTTGATTGGTCCGTTTGGCCACCAGGCGCGGGGACCCGCTTTCATCCAGCTCGTCCTCCTCAAGCCGGCGGAGGATTTCCTTGGCCCGTTCAATGACCGGTTTGGGAAGACCCGCCAGACGGCCCACCTGGATGCCGTAACTTTTATCCGTCCCCCCTGCATTGATTTTGCGCAGAAAAATGATCTGGTCATTCCATTCCCTGACCGCCACATGAAAGTTTTTGACCCCCCGGAGCGTGACCGCCAGCTCGGTGAGCTCATGATAATGGGTCGCGAAGAGCGTCTTGGTTTCGGTGACCGTGTGCAGGTGCTCGGCCACCGCCCAGGCGATGGACAGTCCGTCAAACGTGCTCGTGCCGCGGCCGATCTCGTCGAGGATGACCAGACTCCGGGGGGTGGCATTGTTGAGAATGTTGGCCGTTTCGTTCATCTCGACCATGAAGGTGCTCTGGCCGCGCGAGAGATCGTCATTGGCCCCCACACGCGTGAAGATCCGGTCGAGGAGGGGGATTTCGGCCTTTTGTGCCGGCACATAGGCGCCCGTGTGGGCCAGCAGGGCGATGAGGGCGACCTGGCGGATGAAGGTTGATTTGCCCGCCATGTTCGGACCCGTGATGACCAGAACGCGGTATTCCGAGTCATTCAGACGCGTGTCATTGGGGATGAATTTTTCCTCCGTGGCCATCTGTTCAAGCACCGGATGGCGCCCTTCGGTGATCACCAGACTGCCGCCGTCGCCGATCTCGGGACGGACGTAGTTGAAAAGACGGGCCGTTTCGGCCAGACCCGCCAGGGCGTCGAGCGTGGCCAGGGCCCGGGCATTGCGCTGGATGGAGGCGGTGTGGTGGACGACATCCTCGCGAATCTCAAGGAATATCTCGTATTCGAGTTTTTGGGACCGTTCCTCCGCGCCGAGGATTTTGCCCTCCATTTCCTTGAGTTCCGGCGTGATAAACCGCTCCGCGTTGACCAGCGTCTGTTTGCGGATATAGTGGTCCGGGACATTTTTGAGATTGGCCGAGGACACCTCGATGTAATAGCCAAAAACCGAATTGAAACGGATTTTCAGGGATTTGATACCCGACCTTTCCTGTTCGTCCGCCTGCAGACGCGCGACCCATTCCTTTCCGTCCCGCGCCGCGTGGTGCAGTTCGTCCAGGGCGGGGGAATACCCCGTGCGGATGAGCCCCCCCTCCTTGAGGGCCAGGGGCGGTTCGTCCGTGATGGCGCGGACGATGAGGTCGGAGAGCACCGGCAGTTCCTCGATCTGCCCCGTGATTTCCGACAGCAGCGGAGCGTTGAATTCGGCGAGGATTTTTTTGAGGTGGGGAATCTGGAGCAGGGATTCCTTGAGTGCGATGAGGTCCCGGGCATTGCCGTGTCCCTGGGAGAGACGTCCGATGATCCGTTCCAGATCGCGCACGCCCTTGAGCCCCTCCCGCAGGTCCCCCAGCGCCAGCGGATTGTCGATGAAGGCCGAGAGAGCCTCCTGGCGACGGAGAATCGGGTCCCGGGCGGAGAGCGGACGCAGCAGCCAATCCCGCAGCATCCGGGCCCCCATGGGGGTGACCGTCCGGTCCAGGGCGTGGAGAAGACTTGTGTCCCGGGCCGCGTTGCTGCTGAGGGGTTCGACCAGCTCCAGATTGCGCTGGGTGATGCTGTCGAGGACCAGACAGTCGTGGGTCTGGTAGTTCCTGAGGGACTGGATATGCGAGGTGCTCCGGCGGAGGGTGGTTTCCAGATAGTGCAGGACCGCCCCCGCCGCTCCGATCCCTGCGGGGACATGGGTCAGACCCAGTCCGTCCAGTGACTGGATTTTGAAGTGTTTTTTGAGGATATCCGCGGCGAATTCCGTTTCAAAGGCCCATCCGTCATGGATCGTGACCGCCACGCGGGAACCCAGGTGGGAGAGACGGTCGGCCCATTCGGAGGAGACAATCAGCTCCGAAAGACTCACCCGTGAGATTTCGTCCTTCCATTCCTGCTCGGTTTTGAATTCCGTCAGCTTGAATTCCCCGGTGGTCAGATCGACCAGGGCGAACCCCGTGGTGTCGCCCCGAAAGGCGATGGCTCCCAGGAAGTTGTTGAGCCGGGCGTTGAGCAGGCCCGCATCCACGACCGAACCCGGACTGATGATCTGGGTCAGCTCACGATTGACCAGTTTGCCCGGACGGGCCTCCTCCGTCTGGTTGCAGATGGCCACACGTTTGCCGGCCTTGATGAGCCGGGATATGTATTGATCCGCCGCATGGTAGGGGATGCCGCACATCGGGACCGCGTGCCGCTGGGTGAGGGCGATGTTGAGGATGTGGGCGCCGGTTTTGGCATCGTCAAAAAACATCTCGTAGAAATCCCCGAGTCGGAAGAGCAGGATCGCATCCGCCGGCACCTCGCGTTTCATCCGCTGGTACTGCTGCATCATGGGGGTGAGGGGGGACTCGGACATGGGGGATACCGATCGGCTGTCCCCCATCAAAACACGATCATTTTAATTGGCAAATACTTATGGGGGCGTCTAGGCTCCTTCCCATGAAGCGTTTTTTGGGAGTGATGCCGTTGGGACTCTGTTGGGCCGCCCTTGCTGCGCCCCTGGTGGCTGAGGAACTGGACCAGAGTTCCAAACCCCGCCTCGAGTATCAGCGCACCGTCGTGGAATTCCGCGAGGCGGATTCGAACCGGGATGGCAGACTCTCCCGGAAGGAATTCGCCACCTACGAGGAAATGCGTGTTTTCAAAAAGATTGACCGGAACCGGGATGGGCAGATTGATGTGGAGGAATTGAGCCGGTTCACCGGACTGACGACCGCCGAAGACATCATGAGAAGGCATGATAAAAACGGTGATGGCACCCTCAGCCGTCGCGAGTTTGTCCCCTCCAGAAAGGATCAAAAGCACATGTACACGATTTTTGACAAGGTCGACACAACCAAGGATCAATGGCTGGCCCCCGACGAATTCAAGACCTCCGACCCGAATGATGTCGTTGTGTTCGGCCACCGATTCTGATTTTTATTCAAACAACCCCCCACCGGAACCCCCTATGAAATACCCCCTCCTCACTGTCTGCCTGGCCTTCATGGTTTTTCCCGCCATGGCCCAATCAACCCCACCATCGCCGAAGGTCCTGCCCCAGCAATTTGTCCGCGCGGACATGAATGATGACGGAAAAATCAGCAAGAAGGAGCTGGCGAAATTCCGTTCCTACGAGAAGTTTCAAAAGCTGGACATGAACGGGGACGGAAAGGTCACGGAAGTGGAGTTTGGAAAAGCCTCCGGCCTGCCCAATGCCGCCGAGGTGATGCAGTACATCGATAAAAACAAGGATCAGGTCATTTCCCCCAAGGAACTGGACAAGACCTACATGTACCACTCCGGGTTTTTGCCCTACTATGACGCCTACGACACCGATGGCGACGGATGGATTGATCCCCAGGAATTCAACCAGGACCTGGACGGGACGCAGGGCCTCGGGTTTTACGGGACCCGTTTCTAGAGCGGGCGGAACCCGCCTGCAAACACGGGCCGATTTTACCGCGGATATCACGGATATCGCGGATCATCGATGCGGAATGGGGAGTGTTTTGTGTTGTCCGACCTTTGATTTTGTGTGGGGCGAACACAGCACCAGATGGGTGATCCCCGGTTGATCCGAGTCATCCGAGTCATCCGCGGTCGGAACTCAGCGGACGGTGGAACAAGGGCCGGGTTTGTGGGGGTTATCGGGATTTTTGCAGCAGGGCGTATTCGATTGAATCGACCAGGGCGAGCCAGCTCGCATCGATGATGTTGTCGGAGACGCCGACCGTGCCCCAGGAGCGGCGGCCATTGGTGGAGACGACCAGGACCCGGGTGCGGGCGCTGGTTCCCTTTTGGGCGTCGAGGATGCGGACCTTGTAATCGGTGAGTTCGATTTTTTTGATCGCCGGGTAGAACGGTTCGAGGGACTTGCGCAGGGCCGCGTCGAGGGCGTTGACCGGACCGTCCCCCTCGGCGACATGGTGGGTGGGCTCGCCTTTGACCGTGAGTTTGACCGTGGCCTCGCAATCCACGCTGCTCAGACGCGAGGAGCGGAAGATCGACACATGGTACTCGAGCAGCTCGAAAAACGGTTTGTAACGGCCCAGGGCCTTTTTGATGAGGATGTCCAGAGACCCTTCCGCCGCCTCGAATTCGTAGCCCTGATGCTCGAGATGTTTGATTTCGTTGAGGATTTTTTTGACCTCGGGTGCGTCCTTGTCAAAGCGGTAGCCCAACTCCTCCGCCTTCATGAGGATGTTGGACCGGCCCGAGAGTTCCCCGACGAGGATGCGGCGGGTATTGCCCACCGCCTCCGGTTCGATGTGTTCGTAGGAGCGGGAGGTTTTCTGGACGGCGTTGACGTGTGTACCACCCTTGTGGGCGAAGCAGGTCTGCCCCACGTAGGGGGCCCGGATGTCGTGGCGGACGTTGGCCACGTCGTCGATGAAAAGTGACAGGTCGCGGAGATGCCTGAGTCTGGTCCTGGCCAGGGCGGGACGCCCCATTTTGAGGACGAGATTGGGGATGACACTGGTGAGGTTGCAGTTGCCGGTGCGTTCCCCGTACCCGTTCATCGTGCCCTGGACCTGTGTGGCCCCCGCCTCGATGGCTGCCAGTGCGTTGGCCACGCCCACGCCGCAGTCGTTGTGCGTATGGATGGCCACCCGGGCATTGAGTTTGCCGACGACCTCCGCCGTGATGCGGGCCACCTCGGCAGGCAGGCGTCCGCCGTTGGTGTCGCAGAGCGCCACGTAATCCGCCCCCGCCTTTTCGGCCGCGATCAGACAGTCGAGCGCGTAGGCCGGGTCGTCGCTGAACCCGTCGAAAAAATGTTCCGCGTCGAAGATGACCTCCCTTTTGTGGTCCTTGAGGAATTTCACCGTATCCGAGATCATGGCGATGTTTTCATCCGGGGAGGTTTTGAGGACCTCATGGACGTGCAGCAGCCAGCTTTTGCCGTAGATGGTGACCACCGGAGTCCCTGCGTCGAGCAGCAGACGGACCTGCTCGTCCTTTTCGACGGGTGTTTTGGTGCGGCGGGTGGAGCCGAAGGCGGCGATTCTGGCGTGCTGCCATTTGTATTTCCGGACCTCGTCAAAAAATGAGATGTCCTTGGGGTTCGAGCCCGGCCATCCCCCCTCGATGTAATGGACCCCGAAGGCGTCGAGTTTCTGGGCGATGCGGATTTTGTCGGCGAGGGTGAAATTGATGTCCTCGCCCTGGGAGCCATCCCTCAGGGTCGTATCGTAGAGTGTGACAGACGCTTTCATAAAGAGTGCGGAATGATGCCTGTTTGAGAGGGGGAGGGCAACTGTAAAGAGCGGAGGCGGGGGGCGGTCACGGCCGGAAATCATTGCTGGATTCCCTGAAGCGTCCCGGGTAGGCTCAGGGCGATGAATCCTCTTGAGCATCATATCCGGGAGCAGATTCGGGTCCGGGGACCGGTCCGTTTTGTGGATTTTATGGAGCAGGCGCTCTACCATCCGGAATACGGATACTATTCCAATCCTCAGCGGCCCATCGGACGCGAGGGGGATTTTTACACCAATGTCTCCGTCGGGTCCCTCTTCGGCCAGCTCATCGGCCAGCAATTTGCGGAAATGTGGGAGCATTTGGGACGTCCGTCCCCGTTTGTCATCGTCGAGCAGGGCGCCCATACCGGCCAGTTTTGTGCCGATGTACTCGGCTGGATGGCCCAATTTTCCCCGGAGCTTTTTGCGGCGACCACCTATCTCTTCCTCGAGCCAAAGCCCCACTACCAGCAGAAGCAGAGGGAAACGGTCACTGCCCGGGGCATCGATGCGGGCAAATTGCTCTGGGCCGACGATTGGACCCAGGTCGAGGACGGCAGTGTGACCGGTGTGGTCTTTTCCAACGAGCTGCTCGACGCCATGCCCGTCCACCGGGTCCAGTACAAGGTGGATTCCTGGCATGAACAGTATGTCAATTTCGAACACAATAAGTTTGTCTTTGAAAACGGTCCCATATCCGACCCTGCACTTGTGGAAACCATCCGGCATCTGCCGACGATGCACATCCAAAGATACACCAGCGAGATCAACTTGAACATGGGGCACTGGATCCGGAACGTGGGCCGGGCCCTCAGTCGCGGGTTTGTTTTCACCATCGATTATGGATACCCGGCCTCCCTTTATTACAATGGCAGCCGGGTGGATGGGACCCTGACCTGTTACTATAAGCACAAACGCCGGTACAATCCTCTGGATCTGGTCGGGGAGCAGGACATCACCGCGCACGTTGATTTTACAGCCTTGGAGCGATACGGCAATGAAGCCGGGTTGGCAAAGGCCGGGTACACGGATCAACATCATTTTATGGTCGGCATCGCCCATGACGATCTCGCCGGGTTTGAGAGCCACACGCCCGAGAGCCTGGGGATGACCCAAGATCAACATCGGAAGATGATTCGTGCGTTCAAAACGCTGATGCACCCGGAGATCATGGGATCGACCTTCAAATATTTTGTGCAGATGAAGGGTTTTGACTCCGTGCCATTCCTGAGCGGCTGGCAATTTGCGCGGAAAGAGGAATGACCGCTGATTCCAGGATTTCCCCGCAGATTTTTTAACCGCGGATGACACGGATGACGCGGATTGGGAAGGGGATTTTCAACCGCAGAAAACGCAGGGGCGCGGAGTTTTTTCAAAATGATGAAACCTCTGAAATCGAAAATTTAAGAATCCCATGGGGAGCGCACGCGCCCCCGCGTGCATCAGGAGGCGCCTCCGCCTCCGTTCCGGAATCAATCGACATTTGGCAAGTCCGATCAACCGCGGGCAGGTCGGAAATCGGCAATAAAAAAAGCCCGCCGGATGGGCGGGCTTTTTATGCAATTTGGAACTTGGTTCCGACCGGGATTTTAGTAGCGGTAATTTTCGGGTTTGAAGGGTCCCTGGACGGGCACCCCGAGGTATTCCGCCTGCTGGGGGGTGAGCCTGGTCAGTTTCGCACCCACGTGGTCGAGGTGCAGTGAGGCGACCTTTTCATCAAGTGTCTTCGGCAGGACGTAGAGGTCATTTTTGTATTTGCCCGTTCCGCGTGTCTGCCAGAGTTCGATCTGGGCGATGGTCTGGTTGGTGAAGGAGGCGCTCATGACAAAGCTGGGGTGGCCGGTGGCGCAGCCCAGATTGACCAGACGACCCTCGGCGAGAACGGTCAGGACCTTCCCATTGGGCCAGGTGAACTGATCGACCTGGGGTTTGATCTCAATTTTCTTGAGGGTCTTGTCGTTGTACAGGGAGCCGACCTGAATTTCGCTGTCGAAGTGGCCGATGTTGCAGACGATGGCCTGTGTCTTCATCTTGTCCATGTGCTCGCGGGTGATCACATCGATGTTTCCGGTGGTGGTCACGAAGATGTCGCCCACCTTGGCCGCCTCGTCCATCGTATCGACCTTGTAACCTTCCATCGCCGCCTGGAGGGCATTGATCGGATCGATTTCGGTGACAATGATGCGGGCTCCCAGACCCTTGGCCGCCTGGACACAGCCCTTGCCGACGTCGCCGTATCCGCAGACGACGACGACCTTGCCGGCGACCATGACGTCTGTGGCACGCTTGACCGCGTCGATGAAGGATTCGCGGCAGCCGTAGAGATTGTCGAACTTGCTCTTGGTGCAGGAGTCATTGACGTTGAAGGCCGGGAGTTTGAGCGTGCCGTTTTTGACGCGCTGGGCCAGACGGTGCACGCCCGTGGTGGTTTCCTCGGAAAGACCGAAGATGCCGGGAAGCAGCTCGGGGCATTTGTCGTGGACCATGTTGGTCAGATCGCCACCGTCATCGAGGATCATGTTCAACTGGGAACCATCGGGCCAGCGGAGCGTCTGCTCGATGCACCAGTCGAATTCCTCGGCGTTCATTCCCTTCCACGCGAAAACAGGGATCCCGCGGGCCGCGATGGCCGCCGCCGCATGGTCCTGGGTGGAGAAAATGTTGCAGGAACTCCAGCGGACTTCGGCACCGAGGTCCGTCAGGGTTTCGATCAGGACCGCCGTCTGGATGGTCATGTGGAGACATCCGGCGATTTTGGCCCCTTTGAGGGGTTGTTTGCCGGCGTATTCGCGGCGGAGGGCCATCAGACCGGGCATTTCGTGTTCGGCGATGGTGATTTCCTTGCGGCCGAATTCGGCCAGTGAGATGTCCTTGACCTTGTAGTCATTGGCGACGCGTGCTTTGGCGGGGGCGGATGTGGTGGTGCTCATAGGGTGTGTGTTCAAACTCCAGTTTGGTTGTTTAGCGCAAAACGTTTTTGAGGGCGGCCACCCTGTCGGTTTTTTCCCAGGTGATGGCGTTGAGATCGTTGATTTTGCCGAAGTGACCGTAGTTGGTGGTCTTCGAGTAGATCGGACGCAGCAAATTGAGGTTTTTGACGATGTCGGCGGGTTTGAAGCTGAAAACCTCGCAGACCGCACGCGTGATTTTTTCATCCGAGAGGACACCCGTTCCAAAGGTGTTGACGTACACGGAGACGGGTTCGGGGAAACCGATCGCGTAGGCGAACTGGATTTCCGCACGGGTCGCCAGACCCGCGGCGACGATGTTCTTCGCCACGTAACGGCCCATGTAGGCCGCACTGCGGTCCACCTTCGAGGGGTCCTTACCGGAGAAGGCTCCGCCCCCGTGACGGCCCATGCCGCCGTAGGTGTCGACGATGATTTTGCGACCGGTCAGCCCGCTGTCCCCCTCGGGTCCGCCCACCACAAAACGTCCGGTGGGGTTGATCAGGAACTGGGTTTTGCTGTCGAGCAGGCGTGCGGGAAGAACCTTGCGGACGACCTGTTCGATGATGAAGGATTCGATTTCCCGGTGTTTGACCTCCTCACTGTGCTGGGTGGAGACAACCACCGCCGTGATGCGGGTGGGTTTGTTGTCCACGTACTGGACGGAAACCTGGGTCTTGGCGTCGGGGCGGAGCCAGCCAACTTTGCCGGATTTGCGGATTTTGGTGAGATGACGGCCCAAACGATGGGAGAACATGATCGGCGCGGGCATCAGCTCGGGGGTTTCGTTGCAGGCGTACCCGAACATCAGACCTTGATCGCCGGCACCCTGTTCGGCGGTCTTTTTACCAATCGCCTTTTTGGCATCAACCCCTTGGGCGATGTCGGCACTCTGGCTGGTCAGGGCGTTCATGATATGGACCTTGTCCGCATGGAACACGTCGTCGTCATGGGTGTAACCGATCCCACGGATGGCTTCGCGGACCACCTTGTTGTAGTCAAAATCCGCCTTGGTGGTGATTTCACCGGCGACAACCACGAGATTGCTTTTGACGAGAGTCTCACAGGCGACACGGGATTTGGGGTCCTGCTTCAGGCAGGCGTCAAGGACCGCATCGGAAATCGTGTCGCAAACCTTGTCGGGATGCCCTTCACCGACGGACTCGGAGGAGAAGATGTACTTGCCTGTGCTCATGATCGTCTTTCTTTTGGGGGTGTTGTTTCAAAGTCAAATATTGACGTATCATGATATGTTGATATAACTTTTTAATGCCGTCAACACTGAAAGTGTGGAAAATTTTGACCGATACGACGCGGCTGCGGGTGCTGGCCCTCCTGCACCAGGAGGCACTGACCGTCTCCGAATTGCAGGAGATCCTTTCCATGGGGCAGTCCCGGATTTCGACCCATCTGGCCCAATTGCGCGACAGTGGGCTGTTGGTCATCCGTCGCGAAGGCAAAAAGTCGTTTTATTCCCTGAGCAAGGAGGCCGTGCAGTCGACCATCGTGGCCGCCGCACTGGAGGCCGCGCGGGAGGTGCCCGAGCGGACCAAGGACATGGCCGCCCTGAAGCTCATTTTGCAGAAGCGCAAGGAAACAGCGCGATTGTTTTTCAACCAGGTGGCCGGACGTTTCGGGCGCAATTACGGTCCGGGCCGTTCCTGGCAGGCCTTTGCACAGATGGCCCTGTGTCTGATGCCCGATTGTTTGATTGCCGACCTGGGTTCCGGCGAGGGACTCGTTTCCCAGCTCCTTGCACGCCACGCCCGAAAGGTGATCGCGGTGGATAATTCGGACAAGATGGTGGCTTTCGGCCGTGATCAGGCCAGAAAGAATGGCATTAAGAATATCGAATTCCGGCAGGGCGATCTCGAGAATCCCCCGGTGGATCGCGAGTCGGTCGATGTTGTCTTGCTCAGCCAGGCCCTGCATCATGCGTCCAATCCCGAGCGGGCCCTGCAGGCGGCCTATCAGATATTGAAGAAAGGGGGCCGGGTTCTTGTGCTGGATTTGAATGAACATTCTTTTGATCAGGCCCGGGACTTGTATGGGGACCACTGGCTGGGATTTTCCCAGAGCGATCTGCACGGCTGGCTGACCCGGGCCGGGTTCCGCAATATCTTCATGGAGATCGTGGCCCGTGAGGAAAAAGCCCCCAATTTCCAGACCGTTCTGGCCTATGCCAGAAAGTGAGGCCGACTGGATTGGCACGTTTCATTTTTCAAGAGGGCCATTTCTCAATTGGAAAAAATAGAGGCTTTCAAAAAAAACACTTTTCTTTTTTGGCGGCTTTGCCATATTGGCCCTTCCTTCATCCCAAGGAAAATGGGGTCGTAGCTCATCTGGTAGAGCACCACAATGGCATTGTGGGGGTAAGGGGTTCGAGTCCCCTCGGCTCCACCATTTTCATACTTGGCCCTCTGGAAACGCAGGAAACAGAGGTTTTTGAGTTCATTTTTGGCACGTGAAGCTGTGTGATCGCAGGTTCCGCTCACCCAACGCTCAACGCCCAACGTATTTTCTGTAGGGCGCACGGCCTCGTCGCCTCTGCTCCGTGTCCATCCCGAACTCCGATAACCACTCCGATAGATCGCGAGCAAGCCATCCGGGACAAGCCCGCTCTTCACTTTTACTTGCGATCGTTGATCGGGATGAACGGAGTTTGGGTCTCGCCGGTGTAAATCTGGCGGGGACGGTAGATGCGGGTCGAGGGATTGTCGAAAATCTCCTTGTACTGCGCGATCCAGCCCGGCATACGACCGATGGAGAACATGACTGTGAACATGTTGGTGGGAATGCCGATGGCCCGCATGATGATACCCGAGTAGAAATCCACATTCGGGTAGAGCTTGCGTTCCACAAAGTAATCGTCCCGGAGAGCCGATTCCTCGAGTTTTTTGGCGATATCCAAAAGCGGGTCCTTGATGCCCAGCGTATCGAGGACATCATCGCAGGCTTTTTTGATGATTTTGGCTCGCGGATCATAATTGCGATACACGCGGTGACCGAAACCCATGAGTCGTTTGCCACTGTTTTTATCCTTGGCGGCATCGATGAAGCGGGATCCGTCATCACCCGACCGATGGATTTCCTCGAGCATCTCAAGGACTGCCTGGTTCGCACCGCCGTGGCGGGACCCCCACAGGGCACAGACACCTGCCGCGCAACTGGCGAAAAGATTGGCCTTTGAGGAGGCGACCATACGGACCGTGGCCGTGGAGCAATTTTGTTCGTGATCCGCGTGCAGTAGGAACAGCAGGTCCAGGGCGCGCACCACTTCCGGGCTGGGTTCGTAATCCTGATAGGGCTTGGAAAACATCATGTGTAGGAAGTTGGCCGTGTATTTGAGCTTGGGGTTGGGATAAACCGTGGGCAGACCGTGGGACACGCGGTAGGAAAAGGCCGCGATGGTGCGGACCTTGGAGAGCAGATTGGCCGCCGCGTCCTCAAATTCCTCCTGAGTTTCAAACTCATGTTTGGGGTGGAAACAGCCATCCGCATTGATCATGGCCGAGAGGATGGCCATCGGGTGGGCGGTGGAAGGGAAGCCCGTGAAAAAAAACTCCATGCCCGAGTGCAGGAGTTCATGTTCCGAGATCAGGTCCGAGAACCGGCGCAGCTCTGTGCGGTTGGGCAGTTTGCCGTAGATCAGCAGGTAGGAGGTTTCAATGAAGGAGGACTTTTCGGCCAGCTCCTCGATCGGGATGCCCCGGTAACGCAGCGTGCCCTTGTCCCCGTCGATGAAAGTGATTTTGCTCTGACAGGACCCGGTGTTGCCGTAGCCGTCGTCGTAGGTGATCAGTCCCGCCTGAGTGCGCAGCTGGCTGATATCCACGGCCACATCGTTTTCGGTGCCCTCCATGACCGGGAGGGTGTACTTTTTGCCTTCAAATTCGAGAGTCGCAGTCTTGCTCATAAATCGGTGTTTCCGTTGGAGGTTCGAAAGCCTATTTTTCCCCGTAATCGCAAAAGGCGTCAATGCATTTTAGTGTGGAGCAAAAACCCGTTCATCAACGTCTTTCGTCCCCGAAAGGCAGGGGGCTGCCGCCGGCAATGTCTGCGATTTCCGGGCCTTCCGGTGCCCCCGATGGAGGCGGGGGGTCCGTCCCCGGGGGCGGAATGCCGGCGGCAGGGACTTACAGGCCGATGCCTTTGACCGCATTGTTGAGCATGTCCTGGGCCTGTTTCAGATGCGGCTCGACTTCCTTGAAAAGGACCTCCAGCCGGTCCATTTTGCCTCCCAGGGCTCCCTGCAATTTTGAAACTTCGTCGAGACTGGAAGGATTGAAGTTTTCCAGGTCCTTTTTGGTTCCCGTGTAGAGGGATTTGATTTCATCGACCTTGGCCTTGATTTCGGCGGGCAGTTCCACCTTGGAATCGGCCAGTGATTTTTCCAGGGCCGCCAACCGCGCCTCATACGGGGCCAGGCGTTCGTTGAGGGATTTGAGCGCCTCCTCCTTTTTCCCCTTCAGGGCATCCAACACCTCCGTCTTGGCCGATTCAATGGTCCCCTGTATGTTGGTGGCCGCCTGATTGACCAGGCCTTCGAGGGGGGCGACGGGTTTGGATTCCGCGGCAGGAGCTGCGGGGGCCGTTGTCTGTGCAGGAGGGGTTGCCGGAGCCTCCGCTTTTTTTGAGCAGGCGGTTGTTGCCAGCAATGTCAGGGTGGAGAGGGTCAACGCCAGAAAGCGTGTACAAAAAAGGGTTGTGTGGTTCATGGCCGGACTTTGAACCGGCCGGCCACATCTGTCAACCCTGCCGGGTCCGCACCTCTTTCGAATCAGTATCGGGATCAAAGGGGGGATGCTCAGGCGTTGCCGGCGAAGGATTCGACGGGAAGACCCGTGGCGGAGCGGACCGAGTCGGCGATTTGTTGGAGAAGCGGTTCGGGCAGGGCGGTGGCCCAGGCTTCGGGTGTGGGACGGGCCACCGTGTAAATCTGCACTCCCGACAGTTTTGCCCCCTCGCGAACCAGATCAGTGAGCCTGGCACAGTAGGCCGCGATTTCCCCGGGGGACGGGGCCTCCCCGTTGAGCTGGAGAAACAAAGTTTGGATGAACAGGGGGCGGACCTGTGCCGTGAGCAGGATGTTTTTGAGGATGCGGTCAAAACCGATCGCACTGCGGTTGACGCGGCGGTAGTAGTCCGCAGTCCCCGCGTCGAGTTTGGCCCAGATTTCACCCTGGTGCCGGTCCATGAGGGCCAGTCCGGCCATGACCGCCCGACGATCCAACCCCGCGGCATCGGTGATGAGAACGATTTTGGCATCCGTCAGCGCGTGATCGACCTTGATGCGGACAATCAGTTCCATGACCTCGTCAAACCGTCCGTAGCTGGTCGGTTCCCCATCGCCACTGAGGGCGATGTCGTTGAGGCGCCGGAGTGAGGGCGGGGTGGCGTTGAAAGGCGCGTGATCGAACAGGGCCCCGGATTTCCATATTTCCAGGAGCGACCGGAGTTCCCGGTCCAAGATGGCATGATCGACGGTATTGGTCCGGGCCGGGGTGATGCGATCGACCTCGCAGTAGACACAGTCGAAGTTGCAGATTTTATCCGGGTTGAGATTGATCCCCAGGGAGACCCCCCGGGACCGGCGGGAAACGACCGGGTAGACATACAGGAAATCCTGATAGACCCGGCGGTGGTCGGCAAAAGGGGCGATCAGATCGGACATGAGGTCATGTTGCCTCCGGAACCTCCCGAAGGCAACCCGTTTGTCGGGAGTGCCCGGGAGCGGATGCCCCCACCTTCATTGAGAGAAGCCGGAGGTCTCCATTTCACAGTATTGTCACTGGTGAAATGGCCCCTCCCCCCCCACAATGTGGGACGTGGTGTCACACGCCGAATCCTCCATATTAGATCGTGATTTTCTCTGGGAACGGGAAACGGTCCACAGCCATTGGATGCCCCTGGGCATTTCTTTGCACGATGCCTACCACAGTCTTCTGGAGGCGGGAATCGAGTACTCGGTGCTGCTCAATGAGGACCGGACCGTGCATGCCATGGTGTCTTTCCGGCGCATCTCGGCTGTTTTGAGCGCCCGGTACGGGCCGGCCCTTTATTCGCATTCCCAGGTCATGAAGCTCGAGGTGCCCATGAAGTTTATCAATTTTGCGGAGCGCCATTCGCCATGGGAAAAATCCTCGGTGGTGGTTCCCAAGGAACACCTGCTGGTGATCCGCCAGGGCAACGATTTTTTGACGGCCGAAAAAAAATTCCGTCAGCGCCGTCCGGAACTGTATTTTGATGATCTGGTGATCGTGGATGAAAGGCAGCATTATCTGGGTTTGCTCTCCGCCCAGAAATTCACCCTCATCCACAGTCAGTTTACCAAGGCCCAGGAACAGAGGCTCGCGCAGCAGAACCGGCTTTTGCAGGACACCCTTGAGGATTTGTCCCGGACCCAGGCCGAGCTGGTCACCAAGGCCAAGATGGCCTCCCTGGGGGAATTGATTGCCGGCATCGCCCATGAGATGAACACCCCGCTGGGGGTTCTGCTCAGTGCACAGGAGGTCATCGGCATTGCACAGACCCGGCTTGCCGGCGAGAATGATGCCGCCCGGCGCAGCGATCTCCAGAATCTGATCGAGCAGAACAAGTCCCGGGCCATGGCCGCCACGGGGAGCGTCACCAAAATCATCAATTCCCTGAAGGTCTTTGGGCGCAACCAGGCCGAGGTGATGCACCCGGCCAACCTCTCCAAGCTGGTGGATAACGCGCTGACCCTGTTGGCCAACCAGTTCCGCAGCGGCATCAAGGTGCGGGTGGAGCATCCGGAAACGGTCAATATCAACTGTTTTTCCGATCAGATCGGGCAGGTCCTTTTGAATATCCTCAACAATGCCTATCAGGCCATGGACGGGCAGGGGGAGATCGAGGTCCTGGTCGATACCGAGGGGCGGGATGCGGTGGTGACACTCCGGGATCATGGCCCGGGCATCCCGGCGGACCTGCTGGACCGCATTTTTGATCCCGGGTACACCACCAAGGGGGTCGGTGTGGGCACCGGACTGGGTCTTTCCATTTCGCGCAAGATCATCGAGGAAAACCATGGGGGCAAATTGACTGTGCGGAATCATCCCGATGGGGGTGCCGTTTTCCAGATCCGCCTGCCATTGATCGAATTGACAGCCAAAACCCAACAGTCGAAGGAGAAGATCACCGTATGAGCAAACCAGTCATAGTCATTGTCGATGACGAACCCATGGTCACAGACACTTTGAAAAACCTCATTGAACTGTTGATGGATATCAAGGCCGTCACGTACAACAATCCGCAGGAGGCCCTGTCATACATCAAGTCCGACGTGGCCGACATCCTGGTGACGGATTTCCTGATGCCGCAGATGAACGGCCTGCAACTGCTCAAGTCCTCCCGGGATGCGAAGGGTGAATTGCCCGTGATCATCCTCACCGGATACCACAATTCCGAGGAACTCGAGGATCTGCCCGAGCGCATGAGCGGCGTGCAGGTGATGTTCAAACCCTGGAGCACGCAGGTGCTTGTGGACCAGATCAAACAGATGATCGAGAGCCGCGGGGTCGGCAAAAGCGTGCAGCCCGCCTAGGATCGGGACGGGGCCTGGGGAGGAAGTTCCCGGCCCAGCAGACTGCGCAAACAGTCTTCAAGCCGTGGGTGGATGAACGGGTATTCCCGTGTGGTGAGCTTTTGGGGCAGAACCATCGCATCTGTGAGGAGCAGATTGCCGATCATTTCCCCCGCCAGCGGCAGAAGACGGACCGCACCGGGCACCGGGAGGAGTGCCGGACGCCGCAAAATGCGGGCGAGCGTGGCGGTGAACTCACCGTTGCTGACCGGGTGGGGGGCCGTCAGGTTGACCGGACCGGAAACTGATTCCTCCCGCAGGCAAAAGTCAATCGCGCTGATCACGTCCTCGATGGAAATCCAGCTCACCTGCTGGGAACCCGTTCCGATCGCGCCGCCCAGGCCCGCCGAAAAGGCCGGGAGCATTTTGCCCAAAGCCCCGCCGCGGGGGGTCAGAACCACCCCGAAACGGAGGTTGACCGTGCGAATGCCCGCCTCCGTGGCCGGTGAGGCCGTCTGTTCCCATCCCTGGCAGGAATCCGGGAAAAACCCCGTCCCCGGCGGGGAGGATTCCGTGAGAGCCTGGCCCGGGCGGTGTCCGTAAAATCCGATGGCCGAGGCGCAGAGAAAGACACGGGGTTTGTGGTGGAGCTGTGCGAGGGTCCTGGAGAGCAGGGCCGTGCCCCGGAGGCGGCTTTGAAGAATCTCCCTTTTTTTGGATTCCGTCCACAGACCGAAGACATTTTCGCCGGCCAGGTGGATGACCGCGTCGAATCCCTCCAGGAGGGCCGGGGCCAGTTCCCCCTGTGCGGGGTCCCAGACAACGCGGTGGTCACGGGCGGAGGAGTGGAATTCCACCCCCGTCCCGGAGAACCGGCGGGAGAGTGACCAGACCTCATGACCCGCGCAGGAGAGCAGGGGAACCAGCGCCTGACCGACCAGACCCTGGGCACCGCTGATGAGGATTTTGAGCGGCGGCTGGTGGCGGCATGACCACACACGGGCCAGGTCCCGGCGTGTCACCTCATGACGCCACTGAAACATTGCCTCCAACTGTGATCGAATCCATTTTCCCGCCACCACCTTTCCCAGCGGCCCCAGAGGCAGGCGGTACTCGATGATGTCGTGGAGACAGGAGGAGTCCCCTTCCAGACTTTCAAAACGGTGCAGGTGGTCCCAGGAGGCAAAAGGTCCCCGGATCTGCACATCGCGGAACTGGATATCCCCGACCACATCCCGGTGCTCGGCAATCCACCGCAGCGGCAGAGGCCCTGTCTTGATCGAAAGGGTGACACGACTCTGATTGCTGATCCCCCCGCTGCGGTGGAGGATGCGGACCCTTTCCCACGGGGGGATCAGCCTTTCGAAGGCCCCCGGTCGGCAGTGCCAGTCGAAGGCCGCCGAGGCGGGAACGGCAAGGGTGGAACTTTTTTGGAATGTCGTGGCGGGGGAGGTCATCGGGCACGGATACTCTTTGCCAGAACCCCCAAAAATCAAGTCACAGAACCGGGTCAATCCCCGGGGAGCCCGCTTCAGGGTTTTGCGGCGGGACCGTGGTCAGAGCCGAACCGGACCCTGGGCGGCGGGCGGCGATACAAAAAAACAATGCCGGATGGTTCAAAGTGATGTAAATTGGGGCATGACACTCATGGAGTATGCCCTGCTGGCCTTTGTGTCGCTGTTTGTGATCATCGACCCCCTCTCCACCGTGCCCGCGTTTCTGGCCATGACCCCCCGGGACACTCCCGGTCAGAAGGTCCGCATGGCGCTGATCGCGTGCGTGATTTCCGCGCTCGTCCTGGCCGGGTTCGCCCTGGTCGGGCAGTGGCTGTTCCGTTTTTTGGGGATCACACTGGAAGCCTTTCAGATTGCCGGGGGGATCGTGCTGCTGTTTGTGGCGCTGGACATGTTGCAGGCGCGGCGGTCGGCGGTGATGGAAACTCCGGAGGAAACCCGGGAGGGCCAGAAGGTCGAGGATATTGCCGTCTGCCCGCTGGCCATCCCGATGCTGGCCGGGCCGGGGGCCATCACCACGGCGATTTTGCTCGAGAACCGGGCGGCGGATTTCTGGCAGCACATGGTTTTGTACGGGGTGATCGCAGCGGTGTGCGCCCTCAGCTACGTGATGTTTTACGGGGCCGCACAGGGAACCCGGTGGCTCAGTCCCCTGGCCATGAAGGTGACCACCCGGCTGATGGGTCTTTTGCTGGCGGCCATCGCGGTGCAATTTGTGGTGGGGGCCTTGCAGAGTCTTTTCCCGGGCATCGTCCGGGTGCCGTAGACGGGGGGGCGGGGATCAGTTTTGGATGATCGCCACCCCGTGCGGTTCGAGGGTCAGCGGACCGCCGGAGACAAGCCCGGTGATGAGATTGGCACCCGAGGGAGTGGTTTTCAATTCGAGGGGCGAGAGGGTGGAGTTGATGAAGAACCAGATTTTTTTGGTTCCCTCCGTGCGGAGCGAGACGTCCACCCCTTTGGGCAGGTCCGGCCAGAGCGGCTGGAGCCCCGCCGCCGCCGCAAAATGCGGAAGGAGTGCGGGGAAGGTGGATTCGGTCAGGTAGGTGCCCACGTAAAAGACCCGGCCCGCCCCGACCTTGTTGAGACTGATGGCCGTCCGCCCATCGGCGAGGCGGCCTTTCCAGGAGGCCCAGGGGGAGGCGGATTCACAGTGCAGGATTTCCATCCACAGTTCCGCCTTGAGGGAAACATGGCCGGGCAGAAGCAGGGAAGGGTGATCAGTGCCCGGCGGATTGAGTTTGCCGTATTCGATGACGGAGACACCGGCCAATTCCCGCAGGGTGCCCGGCAACGTCTGGGAGGTGACGTGGTTGTTTTCGAGGCGGGTGCCCGAGCGGGCGCCGATGACCAGGGTTCCCCCTTTGGCGACCCAATCGGCCAGGGCCGGCACCCATCCGGGCTTGAAGAGCGGCCAGTGGGGGATGATGTACAACTTCAATCCCTCCAGGGAGTCCTCCGGGTGGACCATGCCCGCGGCAAAATGTGCGGCGTGGAGATGGCGACAGATCAGCTGATTGGTTTCCACCATCGCCGGCAGCCCCAGTGTGGTTGTCGAATGGAGGTCGCCGACAAGATAGTCGTGACCGGCCTGGGCCGCCTCCACCACCACGTGTGTGCCCAGGAGCTGCGGGGCAATTTTTTTCAATTCATTCCCGGTCCGGGCGACCTCGTCGTAGCGGCGGCGGGGGATGTTGTCGTGGTCGAGAATGCCGCACCAGTACATTTCCGCCCCGAACCGGCAGGTGCGCCAGCGGAAGTAGAGGAGACTATCCGCCCCCCGGGCCACCGAGCGCCAGGCCATCGAGCGGACCTCGCCGGGGGCGGCCGTTTCCGTCATGAAGGAACCCGCGCCCCCCGGACCGGATTGCTGCTCGATGATCATGAAATTTCCCGAGAGGGAGCGCATGAGGTCCGAGAGGAAAATCTGCTGGGTGAGCGGCCTTTTTTCCGGGTCGTTTTCGAACATCGGGTAGCTGTCAAACCCGAGGACATCCAGGTCGCGCAGGAACAGACCGCGGTAATCGATGTGACTGAAGCCCCCGTTGTGCTGAATGAACCAGCGCGGATTGTGCTGCCGGAGGATCTGGACCTGATCATGCTGGAAGAGGGTGATGATTTCCGAGAGGTAACGGAAATAGTCCAGACGCTGACCCGGATTGATCGCGCAGGGACGTCCGTCCTGGGGGGTGTCGATTTCCCCGAAGCCGGAGTAGGTCTGGGACCAGAACGCCGTTCCCCAGGCCTCGTTGAGCCTGGCGATCTCGCCCTGGAAACGCTCCTTGAGAAAAAGACGGAACTGGGTCTGGCAGGAGGCGCAGTGGCATTCACTAAAGAGGCAGTGGAATTCATTATCCGTCTGCCAGCCGACCACATGCGGGTTGTTTTTGAAGTGCTCCGCCATGGCCCGGGTGATGCGGCGGGAATATTCGCGGTAGAGCGGGTTGCCGTAGCAGGTCTGCTGGCGGGAGCCATGGCGCATCGGAATGCCCTGTTCATTGACACGGAGCAGTTCCGGATGGGCCGCTGTCAGCCAGCGGGGCGCCGTGGCCGTTGGGGTGCAGAGCATCGTGGAGATGCCGTGGGAGGCCAGGGTGGAGATGATTTCGTCGAAAAAGGAAAAGTCGAATTTTCCCTCGGAGGGTTCCATGCGGTCCCAGGCGAATTCGGACATCCGCACCAGATTCATTCCCGCTGCCGCCATCCGTGCGGCATCCTCGGCGCGGGTGGGGGCGTCCCAGTGTTCCGGGTAATAACAGGCCCCGTACCAGAATTGGGGCGTGTTCCAGGGGCGGGTATGGGAGAGGTGGGGGTTGCCCAGAGGGGTGAGTTTATCGGTGGGGATGATCGCAGTCATTGATTCGCATCAATCAAGAGGGAAACCGGCGGTTCCGTCAAATGACAATCTCACGGAGGAGCCGGGGAGAAAGGGGTTGTCAGATCGGGGGGCAGTGCGTTAGATCGGACGCGATGCCAGAGCCGTTGACGCACCTTGAACTGCCGGAGATTCCCAAGTTGCGGAGTGGAAAAGTCCGGGAGGTTTTTGATCTTGGGGACAAACTGTTGTTTGTCGCCACCGACCGCATTTCCGCCTTTGACTGCATTCTGCCCCAGGGCATTCCCTACAAGGGCCATGTTCTCAACCAGATTTCCTCGCATTGGTTTCACAAGACCAACCACATCGTTCTCAATCATTTCAAGACCGACCGGTTTGAGGAATATCCGGACATTCTCCAGCCCTACCGTCGGGAATTGGAGGGACGCTCGATGATTGTCCAGAAACTCAAACCCATCCCCGTGGAATGTGTTGTGCGCGGGTATCTGACCGGGTCCGCCTGGAAGGAGTACCGGCAGACCGGTCAGGTGTGCGGGGTGGAGCTGCCCGAGGGCCTTCCGGAATGTGCCGCGTTGCCGGAGCCCATTTTCACCCCCGCCGCCAAAAATGACCAGGGGCATGATGAAAACATCAATTTTGACCAGATGTGTGCGATTGTCGGCCGGGCCAATTCCGAGAAACTGGCCATGGCGAGCTTTTCGATTTTTGAATATGCGCAGAAGGAACTTTCGTACAAGGGACTGATCCTGGCCGATACCAAGTTTGAATTCGGTTTCATGCACGGGGAAACCGTGCTGATGGATGAATGTCTGACCCCCGACTCCTCCCGGTTCTGGATCCGGTCCCAATACGCCCCGGGCCGGGCCCAGGCGGGCATGGACAAACAGTTTGTGCGGGATTATCTCGAATCCGTCCGCTGGGACAAACAGCCTCCCGCCCCGGACCTGCCGAGGGAGGTGGTGATCCGGACCTCCGACCTTTACCGGGACGTCTACTGCCGGGTGACCGGACAGGAACTGAACCATTAGCGCAGGCGGACATGCCCCGGCCCCCGCAGGAAAGTTTGGATCCGGTCCCTCCGGGTTTCCGGGCACCCATCGAGGCCTACCTTCTGCACCGGCTCACCGAGCGCGGCCTGGCCAAATCCACCGTCCAACAGGAGGCCCGCATTCTGAGCCACTGTGCGCGATGGATGCAGGGGCGGCAGGTCGAGACCTGGGGGGCGGTGACCCCCGCCCTGTTGCATGAGTTTCTGGCCTGGCGCCAGAAAAAGCTGCAATCGACCACCTACCAGAATCAACTCATCGAACTGCGGCTTTTTTACCGGTTTGCCGCGCAGGAATTCCGCGAGATTCCCGATCTGATGGAGCACATGCCGACCCCCCGGGCCGCGCGCAAGGTGCCCGGAACGCTGACGCAGTCGGATCTCGACCAGATTCTCACCACCCCCACCCCGCAAACCCCCTGTGGATGGAGGGACCGGGCCATTTTGGAACTCCTGTATGCCAGCGGCATGCGCCGGGCGGAAGTCCTCGGATTGCAGTTGCACGAGCTTGATATGGATGAAGGCGTGGCACGGGTCACCGGCAAAGGCGCCAAGACCCGGGTGGTGCCCGTGGGAAAAAAGGCCGTTGAGGCCTTGCAGACGTACCTGAGCCGGGGACGCCCTGCCCTGGTCCGGGCCCGCACCGGCAGTGCGGTTTTTTTGAACCGGTTTGGGGCGGGGCTTTCCACGATGGGTTTGTTGAACATCGTCCGGGCCCAGGCGAGGCGGGCCGGGCTGGACCGGCGGGTGTATCCCCATCTGCTGCGGCATTCCTTTGCCACCCACCTGCTGGAGGAGGGTGCCGATCTGCGGGTGATCCAGGAAATGCTGGGCCACGCGAATATCACCACCACGGAAATCTACACCCACGTGGACCGTCAGCATCTCAAGGAGGAACACCGGAAATTTCATCCGCGTTCCGGCAAGTGAGATTGCCGCCCGAGGAGACCAGTGACTCGTCACCCGCGGCCAGAAACCAATCAGGACAACACACACCCTGATCCCGTCGGCAAACGGCGGCAGCTTTTGTCGGAAGCCGGCGCACGTTGGTCAGGCCGCCTCGGTGAGCGAGGGGGACGGAGTGTTGAGGTGGACGATGGGGATCACATTGAGGATCAGACCTGCCTGACCATTCCCCAGGATCGTGGCTCCGGCGAATTTGCGGGAAGCGGCCAGTCCCTCATCCAGACCCTTGACCACGAACTCCGCCTTGCCCAGAAGACTGTCCACCTGGAGGGCGCGGGTGCGGTTTTCCGCCTCGATGATGACGATGATTCCCCGGGAGGTGGATTTTGACGGGGAGGGGATGCTCAGGTAGTCGGCCAGATGCAGGACCGGGATCAGCTCCCCGCGGAAGGAGACCACCGGGCAGTTGTGATGGGCCATGATCGGCGGGCGTGAATCGCAGGAGAACATTTCGCGGATCGCCACCGAGGGCAGGACAAACGTCTGGGTTCCGGCGCCGATCATGATCCCCTCGATGATGGCCAGGGTCAGGGGAACCGTGATGGTAAAGGTGGTTCCCGCCCCCGGGATCGAGTGCAGATCAATGCTGCCATTGATTTTCTGGACCCCCTGAAGGACCACATCCAGACCCACCCCGCGGCCCGAGATATCCGACACCGTGCTGGCCGTGGAGAAACCCGGTTTGAAAATCAGGAAGTCGATGTCGCGATCCGAGAGACTGTGGGAGGACTGGAGCAACCCCTTTTCCATGGCCTTGCGGAGGATTTGCACGCGGTTGAGACCCGCGCCGTCGTCGCTGATTTCCACGACGATATGGCCGCCCCGGTGGAAGGCCCGCAGGCGGATGATCCCGGTCTCGGGTTTGCCCGCCTTTTTCCGGTCCGCAGGGGATTCCAGACCGTGGTCCATCGAGTTGCGGATCATGTGGACCAGCGGGGCCGCCAGGATATCGATGACCCCCCGGTCGATTTCCGTGTCCTCCCCCTCGAGCTGGAGGGACACCGGTTTGCCCAGTTTTTGCGAGAGATCCCGCACCAGACGCGACATGCGGGCGAAGACCGGGCGGACCGGGACCATGCGCAGCTGCATCGCCATTTTCTGGATGTCGCGTGTGATGCGGGTGAGCTGGCTGAAATGATCCCCCAGGCGCGTGTTTTTCATATCCACCAGGAGCGGGTCCTGTTCGATCAGCGAGTGGGCAATGACCATTTCCCCCGCCAGGTCGACCAGGGCATCGAGTTTGGAGGTGTTGATTTTGACCGTTGCCCGGTCCCCCTCGTTTGAATTGCCCGAGGGAAGAGACACGTCCTCGGCGGAAGGCCCCGAGGGGGCGGAGGACTGTAGGAGGGCCGGGTCCGACAATTCGGCGACGAGAGCCGCCGCCGGAACCGGGATCGGGGTGGACGGATTTTTGCCGGAAATCTGAAGGTCCATCTCATGGGCCACCGATTTGAGCAGGTCCAGACAGCGAAGCATCAGACTGGCCATGCGGCTGCTGACGGGAAGCGCCCGTTGTCGGGCCGTTTCGAGCAGGGTTTCCAGTTCGTGGGACACACGGCTGAGGGAGACCAGATTCAGGAATCCGGAATCCCCCTTGATATTGTGGAAGGCGCGGTGGAGAGCGTTGATGGTTTCACTGTCCGAGGGATTGCGTTCCAGCGCCAGGATGCACTGCTCGGCCCGGTGGAGATTTTCGCGGAATTCCGAGGAGAATTCGCGGGCCATGTCGAGGTCGGATTCCAGATCCAGACAGATCGGTGGAAAATCCCCCTGCGGCACCGGTTCCGCCCTGGTGGAGCGCAGAAGGCCGACCAGCTTTTCAAGTGCGCGGGTGCCCGCTGAGAGACGCGGGTCGTTGGCCGCGACCGGGCCCTGTTGGGGGATGTGGGCCCGGATTTCGGCGCAAGGGGCCGGGAGATGGGGATGGGAAAGGGCCAGGGCCGTTTCAAATGCCTGGAGGCGGTCATGGAAGACCGGCCAGTCCGAAAAGGCCCCGCCGGCGGCCAGAGCCAGCATGAGGCCGAGGGAATCGATGTGGTCCTGGTGGGGGAGAGAGGGATTTTGCATGGGGGGGACTCCGTGGAACAGGGCCCCGAGAGGGACGGGACTGACTGTGTGGGGTCCATCCTAGCCGGCAGAGGGCGGAGAGGAGAATAGGGGAGAAACCCTATAGGAAAAAGACATGCCCCGTGTTAACCCTCAGGAATGATTTCAACAAGTTCCCCCCGATTGGACTCCCGGTTGCGTGGATTGATGCCGGATGCGGCCATGCAGCGCAATTTTGAGGAGGGAATGCAGGGGGCCGTTTCCGGCGTCATGGCCACCATGCTCGATTTGGAAATCCGGACCACCGGGCAGATTGCGCCATTGCTTCACACGGAGCTGGTGTGTGGCAGTGTGGGATTTGCCGGGCCTGGCATCGCCGGCACCGTGTATCTCATGGCCACCGATTCGCTTGCCGCCGGGGCGGTCGCCCGGATTTTTGGGGGGGAGGCCGCGAAAGCCTCCGAAGCCGACAAGCTGGATCTGGTCGGTGAGCTGACCAACATGATCGTGGGTGAATTCAAAAGCCGCTGTCTCCGTGCGTGGCCCGGCTGCCATCTGACCGTGCCCACGGTTGTCTGCGCCCCGATGATCCGCATTGAAAGCCACGAGGCCAATCTGTCGTTTCATCTTTTTTTCCAGACCGTCGGCGACCCGCATCATTTTTCAACCCGAACCCACATCCTTATCAACCAGGAACAAACATGAATACCGAGCCCCCCCTCCAATCCGTCAGCCCCACCACGGTGAAAATTCTCACCATTGATGACAGCCGCATGGTTCATGCGGTGCTGGGTCGGGCCTTCCGATGTTACAATGTGGAACTCTGTTCCGCCCAGAATGGACGGGAGGGACTGGGACTGGTCGCGCAGGGAGCGACGCCCCCTGATCTGATCGTGCTGGACATCAACATGCCCGAAATGGACGGACTTGAGTTTCTGCGCCAACTGCGCGGGCTGACCGGATTTGAGGCCCTTCCGGTGGTGCTTCTTTCGGCCGACTCCGGGCGCCGTTCCGCCGAGGACCTGAAGGGTTTGGGGGCGCAGCGTTTTGTGAGCAAACCCTTTACCGAGCAGCAAATCCTGGAGGTGGTCATGGACCTGCTCCCTCTGGCCTTGAAGTAGGAGCCGTCGAAACAACATGAATCTGGGACCCGCTCTTGTGGAATTGATCAAGCCGCCGATTGTTGTGGGAATGGGGGAATACCGTGTCGGGGCGGGCCCCGGGACGGTGGTGACCTATGCGCTCGGATCCTGTGTCGGGCTGACCGCCTATGATCCTCTCAACCGGGTGGGCGGACTGCTCCATTACATGCTGCCCACGGCCACCACGACGCCGCCGGAGAAGCCCGATGAAGGCCGCTATCTGGATCATGCCCTGCCGCGATTTCTGGACAGACTCACGGAGTCCGGTGCGCAAAAACGTTTTTTGGAATTCAAGGCTTTCGGGGGTGCCGACACCGCCAAGCTCAGCCTTTTTGACGTGGCCAACCGGAACATTGCCGCCCTCAAGGAACTCTCCGTCCGGCTCCGGATTTTTGTCCGGGTCTGGGAGGTGGGCGGACGTGATTATCGGACCGTCTCCCTGGACCTCTCCAATGGGAAGGTGCTCGTCCGCACCTCGTTGGAAACCTTTTACCGTTGACCTCCACCCATGAATCCACTCTCCATCACCCCCACGGAAAGGATCAACCGGGCCTCCCTGCGTTTGCCGCTGAATTTGCGGGAGTCCGTCGAGGAGGTTTTTTGCACCTATCTTCATGCAAGACCCATTGCCAGGGAAACGGATTCCGTCCAGGAGTTCCGCTGGGGCCGGGACTCGTTGATTGCCAGTGTGGGACTTGTCGGCCAGGAAATCGTTGGCAACATCAGCCTCTGGATGGATGATGCCCTGGCCACCCATTGCGCGGCACTGATCCTTGAGCGGACCGTTGCCGAGGTGACCGTCGAGGCCAAGAGGGATATGATCGGGGAGTTGAGCAACATGTTGGCCGGGGATTTGAAGGCCCGACTGACCGAGGGTGCGGACCATTGTGCCATGACCCTGCCCATGATCATGCACAGCGGAGCCTCCGTCGTCATCGAGGGGCACCACGCCACGCACCAGCATTTTCAGATTTTTGGATTTCAGGACCAGCGAGGCACCTTTGCGGTGTCTGTGCATCTGTCGATGCAGAAACCCAGCGCGTGACATCCGGGAGAAAAGAGGAAAACCAATGATATTCGAGGAAATTTTTGAAACCGCCGAAAAGGGTGCCGGGGACACGGGGGCCCTTGACGCGGAGCTGTGCCAGATTTTTCTGGAGGAATGCGAGGCGGTGATCCCCCAGATGATCAATGCCACCGAGGGAGTGCGTGAAACCAGCGCCGTGGCCGCCTCCATCAAGACCCTGCACCGTCATTTTCACACGCTCAAAGGATCCGCCGGGTTTGCCGGGCTGACCCAGTTCAGCCAGTTCTGTTTTCAGAACGAACAGGTCTGCAATCTTTTTCTCCAGGGGGAGGGTGGGACAAAGGAGAAGGACCTGCTGCCGGTTCTGAATCAATCCGTACGGATCGTGCTTGATCTGTACCGGTTGCAGACCGCCGGGGGCGCGGGACGCCGCGAGGTGCAGGATTTGATCCGCAAAACCCGCGAATCACTGGTCGGCATCCAGAGAACACCGACCCGGATTCCCCTGCCGGAGGCGCGCGTATGAGCCAAACCCACGAAAACAAGACGTTGTTGATCCTGGAGGATGATCCCCTGATCGTGACGCAGCTGGGGGCCCAGATCCGTCAGGTGCTGCCCGGAGTCAATCTCCTGAGTGCCAAGACCATTTCGGAGGCGCAGACCTTCATGAGCCAGCACGATGTGGATGTCTATGTGGTGGACATCAATCTGCCGGACGGGTGCGGACTTGATTTTCTGAGCGACGTCAAAACCGCCTTCCCCGAGGCACTCACAGTGGTCATGACCGCCGCCCCCATGAGGCAGACCCGCCGGAAGGCCCAGGAGCTGGGGGTGACCCGTTTTTTGGAGAAACCCTTTGATCTGATGTCCTTTGCGGACCTGATCCGCTGCCTGGTGGTGCCCGAGAGTGTGGCCGGGTCCAACCACTTTCATGTCAAGCTCAAGGGTGCGAGTCTGGTGGAGGTCATTGAGATCAAGTGCATGAGCCAGACCTCCGCCGTGCTGGAAATCACCGATCCCGGCGGATTGAGCGGCGTGCTTTGTTTTTACGAGGGCAACATCATCCACGCCCAGACCGCCGCGCATACGGGCATCGAGGCCATGGCCGAGATGCTTTCCTGGAAGGCCGGAAGCGTGAATGAACTGGATCAGAACCCCGATCCCGGAGTGGTCAGCATCCATGTCCAATGGCAGCATGCCCTGCTTGAGAGTCTGAGGCTTCTGGATGAGACCCCCGCCTGAAGGAGTTGCCGAAAAACACCATGACATCCCACAAGGTACTGGCCATAGATGACAGCCTGACACTGCACCGTGTCATCAGTACCACCCTGCACAAGTCATTGCCCGGGGTGAAGCTGACGTTGGCCAGCAGCGGGCATGAGGGATGCGAACTGGCCCAGTCCGTCCAGCCGGACCTGATCCTTCTGGATTATGTGCTGCCCGATTTTTCCGGCGACGAGATCTGCGAGACTTTTCTGAAGAACCCACTCACCGCGCGTACCCCCGTGATTCTGATGAGTTCCAGTGGCGAGGAAATCCGCCGCATCCGGTCGCGTTTTCCCAACATCATCAACATTCTTGTCAAACCCTTCACCCGGGAATTGCTCATTGCCACGGTGCGTCAGGCTTTTGAAACCCATGTGTTGGCGGCCATGTCCGCCGCCATGGAACCCCAAAAGGACGGGGCCGAGCGTGCCTCGGTCGTGACCGCCCCGGGATTGGCGGGACCCTCCCCTGGGGCCCGCTGCCTTTTTCGGGGAAACACGGGACTGTCGACATTTTTGAACACCCCCAGTTTTATTGCGTCGAGAAAGCTGACCGGAGTGCTTCGGTTTTTTCATGAGACCTCCCCCCTGGAAATCCTGTTTCATCAGGGCCGGGTGGTCATGGTCACCAGCAAGGATGTGGAGCTGTACCTGAGGGGTTCCTCCTATTCGAATGATTCTTTTCGGGACAAATTCTGGAAGGCGTGCGAGAAGGGCCAGAGTGATTCCGGGTGTCCCGTATTCATCCTGATGACCGAACGGGGCATGATGTCCGCCGAGCTTTCCCGGACACTCGTCAAGGCCCACAGTTGCCGGTTGTTTGCGGGACTGTGGCTGGTGGAGAATGTGGATTATGAATTTGAGGAAACCGACAGCCTGCCTCCGTATGCCGAACCCTTTCTTGGGGATGCCGTGGAGATTGACGACTGGTTTCTGATGACACTCCGGGAGGTGGAGCCCTGTGATGTGATGCTCAGCGAAGTGGCGGATGTCCAGGGGGTTCCCGCACTGACCCCCTCGGGGATCCGTCGGGCGCCGCACATGCGGCTGAACACGCAGGAACGGTCTGTCATGACCGCCATCAACAACCACTCCACGCTGGCCGAGATCGCCCGGGTCACCGGATTTTCACAGGAGACAGTCCTGCACATCCTCTACCGTTTTCAGAAACTCCATCTCATTGAGTTTTGGTCCTCGGTATTGCTCCTGGGCCGATGAGGGCGTGTATTTTTTCAATGAGTTTTTCCGGAGAAAAGGGTTTGGAGATGAAGCCGTGCCCCTGACGGAGTGCCGCCTGGATCCGTTCCGGGCGTGTGGTGTGTCCCGAACAGAAGAGGATGGGGGTGTTCGGCGCCCGCAGGAGAATCCGTTGGGCGCATTCAAAACCATCCCCCCCGGGCATCACAATATCCTGGAGCACCAGCCGGGGGGTGACCGGGGCGAGGGCGCGAATCTGATTCAAGGCCGAGGGGATCCCCGTGGCCACAACCACCGGGTAGCCCGCTGCCTCCAGGATCGACCGGGCCAGGGTCAGGATATGGGTCTGATCGTCGACCACCAGAATCGGTCCGTCGCCCGCCGGGGCGGGGATCGGGAGAGGCGGGTGGGTGAGGCAATCGGCGTTGTCGATGGGCAGGACCAGCTCCAGCAGACACCCGCCATTCGGGGCGGCATGATACCGGAAGGTCCCCCCCAGACTCATGGCCGCCTTGCGGATGCCGGCGGGAGTCAGCGTGCCGCCCCAGCCGGTCATTAGAGGGTGGTTCAACAGGGAAATTTCCACCGGAAAAGTCGTGGTGTTGGGATCGAGATTTCGGACGGAGAGGATGATGTTTTTCTGGAGAGGCCGTGGGGATTCCTGTTCCGACAACCCCACGTGGATCGGGTCGGGGCAGTGGGGGATGGATGCGGCCAGACCAACCATGCTCTGGAGAATCTGGGCAATCAGGGCGGCATCCGAATGGATCAGGACCGGGGGCAGTGGGGATTTGAGGAGAAGGCCGTGCCCCTCTCCCATGGAATGCTGAAGATCAGGGAGCAGGGACTCGAGCAGGGAGTCCAGGCTGAGAGGGACGGAAAGAGGTTCGGCCAACTGACTGAGGGAGTGGAGATGTCCGGAGAGATTTGTGATTTCATCCGAGGCCGCGAGGATGTTTCGCAGTTCCCCTGCAAAAGGGTGGTCGGGGCCGGCCTTTTTGATGAGGATGGCTGTGAAGCCGCGGATGACCAGCAGGGGATTGTTCAGATCATGGGCAATGGCCCCTGCCAGACGGGAAAAATCGCCTGCCATGGTGGGGGGAGGGTTGGGATCGGGAGAAGCCGGACTCATGGGACTCCAGACGATGGCCTGAGAAGGGGTGGTGAATCAATGAAATTTTTTGACTCAAATGGAAACGGTGCTAGTGTGGGGGGGGTTCGCAAACAATCAACGGGGATCGCTTTCATGGGTTCAGTCATCAAGGTGTTCATTGCTGAGGATCAGACCATGGTTCGGGAACTGTTGATGAACCTGCTGGCCACGGAGAAAAACCTGGAGGTGATCGGGTCTGCCGCCAACGGGTTGGAGGCGGTGCGAAAAATCAACCAGCTCAGGCCGGATCTCCTGATTTTGGACGCGTTTATGCCAGGGATGAATGCGGTGGAGGTGTTCAACGACATCAGAAACAAACTTCCCAAGATGCGGGTGCTGATCATTTCCGCCCATGAAAATGCCTCGCTGGTGCGCCAGGTTCTGGAATTGGGCATTCACGGGTTTGTCGAGAAAAGTGCGCCCATGGATGATCTGTTGCTGGGGGTCAGGAAAGTGGCGCAGGGGGAGGTGTACTTCGGTCCCAAAATCCGGGCACTGGTCCGGCGTGTGGCCGGAGAAAAGATTGAGGCCATGGAAAATCTGACCAACCGTGAAAAGCAGATCGTCAAGATGATCGCCGAAAGCAAGACCACCAAGGAAATCGCCTACGATCTGGAAATCAGCATCAAAACCGTTGAAAATCACCGGACCAATCTCATGGCCAAACTCAAGCTGCGGGACATTGCCGCGGTCACGCGTTTTGCCATTGAACAGGGCATGGTGCAGACTTCCTCTCCACGATAGCCGGGGCCCGTCCCCCGGCCTGTTTTTCCATGGGGGTTATCCCCTATCGTCAGTTTTCAAAAAACGTCTACGCTTTTTTCGATCAACTCACCTCTTTGGGGAAAAAATATGAATGAAAAAATGAGCCTTGGGTTCCGGCTGACAACATCATTTGCGGCACTGGCGCTGATTACCGCCCTGGTGGGAGGAGTCTCGTACTGGAGCATTCGCAATCTGGGCCGGACCATTGACACGACCAACAACCGGGACATTCCCGCCATCCGTGCGATGCTGCTGGCGGACATGCAGCACGACGCCATCTGTGCGACCGTTTATTCCGCCGTGGTGGCGACCGAAAAAGGGGCGATCACCCCGCAGGAGGAGGAGGCCTTGCGTCAGGAACTCAAGGAATATTCCGGCAAATTCAAGGATTACCTTCGGGAGGTCAACGACCGACTCGGCCTGCAGGAGGTCAGGGATGCGTTGCCCCTGCTTGACCAGTACACCCAGGAGGCGACCCTGATTTTGGACCTTTCGATTTCCGACCGCCCCAAGGCGCTCCAGCGGCTTCCGGCCTTCTGGCAGTCATTCAAGGACCTGGAGGGGGCCATTGAAAAGCTGGATGTCACCGTCATTGCCACGACCGACGAGTCACTGAAACAGAGTCTGAGCCTGGCGGACCAATCAAATCGGATCGTCCTGGGGAGCGTTCTGGTCGGGGTGGTTCTGGCCATCCTCCTCTCCCTGCTGATCAGTCGATCGATCACCCGCCAGCTCCAGAGGGTGATTGTCGCGCTGGTCGATCAGTCCGACAGTACCGCCGTTTCCTCCCGCCAACTTTCCGGTCTGAGCCAGTCCCTGGCCCAGGGCACCCAGGAGCAGGCGGCCACGCTGGAGGAAACCAGTTCCTCCCTGGATGAAATGGCCAGCATGACCCGTCACAACGCCAGCAATGCCGATGCCGCCACCCAGTTGACCGGGGAGGCCCGCAAGGCCGCCGATCAGGGCGCCCAGCAGATCAACCGGATGCAGGATGCCATGGGGGGAATCAAAAAAGCCGGTGACGAGGTGTCCATCATTCTTCGGGCCATCGAGGAGATCGCCTTTCAGACCAACATCCTGGCCCTCAACGCCGCCGTGGAGGCCGCCCGTGCCGGTGAGGCGGGGGCGGGGTTTGCCGTGGTGGCCGATGAGGTGCGCCGACTGGCCCAGCGCTGCAAGGAAGCCTCCCAGCAGACCGCCGACAAGATCGACAATGCCATCCGGAGCACCGAGGAGGGAGTGCGGATCAGCCGGGAAGTCTCCGACAATCTGGGCCGGATCATTGAACAGGTCAAAAAGATTGATGATTACGTCGTTCAGATCGCCCAGGCTTCCAAGGAGCAGAGTGCGGGCATCGAGCAGATCAACCGTGCGGTTTCGGATATGGACCGCTCCGTCCAGGCCAATGCCGGGAATGCCGAGGAGGGAGCCGGCGCCGCCGAGGAGCTGGCCGCCCAGTCCCAATCCCTCAAACAGACCGTGCGTGAACTCGAGGAGATGGTCCGCGGAAACAGGGTCCACGTCCAAAACATGGGGACTGCACCCGACCATACGAGGCCGGAGGGCCGGGTCGCCCACCGGGAGTCAATTCCGCTGGCTCACATGACCGTCCGCAACGGAGGCAATGGACACAAGGGCGGACGGAGCGAATTGCCCGAGGAGAACACAAAACGCTTTTAGCAGAATGGAGCCGAATGTCGGGATCGAACCGACGACCCACGCTTTACGAAAGCGTTGCTCTACCACTGAGCTAATTCGGCGGGGGGGAAGAGAGGGGATCATGACGGAAAACCCCGCCCTTCCGCAAGACTTCTTTGCGGCGGCACACGGGGGGCCGTGTCCGTCAGTTCCTGGGACTGATCACCAGACTTTTGATGTCCTGGTTTTCGAAGGCCGGTTCCCGGTCGACGATGTAACCCGGGATGCCAATCAGTCGGTTCAATCTGTCGTAACGTTCCTGGGAAAGTCCGCACAGATCGATCCGCATCCGTTTGAGTGTGTCCAGCGTATGTTTCGGGACAAAGTTCATGTTCAGACCCTTGCGGATCACATCGCTGCAATTGGCCGTTGGAGCATGCCAGGTCAGTCCACTGTACACCGCCGTCTGTCCCGCCGGCCCGGTATTCGGACGGGTGAGTTTTTCAACCCCCCCCAGGTCCTGGATTTTCAAGCCGGGCCGTTTGCGGAAAAAATCCATGTCCATCCTCCACTTGTGGGTGCCGACGGCAAGCGTGAAGGGTCCGTTTTCCATTTTTTGTTCCTCAAAATTCATCCAGACACAGACAAAGGTGTCGCGGGTGGTTTCCACCGGGACGTCGGAGTAGACGACATGGTCGATATGGAAGGGGCATTGGTCGAAGGGAGTGGGTTTTTCCGCGTTTTTGGGGGTGGCGACCACGGCATAACTGAGCAGTTGAAATTCGCCGATGGTGCGGCGGACCGCCTCCTGAATGACCGGGTGAGTGGTCAGCCGGGCAAAGGCCGGCACCTCATAGATTTTGGGATCGATGATGAACCGGGGGTTGCTGCGGTCGATGGAAATTTCCGGGTCGTTGTAGAGGGCCCACCAGGCCTCCACGAGTTCCTTGAGTTCGGTTTCCGAAAGAAAGGGGGGCAGAATTCCGGCCTTTTCGCGGCTGATTTCATCCAGGGCGGATTGCAGGGCGGGGGAGTGGGGGGTGGTGGAACCGGTTTGGGGGGTGTTCATTCAGTGGAGGGGGGGTTGGTTATGGCGTATGCATAGGAGGACCTGCACGGAATACAACCAGAATTATCAAATACTTTTTTTGCCGCTTTGCTGGCATTTTTTGTGCTTTCAGCTAGCCTTTTCCAATGAAGCAGGCTTTTTTCCGTTGGATGATTCTCACCCTGGGGGTGTGGATTGCGGCCAACATCGTCCCCCATATCCGTTATGACGATTGGCAATCCCTTCTGATTGCCGCCCTGGTCCTGGGAATTCTCAACACCTTTGTCAAACCGATCATTTCGCTGCTGTCGCTTCCGTTCATTGTGCTGACTTTCGGACTGTTTCTGGTCCTGATCAACGGTTTTTTGCTGTATCTGACCACCCAGGTCGTCCATGGATTCCATGTGGATGGTTTTTGGGCCCATGTCTGGGGGGCTCTGGTCATCAGCATTGTCAGTTTTTTCCTCGGAGGGGGCGGACGTCGCCGGGCCATTGTCCGGGTCAATCCCCCGTCACCCTCCTCGATGGTGGACGCGCAAAATGCGCCCAAGCCGCCGCCGGGCAAGGGGGAGGTCATTGACATTTAAGACGGCGGAAAATGGCCGGGGAGCCGGAGACCCGGAACTTTCCTGTCAGGAGCCGTGTCGGAGTGGTGAACCAAAAAACGGGATACATGATGAAAAAACTGTTGTTGTTTGTGATGGCGGTCTCCGGCGCATGGTGCGGTGGTGTTTGGGCCGATGAGGAGGGGCTGACCATTTACAACCAGGATTTTGCCGTGGTCAGCGCCCGGATCCCCCTCGACCTGAAGGAGGGGGCCAATGCGGTGACGTATTCGGACGCCACCTTTCGGCTCGAACCGGATTCGGTCATTTTGAGGGACCCCACGGGCAGATCAAAACTGCAGATTTTGGAGCAGAGTTACCGTGCGGATCCGGTCACCGAGGCCAAGTTGCTTTCTCTGTTTGAGGGCAAAACCATCAATTTTCTGGTTCGGCGCGACAACAAGGATGAGGTCATTGCGGGCAAGGTCATCCGCAGCGGGTACGTGCCTCCGACCCCCTACAATCCCCACACCGGATACGCGCCAGGACCCGCGGCTGGCAGCGGCCAACCCATCATCCAGGTGGGCAATGAAATGCGCTTTAACCTTCCGGGCCAGCCTCTGTTTCCAAGCCTCGGGGAGGATACGATCCTCAAGCCCGCGCTCAACTGGGTGTTGCAATCCGACCGCAAGGGGAAAGTCGAGGCCCAGATTTTCTATCTGACCGGCGGCCTCGACTGGTCCGCCAGCTACAATCTCGTGATGCCCGAAAAGGGGGAGACCATTGATCTGACCGGGTGGGTGACCTTTCACAACCGCAGCGGCAAAACCTTCACCAATGCCAAGGTGAAACTGATGGCCGGGGACGTGCAGAAACTCGCCCCCGGCGGCCGGGCGCAATATGCGGCGGCCAAAATGCGGGCCATGGAGATGGCGGATTCAGGACCTCAGGTGACGGAAAAGTCCTTTGATGAATTCAAGCTTTACTCGCTGGCCCGGCCGGTGACGTTGCGGGATCAGGAGATGAAGCAGGTGGAATTTGTCCGGGCGATGAACGTCAAATCCACCTCCTTTTTTGTCTATAACGGTGCGGATACCGGAGCCTATCAGGGGTGGTCACGGGAGATGATCCGCAACAATGCGGATTATGGGGCGCAGTCCAACACGAAGGTCAATGTGTACCGGGAGTTTGAAAACTCCGAGAAAAACGGACTGGGGATCGCCCTGCCCAAGGGGACCCTGCGTTTCTACCGCCGGGACAGTGACGGACGGCTTGAATTCACCGGCGAGAATGAGATCGACCACACCCCGAGAAACGAGAAGGTGAAGGTCTTTGTCGGGAATGCCTTTGATCTCGTGGGGGAGCGCAAACGGACCACTTTCCGCATCAATGCCACCGGCAACGACACGGCCGATGAAACCTTTGAAATCAAGGTGCGCAACCGGAAAAAGGAGGCCGTGGAGGTCCGGATTGTCGAAAGACTCTACCGCTGGACCAATTGGGAGATCAAACAGAAGTCCGACGAGTTTTCAAAACTCAACTCCGACACCGTCGAATTCCGTGTGAAAATCCCCGCCGACGGGGAAAAAGTCGTCACGTACTCGGTTCATTACTGGTGGTAGCGGCGGCGGAAGGACGGAGGTATTTCCTTTCGGCCAGCCGCCAGAAGGTCACAAAAAAGGCGGTCAGGGGAATGCCCAGAAGCATGCCCAGAATGCCGTCCAGGGCGATGCCCCAGAAAAAGATGGAGATGATGATGGTGACCGGATGCAGTCCCGTTTGCTGGCCCATGATGCGGGGGGTCAGATACCAGTCCACAATCATCTGGGTGACGCCGATGGTGATCAGGCATTTGGCAATCAGGACCAGACCGCCCCCGTCCTGAAGAAAGGCGGTGGGGACAATGATCAGGAACCCGATGAACATGCCCAGATAGGGCACGATGTTGAGCAGACCCACCACAAGGCCGATGAACAGGCCCGCCGAAAGACCGCTCATGGAAAAGCCGATCGCGTAAAGGATGCCGGTCATGAAACCCAGGACAAACTGGCCCCGGAAAAAACTGACGATGATGCCGACAAATTCACGGATCAGATACACCACATCCTGGCGGAGGTCCGGGGAGAGAAAGGGAAAGAGGGTGTCGAGGTGGTCCAGCGGTTCCTCCGTGGACTTGAGAAAGTAGAATAGATACACCGGGATGATCGCCAGCCCCGTGAGATGGGCAAACAGACCCAGGATCTGGGCCCCCGTACTGGTCAGTCCCGACACAAAGTGCGAGAGAAGACTCTGGGCCCCCGCCGAAACCGTGTTGATGAGGTCATTGAGGCGGTGTTCACTGACATACACGGAGCTGTTTTCCCGCAAGTGGTTGAGGATTCTCAGGGCATCCTCGCGCATGGCCGGGAGGCGGGTGATCAGTTCCGCGCACTGGCTGAAAAATTCCGGGATGGCGTACAGCAGCAGCAGGGCAAAGAGGATCAGCGCCGCCGAGTAGATGAACAGGACCGCGCGGAGCGGGGACAGCCGGAAATATTTCTGAAAATTTCTGACATAGGGCCGGAGGATCAGGGTGAAGATTCCGGCGGCCATCAGCGGCCAGAGCATGGAGGAAAAAGTCGAGACAAACAGGGACAGCAGTTGGATGAGGGCCGCGGCCAGCCCCAGGAGCAGGGCGACACACAGGCAGGAGACGGTAAAACCGATGAGTTTTTTCTGGCGCGGACCGAAGAAGGGTTCACCCGGTTGGGACATGGTCTGTTTTTAGGATAAAGATGGGTGAAAGGGAAACGAAAAAGGGCGGGGAGGAGGGGCGATCCCCCTTGCCCCGGGTGGGGGGGGCGGGGCTCAGGATTTGCCTGTGCGTTTTTCAGGCGGACCGGATGAAATCCGAAACCGCGGAGGCACACGGATCAAACACGGATTTTTTGAAGGCCGGGCCCCGACACGTTCAACGGCCCGGCGGGTCAATATGCGGGGCGGTGTCCGGGGAGTAGGGGTTGAGGGTGAAATCGGCCCCTTCCAGTTTTTGGTGAAAGACCTGGAGCAAATTGCGGAATGAGGTGACATCAAATCCCAGATGCATGGGGGCGAAGGGAGCCAGGTTGTGCCGTGCCAGGATCAGGAGTCTGCCCGCCGGACGCAGGCGGCGTCCGTGCACCGGATGGGTGGGTTGGTCGAACTGTTTTTGAAGGTGGACGAAGGCCCCGGCGGCCTGGATGAGCCCCTTGTAGTAGGCATCATCGGGGGAATTTCTGTCCTGGAGCCAGAGTTCCTCCAGCACGTCATGCGCTTCGTAGTACAGACGGGCATTGAAACATTTGAAATAACCCAGGTAATGGGGCGAAAATTCCCCGGTGTTGCAATCGGCGATGAGCGCGGCGATTTTGGGGCTCTTTTTGCTCATGAGGGGGGAGACATTGAGGCGACCATCCCGGGCTTGTCTCCGGGGCACTTAACCGTTAAACCGGTATTCCTGCAAATGGATTTGTTTTCACTCACCCTCATCCTGGCTTTTCTCCTGACCATCCTCAGCGGGGCCTTTTTCTCACTGATGGAAAGCGCGTTTTTTTCCCTCAAACCGCTGCAGATCCGCCATCTGCGGGAGAAGAACCCCCGGTTTGGGGCGCCCATTGCCGAGTTGCTGGACCGGCCGCAGCGGCTGTTGAGCATTGTGGTTCTGGGGAACACCTTTTCCCATTTTGGGGCCTGTCTGCTGGGACTGTGGGTCTTTCATGACCTCTCCTACGGGTTCCCTGTCTGGCTGGAAGTGCTGGCCCTGTTTTTTATCCTGCTGATTTTTGTGGAGGTCATTCCCAAGACCCTCGCCTCCCTCAATCCGCTCCAGACCTCGTTCCGCATTGTGCGGGTGACCCGGGTGCTGATGATCTGCCTGCGCCCGGTCCGTCGCACGATGGAGAGCACCACCCGGCTGATCATCGACCATCTGACCCCCTCCTGGCTCAAGCCTCACGAGAAGTTTTCCGAGTCCGAGTTCAAACAGGCCATTGCCGTCGGGCGGGAGGAGGGGCTGCTCAAGGAGACGGAAAGCGAGATGATCCGGGGCATTGTCGGATTGGGCGATCAGAAGGTCAAGGACCTGATGACCCCCAGCGTGGATCTCGTGAGTGTTTCGGATGACTGGTCGCGCGGGAAGATTGAACGGGTCCTGCGGGAGGGGCGCCATCGGGCCGTGCCTGTGTACGATCAGACCCCGGATACCATCATTGGCATCCTCAACACCCGGCTGTTTCTCGGGGATCCGGCCCGGGACCTTTCCGAGGCCATGGAGCCGCCCCTGCTTGTGCCCGAGACCATGAAGGCCCTGGCCTTGCTGGCCCTGTTTCAGAAACAGGGCCGTCGGATTGCCGTGGTGGTGGATGAGTTTGGGACCTTTTCGGGCATCGTCACCGATGGCGACATCCGTGAGGAGATTTTCGGTCAGATGGAGGGGGATTTCGACCGTCAGGAATGGCTGATCGAAGGGATCGGTCCCGGACGGTACCTCATTGACGGGGCGGCCACCCTGGATGAAATCCATGAGGCCACCGGAGTCAGACTTGTGGAGGAGGGGGTGAGCACCATGGGGGGACTTGTCCAGATGAAGCTGGAGAACGCCGCGCGGGTGGGGTCGAAGATCGGGTTGGAGGAGGGGACGACCGTGACCGTGTTAAAAATGACCCGACATCGCGTCCTGCAGGTGATGTTGGAGAAGGGTGGGGAGGGCTGAACATGGAGACACTGATCATCTGTGGTTTCTGCTGGGTGCTTGTGTTCATATTCACGGGTATGGAGGCGGGAATTCTGAGTCTGGACCGGGTCAAACTCCGTGACCGTGTGCAGCAGCGGCAACCCTCGGCCCTGATTCTCGATGCGATGATCCGGGCCCCGGAGGAGCAGTTGGCGGTCATTTTCGCGACCAATACGCTGATGCAGGTGGCTGCGACCGTGGTGTTCATCCACTGGGTGTGGAGGCATCCCGACCAGATATGGCAGATGGTCGTCGTGTCGGTGCTGTATCTTTTTGGATTCATCATCCTTGCCAAACTGCTGCCCAAGATGTTTTTCCGGGATTATCCCCTGCGCGCGTGTCTGATATTTGCACGGCCCACCCTGTGGATGTCGAAACTGCTCTGGCCGTTTGTGTGGTTTTCGATCCAGATTTCCAGCCTCGTCCTGCGGCTGGGCGGCAGTGAATATTCCTCGCGGAAGATATTTGTGACCCGGGACGAGATCCGCCTGCTCGCGCAGGAAAAACTGCTCTCCCATGAGATCAGTCCCGAGGAACAGCGCATGATCAGCAAGGTGTTCGATTTCCGGTATCTGAAGGTCCGGGAAGTGATGATCCCCCGGGCGGAGATGATCACGATCTCCCCCGAATGGAAACCCGCCGAGGTGGTGGAGTTTGCGCAGGCCAAGGGCGTGTCGCGACTGCCCGTTCTGGACGGACGCGGTCAGGTGCAGGCCGTGGCCTCCGTGTACGACATCCTGTTTGATCCCGACCACCGTTCCTGCGGCCTTTCCGGGTATCTCCACCGTCCGCTTTTTGTGCAGTCCGACGAACCCGCCGATGCCGTGCTTCAAAAGATGGCCACCTCGCGTCAGCCCGTGGCCATGGTGCGTGATGAGCGTGAGCGGGTGGTGGGTTTGGTGACATTGAACACCCTCACCTCCGGGATTCTGGGGCGGTGGAACCGCCGGGGTCGGGAGACGGGCGCCCCCGGGGAGATCAGGACGGGCGGGATTTGAGACTGCCGCGCAGCTTGGGGAGGACCCGGCGACTGACCTTGATTTCCGCCGGGAATCCGTCGATGACCAGGACCGCCTCCTGACCCTTGAGCGGTTTGATTTCCAGGACATTGTGCATGTTGACAATCGAGGAGCGGTGGACACGGAGGAAATCCGAGGCGGGCAGGATGTCCTCCCATTCCTTCATGCTTCGGAGGACAAGCCCCTTGTTGCCGCCGGCCCAGAAGACCTCGCTGTAGTCGGCATTGGCAATGATGATGGTGATGTCGAGGATTTTGATGAACCGGTCGCGGTTGCCGATTTTGAGGAGAATCTGGTCGGAGATGAGGAACTGGCCGGGTTTGGATTTTTTCTCCTCCGGTCCCGAGGCCCGGACCACGCGCTGGATGGAGGCTTTCAGACGGTCCGGATTGATGGGTTTTGTCAGGTAGTCGAGGGCATTGATTTCAAACGCACGGATCGCGTATTCCTGGTAGGCCGTCACGAAGATGATCGCCGGTCCGGCCTCGATTTTGGGGAGCAGGTCAAATCCCAAGCCGTCCCCGAGCTGGACATCCAGGAAGATGATGTCGGGTTTTGTCTCCGCGATCATCTCAACGGCTTGGGCGATGGAAAGGGCCTCCCCGACGACCTCGATTTCCGGAATCTGATCGAGGTAGGTGTGGAGAACCTTGTGGGCCAGACGTTCATCATCAACAAGCAGGGCTTTGAGTTTGCGTGGCATAGGCGGTCCTTGTGGGTGGATTAAATCCGTTTGATTTCGATTTTGGAACTGACCGTCAACTCGTCCTCCCAGACGGTCAGTTCGGCGTTCTGATTGTAGAAGAACTTGAGCCTTTCGGTGACATTGGTCAATCCAATCCCGAGGGAGGGCATGGGATTGTCGCCTTTTGGGACCCAACGCCCCGTGTTTTCGACCTCCAGCACGAAGGAGAGCGGGGTCATATGGCTGCGGATGGTGATTTGAAGGGGGCGGGGGCTGGTGAGTTTGCCGTATTTGATGGCGTTCTCAACCAGCGGCTGGAGCAGGAAGGGGGGCAGCTCGAAGTCGGCGGCGGTGGGGTCGATCTGGAGGGAGAACTGGATGGTTTCATCAAAACGGACCTTTTCAATTTCGAGGTAGCTTTTGATGGCATCGACCTCGACCCGGAGGGGAACCCGGGATTTTTCGCCTTCCTTCAGGGAATAACGCAGGTACTCGGCGAGATTGGTGATCATGCTGGTGACCACCCGGTTTTCGTGTGGGACCTCGGCGAGAATGGAGTTGAGCGTGTTGAAGAGAAAGTGCGGATTGATCTGGTAACGGAGCATCATCAGCTGGGCTTCGCGGGCCAGGATTTCCTGGGCGCGTTTGAGTTCGGTGATATCCACAAAAGTGACCACCACACCCTGATAGGAATCATCCTCCACCCCGCGGATGGGCCGGGAATTGACCGAAAGCCAGCGCATGTTTTCGGGCGTGACCTTCATGCCCATGATGACATTTTCGCAGGGTTTTCCCGAGCGCAGGGTGACGATGGAGGGATGCTGGTAGGGGGGGAAGGGGGAACCATCCTCGTGAAAGGTCCTGTTTTTGAAGTCGGCCGAGGACAGACCCCGCATTTCCCCCATGGGCATGGCCATGATTTTTTCGGCACTGGAATTGCAGAATTGGATGACCCCGTCCGTGTCGTGGATGACCACCCCCTCCGACATCGAGGACAGGACCGAAAGGTAGCGCTGTTCGCTGATTTTGAGTTCGTTCTCCGCCTCCTTGCGTTTGTGGGCGGCGGTCAGGATTTCAGCGACAATCTGGACCAGATCCGTGTCGATGTCCTCCCACTGCGAGGATTCCACATGGCGTTCCAGGGCGATGATGCCGAGCAGTTCGTTCTGGAAAAGCATCGGCATGAAGAGAAAACAGTCCATGGCCCGGTCCCGGAAGAACTGTTTTTCATCGGGGGGAATGTCGTCGAGATCGTCGACGGACTGGATCTTGAGGATCAGTCCGCTGCGCATTTTCTGCAGGGTCCGACTCAGTCGGGTGAGAGGGACATTTTGGAGAAGGGTGTGGCGCGGGGGGTGGCCGACGGCACACCATTCACCCCCGAGGTTGAGGACGGAATTGACCGGATCGATCATCAGGACAAAGGATCGGTCCGAATGCGTGAATTCGCCGATCCTGAGCAGCAGGTTCTGGATTTCCTCACGCAGGTGATGTTTCTGGAGATTGACAAATTTGGTGGCGATGACCGTCAGCAGCCGGGTCATTTGGGAGCGTCGGCTGTATTTTTCCTCCAGGGCCTTGCGTTTGGAGATATCCCGGAGGATGTGGATGAAGTGGGAAATGCCCTTCGAGTCGTCGGGGATCGGAAAAATTTCCATATCCGCCCAGAATTCCTTCTGATCCTGCGCGTAACAGATCAGCGAGGCCTTGACCGACTGGTTTTTGCCGAGGGCCTGTTTGATGCGGTCTGTTTCCGTGGAGGCGGTTTTCGCTCCCTGGAGCATGTGCAGGGCCTTTCCCTGGGCCTGCTCCGGAAGATACCCCGTCAATTTTGTGAACGCCTGGTTTGCAAAGACAATTTCCCCGTGGAGCGGACTGGATGAGGAGGCCTTTGTGATGACAATGGCACTGGTAGAATTGTTGATGAAGGCTTCCAGTTTGCCAAGGCGAAGATTGAGAGGGAGGTCGGAGGGCTGTGCGGGAATCATCAGATTTTTTTCTCCTGGGGGTGAGCTTAAACCCTTTTGATCGGGGGCGCGAATAAAATATGGACAGCTTTTGATGTTTAAAAGCAAGTTTTTTTGGGTAAAATCATTGCATATTATTGAAATTATGCGTTTTATCGAATAGTTAATACATTTTATCGAAGACTTCTTAAAAAATCCTGATAATGTGCTAGAAAGTTCATGGCAAGCCAAACCGGCTGCTGTACCTGCTTGAATCAGTTCCAAAAAGTTGATTCAAGGCATCCATGATCGAGAATGCGACTCAACCAATATCAAATTCAGCCCCTAAAAAATACTCCTGTCGTTTTGAGCATCATTTTCTGGTGCTTCATGACTACTTCTGTGGCCTTTTCTCAAACGGTCGTCATCAATCAGTCCTTCAAAAGCAATTCGGCATCCGGGTGGATTTTTGAGGGCACCGGCGGATACACACCTTTTCTGACCGCAACCAATGGGGATAGCGACGGCACCGGATGGCTGAGAATGACCGACCTTGCCGGAACCAGGGCCACGTCGGCGCGATACGGCAGCATTTTTGATTCCGCCAATACGACCATCAAGATCAATTTCGACTTTGCCATCTGGTCCAATGGTGGGATTGCGCCGGGTCGCGCCGACGGCATCGGTTTTTATCTCTACGACGGTTCGGCCACCTTTTCTCTGGGGCAGGACGGCGGATCACTTGGGTATGCCAACAAAAACGGCAATGCCGGCATGAACGGCGGATATCTGGGCATCGGCATCGACCAGTGGGGCAACTATTCCGCGGCCACGGAGGGCAAAAATGGCGGGGCCGGGTTTCTTTCCAATGCCGTGGCGGTGCGCGGACCCGGTCAGGGCAACACCGGTTACGAGTACCTCGCCGGGTCGGGTTCCCTGACCACAAACATGGATTTTGATACCTACACGGCCCGGCCCACCAATGCGGTGGATGCCCGGAGTCTGGAAATCCTGATCACCCGTGAAAACCAGCTGACCGTTTCCGTCAAGTTCGGCACCAACGCGTATCAGGAACTTTTCACCGCCGACCTCTCGGGTTACACCCGTCCTTCCACCCTTGGCATGGGTTTTTTTGCGGGCACCGGCGGGGCTTACCAATGGCACGATCTGCGGAACATCGAGGTCACCAATCAGACGGCGCATCTGTGGGACAACGATTCCCTGGATTCCCTCTGGGGCACGGCCACCAACTGGGTGGGCGACGTGGTGCCCCAGCCGGGTGCGGACATCCTTTTTGACAACACCTATGTTTCGACGGCCCAGTTTGTCAACATGGCCGGCACCACCCGCACCAACCGGGTTATTGAGTTTGACGCCCCCTTCGGTTACACCGTCAGCAACGGCACCCTGCGCATGGATGCCGTGGGCAATCCCGGCCAGTTGTACATCCGTTCCAGCAAAAACAATGGGGACTCCGCCCACACCATTTCCGCCAATGTGGTCCTGACCTCCAACCTCTTTTTGCAATCCCAGACCTCCAATGCCCTGACCCTGAGCGGGGTCATCAACAATGGCGGTTGGTCGATTTCAAACATCGGTTCAGGATTGGCGGTCATCAGCGGCCGGATCACCAATACCGGTGGCATTGTTCAGAGTGGCACCAACGGCACGTTGATCCTCAGCGGCAGCAATTCCTACAGCGGCGGCACGGTCCTGAATGCGGGTACCATCGCGATAGGCAACAGCAATGCACTCGGCACGGGACTCCTCTCCATTTACGGGGGGACCCTTTCCGCCAGCGGGGGAGCCCAGGCTGTGTCCAATAACATCAATCTTCTGGGCGATGTCACCATCGGGGGCAGCACCAATCTCACCCTCAACGGGGCACTGACCAACAACGGGGCCAACCGCACCATTACCATCAATAATGCCTCCAACACCACCTTTGGCGGGAATATCCTCCTCAGTGAAAACAATACCGGGCGGACCCTGATCTTTGACGTGGGCAACAACTCCACCGGGCTGATCTCGGGGGTCATCCAGAACGGGGGAACAGGAGCAGGCAATCTGACCAAAAACGGTCAGGGTGTGCTGACCTTGGGAGCCTCCAATATTTTCACGGGGACCACCACCGTCAGCAACGGCACTCTGGGCATTCAGGGCAGTGACCGACTGCACGACAGCAGCGATTTGAATCTGGCGGGAGGGACCTTCAATCTCAATGGGACCAATTCGGAGCGGATTGACCAGCTCAGCTATAACAACGGCACTCTCGATTTTGGAGCTTCTGGCACGGCCAATAATTTCCTGATCAGCAATGCAGGCACGGGGACTGGAAATCTTTATGTGCAGAATTGGCAGGACGCCAATACCGACCGTTTTGCCGTTCAAACGGTCAACAGCAATCTGGGAACCGCCTACCTTAATGGAATCTATTTTTCCGGGTACGGCTCCGGTGCGATGGTCACGGGGGCCAATCAGACGGTTGGTTCCTATGGGAGCACATGGTCGTACATTGTTCCGACCAATATCGGTTTCAACATCTGGGACGGGGGTGCTGCTGGTAATGATTGGAATGCAAGTGGGGGAAGCAACTGGGTGGGAAATGTCGTTCCTCCCGATGCGACCGGTACACGCATTTCGATGGAGGGAATCGTCCGCACAAATGGCCCTGTCGTCAATTCTGATGTGGACTTAAATACCCTTAAATTCAACACGAATGCAGGCTTGTTCAATATCACTGACAATGGGGGGGGAGCTTCTCGACTGGATTTTGGGGGGACGCTCCCGAGCATTATGCAGCTTTCCACCAACAACCAGATCATCAACGCGGCCACACGCTTTAATTCCACTGTGATTATTGATATCGCCGGAACGGGTAATCTGACGATTTCGGATGTCATTCAGAACGCTGCCGGTGGCATCAATAAAATTGGTACCGGTGGAAAGCTGATTCTCACCTCAGCCAACTCTTTTAATGGTAATGTTGACATTATTCAGGGCACTATCAATGCTCAGAACGCAACTGCCCTCGGCAACAACAGTCAAACGGTCACGGTCCGGGACGGTTCCACATTGGAATTGCAGGGGGGAATCACCCTGGGCACCTACACCATCGCCATTCAGGGGGCGGGTGTCGGCAGCGGAGGAGCCATTCGCAACATTTCCGGCAACAACGCCAACGCCAATGCCATCACATTGAATGGGGACACCCGCATCAATTCGGATGCCGGCACCCTGACCCTCAGCGGAGATATCACCGGCACGGGGACGGACATCACTCTGGGGGGCGCGGGCAATGTCACCATCAGCAGCACCTTGAACGTCGGCACGGGCAATTTGGTCAAGGATGGTACGGGTACTGTCACACTTTCCGGCGGGACGGCCAATACAACGGGTCTGGCGACGGTGACCAATGGAACGCTGGTTCTGAACAAAACCGCCGGGGTCAACGCCATTGGTGGAAATCTCTCCGTCGGCGGTGCGGGCCAGACCAGCACGGTCACCCTGCTGGCGGCCAATCAGATTGCCGACACGGCCACTGTCACCCTCAATGCCGGGGGCATCCTCAATCTTTCCAACAACACCGAGACGGTGTCCGTCCTCAATTCCTCCGCCGGTTCCCTGCTCCAGCTCGGGGGCGGTGCGGGCGGGTCCCTGACCATCAGCAGCACGGTCAACTCGCTGATTGCGGGCAACATTGCCGGGACCGGGGACCTGATCAAATCCGGGACAGGCAAGCTCACACTCACGGCCTCCAACTCCTATACCGGGGCCACCACCATCAATGCCGGGATTCTGAACATTCAGAATTCAAACGCCCTGGGGGCGACCAACGGGGCGACCACGGTCAATAGCGGGGCCAGTCTGGAGGTCGAGGGCGGGGTTTTGGTCGTGCGTGAAAATCTCACCCTCAACGGCACAGGGCTTGCCTTGGATGGGGCCCTGCGCAATTTGACCGGGTCCAATACCTGGTCGGGCACCATCACGGCGGCCAGTGCCGCCCGCATCCATTCGGATACCGGTCTGCTGACCCTCAATGGGACCATCACCAGTGTCAATCAAAGTGTCACCATGGGCGG
>JANRIZ010000011.1:0-10235 GCA_033764445.1 Verrucomicrobiia bacterium | reverse complement strand
TGAAATCGGAAGCCACGGACTTGTCCCGGATGGTTCGGGATGTGCACGGATGGGTTTGCTCCGCTGTCGTTGTGGCGAAGGCAGGTGTCTGGGATCAATCCTTTTTGGGAATCAGCAGCTTTTGACCGATTTTGAGGTTGTTTCCCTTCAGATCATTGGCCGTCCGGATTTCCTCGACGGTGACTCCGTACGCCTTGGCAATGGCTGAAAGGGTGTGCCCCTTTTCAACCGCGTGCTCGTAGAATTGCCCCTCTTTTTTGGGTTTTGGCTTTTTGGAGGAATCCTTCCGGGGTTTTTCAGCGGCGGGATCCGGAGTCGCCGCGGGCTCCCTTTTTGCCGCCGGGGCAGGCCCCTTGGATTTTTGGGCGGCCTCCTCGATGGCGGCGACGATCTCCTTCCGGTCGGTGTCCCGGGCTTTGTCGACCTGCGTGATCGCCTCGGCCAGTTTTTGATTGTCGGCGGCCAGTTGTTTGTGGGTGGCCCGGAGGGATTCATTCTCCTTTTTCATCTCGTCCATATCCCCCCTGAGGGTGTCCAGCTCGATCCGCATGGCATCCAGCTGCTTGCGCAGGTCCTCGATGGTGTCGGCGGCCCTCAGCAGCTTTTCGCGTTCCATCTCGGCATCCGCGGCGGCGGCGGGGTTTTTATATTGGGCAAACACCGCAGGGGCCGAGATCAGCAGGGCGCATAAGGCGGCGAGGAAGGCGATTTTCATAGGGGCGGACTTTACAGGATTTGAACCGGTTTTGTAATCAAAGATTTTTGACGGCAACGCGCCAGTGAAAACACCGGGCCGGATCAGAAGTTTCAGTCCAGCAGCCGGATGAACTCCTCCTCGTTGAGGACCGTCACCCCCAGTTCACGGGCCTTGTCGAGTTTGGAGCCCGCGTCGGACCCCGCCAGTACGAAGGAGGTTTTTTTGCTGACACTGCCGCTGACCTTCCCCCCGGCGGCGATGATTTTTTCCGCAAAATGTTCCCGGGGTTGGGAAAGGGTTCCGGTGATGACGACGGACTTGCCCGTCAGGGAAGTGGTGGCCGTACTTTCCTCAATTTGCGCCGTGCCGTTGAGCCCCGCCTTTTTGAGGCGCCCGAGCCAGGAGCGATGATCCGGGTCCCGGAACCAGCCCACGACACTTTCGGCCATGATCTCGCCGATTTCATGAATCCTGAGCAGGTCCCCGACAGAGGCGTTTTCGAGGGCCTCGAGTGTTTTGAATTCGCGGGCGAGCAGCCGTGCGGAGGTTGCGCCGATGTGTTCGATGCCCAGACCGTGCAGCAGACGCCACAGATCGCGGGATTTGGAATCGTGGAGGGCCTGGATGAGGTTTTGGGCGCTTTTTTGGGCCATGCGCTCCAGACCCAGGACCTGTTCATAGGTCAGGTCGTAGAGGTCGGCGGGATTGCGGGCCAGACCCGCGGCGACCAGTTGTGCGACCATGGCCTCGCCCAGCCCCTCGATATTCATGCAACCCTTCGCTGCAAAATGCTCGAGGCGACCGCGGACCTGGGCCGGGCAACTGCGCCGGTTGGGGCAGAAGACCGCCACTTCGCCCTCGGCCTTTTGCACCGGTGTGCCGCATTCCGGGCAGCGGTCGGGCAGGGTGAATTTCTGCTCGCCGCCCGTGCGCCGGTCGGTGCGGACCCCGACAACGGCGGGGATGACTTCGCCCGCCTTTTCGATGATGACCGTATCCCCGATGCGGATGTCCTTGCGGTTGATCTCGTCCTGGTTGTGGAGCGTGGCCCGGCGGATGGTTGAGCCCGCGACAGCGGCCGGTTCCAGTTCGGCCACCGGGGTGAGATTGCCCGTGCGGCCCACCTGGACGGTCACGGAGAGGAGTTTTGTTTCCACCTTTTGGGCCGCGTATTTGTAGGCGATGGCCCAGCGGGGGGCCTTGGAGGTGCGGCCCAGCTGCTCGCGCAGGGGGATCTCATTGACCTTGATGACCGCCCCGTCGGTCTCGTAGGGAAGGGTGCTGCGCAGCGCGTCGAGTGCTTCGATGGCCGCGATCACCCCGTCCATCGAGGGGCAGACCCTGAAAAAAGAGGGGACTTTGAAATGGTTTTTTCTGAGAAAATCGATGGATTCCGCGTGCGTGGCAAAGTCAACGGACGCGTCGTCTGCGGGCAGACGGTCAATCCCGTACAGACAGGCGTCGAGGGGCCGGGCGGCCACCATTTTCGGGTCGAGCAGTTTGAGGGAACCGGCGGCGGCGTTCCGGGGATTGGCAAAGGCCTGTTCGCCCGCGTTGAGCCGGTCTTCATTGAGTTTTTTGAATCCGGCCAGGTCCATGTAAACCTCGCCGCGCACGTCCACCGTGCCCTTGAAATGGGTCAGGGTCAGGGGGATGGAGCGGATGGTTTTGAGGTTTTGGGTGATGTCATCGCCGGTGGTGCCGTCCCCCCGGGTGGCCCCGTGGACGAGCCGGCCCGATTCGTAGTGGAGGACGATGGCCAGTCCGTCAATCTTGGGTTCGACGGTGTAGGCCGGGGACCGGCCCGGGATGAGCTTCCGGATGCGTTGTTCGAAGTCGCGGAGTTCCTCCTGGGAGTAGGTGTTTTCCAGGCTGAGCATGGGCACGCGGTGCCGGACCTGGGCAAAGGCTTCCAGCGGTGCCCCGCCCACGCGCCGGGTGGGGGAGTCGTCCGAGTGGTGCTCGGGAAATTTTTCCTCAAGTTCCTGGAGTTCGCGCAGGAGCCTGTCGAATTCAAAGTCGGAAATGGTCGGTGCCGCATCGAGATAGTAGGCCCGGTTGTGACCTTCGATTTCCTGGCGCAGTTGAAGAATGCGCGTGAGGGCCTGGGTCGAATTCATGGGTGTTTGGACCGGGTGTCGGGTTTTGGATGGAAGGGGGTGGAGGCTTTTCTGAGTTCGCGCCGGGGGATAAAACGGTTGTAGAGCAGGAAGTAGGGGATCATGGCCGCCATGGCCCCCAGCAGATCGGCCAGCCAGTCGAGGAATTCGACGGAGCGATCCGGGACAAAGGCCTGGTGAAATTCATCGAGGGCCCCGTAGGTGGCGGCGCACAGGATGGCCAGGGCCACGGCTTTGCCGGTCGTATATCCATGGTAAAAACGGAAACAGCGGGCGAAAAAAAAGGAGAGGGCCGCATAGGTGATGAAATGGAGGATTTTGTCACCGAACGGAACCGGGGGGGCAGTGATGGGCGGTTTTGAAAAGCTGGACCCGAAAAAAATGGCGGCCATCAGAAGCAGTGGTGGGCTCCAGTAACGGAGAAAGGCGATCATGCCGCTAGAATAGTCACCACTGGTGGCCGGTCAACAGGCAAGAGGATGTAGAAATCCGTTGATGAACCCCCGGTCTTCTGGTTATTTTCTGGCTCACCGTTTGATGAGTCCCGCCAGCGGGAGAAACCCGGATTTGATGCGTGTGAGGCCGAATGTATGACCAGTGCCTCTCCGTAAAAAAAGTATCAGAAGCCTGAAATTCCACTTTTTCCGTGATTGAACCATGAGCCAGATTTTTTACCTCTCCCCACACGGGAATGATCTGTCCGACGGACTCTCGCCCGATCCCCTCACGGATACCGCAAACGGACCGTGGAAATCCATGGCTCATGCGATGCGGATGATCCGACAGTGGAGAAAAAATCATCCGGGGTCCGTCCGTCTGGAGTTGCGCGGGGGGATTCATTTTCTGGAGGAGACACTGGTTCTGGACGCGGAGGATTCAGGGACGGAGCAAGCGCCGCTGACCTTTGCCGCGTATCCCGGGGAAACCCCCGTTCTTTCGGGCGGCTGTCGGTTGACTGGGTGGGAGGTGTCCGAAACAGCCCACGGCCCCTTGTGGACGCTGGATTTGGGTCGGGTCCGTCCGGAGCCCTGGACTTTCACACAACTTTTTGTTGAGGGCGTCCGGCAGTGGCGTGCGATGCTACCCAAAAAAGGATGGTATCATTTTGAGAGCATCCCCGGCGGACCCCGCGGGTATCCGTGGTACCAGGGGGCCAAACAGGCGGTGTGCAAACCCGGGGAATTCCAGGAGTGGTCCCATCCGGAGGATGTGGTCGTCAAGGTTTTGACCGCCTGGTACGACCAGCATTTGCGCGTCGAACAATTTGATCCGCAGAGCCGATTGCTGACCTTCGTGGCCCCCTCGCTGGCGGACCTTCATGATGAACGCGGGGACACCGCCCGCTACCGGGTGGAGAATATCCGGGAGGCCCTGACAGAGCCCGGGGAATGGTATCTGGACCGGCAGCAGAACCGTCTGTATTACCTGCCCCTTCCCGGGCAGCAGGCCGGGTCGTGTGACGTCATCGCGCCGCGCCTGAAAACCCTGGTCAAACTGTGGGGGACCCCGTCAGCGCCGGTCAGATGTGTCCGGTTTGAAAAAATCAGTTTCCGTCACGCAGAATGGCAGTACCCGGTGGTAAATCCCGGGGCGGTGCAGGCCGCCTTTACGGTACCGGGCTCCGTCAAGTTGAGGGTGGCCGAGGACTGTTCCTTTTTTGGCTGCGCATTCAGCCAGATGGCCCCGTATGGAGTCGAGGTGCTCATCGGATCCCGCCGCAACAGGATCGTGGGCTGCCACTTCCATGATCTGGGGGCGGGAGCCGTCAAAATCTATCATCAGCGGCCCATTGAGAATCGGGTCACGGGCACCGATGCCCTGACGGGGTTTGATCCGGTCGGGGAAGGATGGGCGATGGAGGGGGCCGGGGGGGTGATCTGGCCGGACAGCCGGACCGAGGTTTCCGACTGCCATATCCACGACAACGGGGTGATCTTCAACGGGGCGGTGGGAATCTGGATCGGGGACAGCAGTTTCAACCACATCCATCACAACCGGATTCATGACCAGGACTACACGGGCATATCCTGCGGATGGTCCTGGAGTTATGCGCCGACGTTTTGCATCGGCAACCGGATCGAGTTCAACCATGTCCATCATATTGGACGCGGGGTTTTGAGCGACATGGGGGCTGTGTATTTTCTGGGTTTGCAACCCGGGGCGGTCATTCGCGGCAACCACATCCATGATGTGTCCTGTTACGGGTACGGGGGAAGCGGCATCTACCCCGACCAGGGAAGTTCCCTGATGCTTATCACCGAAAACATCGTGCATCACACGCAGACCCAGCCCCTGAGTTTTCATTACGGGAAAAGCAACCTGGTCCAGAACAACATCTTCGCACTTCCCAAGGGGGCGGGGGTGCTGGCCCGGGGCCGGGAGGAGAGTGTGTTTTTGGCGACCTTGCAGCGCAACATCATCCAGTCAACCCACCCGGAGATGCTCGCCTACAACTGGGGATCGGCCCTGACCTATCACTTTGACAACAACCTGTATTTTTGCGGGGAGTCACAATCGCCCCTCTTCCACGGGGCCGGTCTTTCCCACTGGCGCCAGCGGGGTCAGGACCGCCACAGTCTGGTGGCCGACCCGCTGTTTGCCGACCCCGCGAAGGGGGATTTTGCACTGTCTCCGGACTCCCCCGCCTTCACCCTGGGCTTCACGGCCCTTGACCCCGCCCTGGCCGCGCCGCGTGACGGAGTCCTCAAGGCAGCCTCCCTCGATGAGGTTCCCCGGCAGGAACCCCCGGAGCGGGTCATTCTCGAGCCCCGCCTGGATTTCGGTCCGCCCAAGTACCCGGATTGGACCCAGTTCAATGAATTTGTCTCCGAACCGGTGACCGTGTATCTGGACCGGGATGCCGTGCAATCGGTCTCACTGGGCCTGGTCAATCGCGGCGGCATCCGGGCGCAGGGGCGCGTGGAGTTTTCGATCTTCCCCCCGGAGGCCGTGACCTTTGAGGGCCCGGTTTGTTTTGAGTACGCCCTCGAACCGGGTCAACGGCAGTCTTTCACGGCCACCTTCAGGATCACCGGCCAGGCGCGGTTGATGGTCCTGAAGGCGGAGGACCGGGCGGGGCATTTTTATCCGGTGGCCAATACCTTCAAACCCCGCCACGACCAGACCATTTCCCGTTGCGTCCCGGTCGGTTCCCTGGAGCAAACCGAGGAAGTCCTCGGCGGGCACACCGCCCAGCCATTGGATTTTGAAAGTACCGTCCTTGGTGAGGTGCGGATGGCCGTGACCCCCGCCGATTTGCTGCTGATGCTCGATGCCAGGGAAACCAGACTGGAGGTCAACCCCGCCATGCCCTGGATGGGTTCCTCGATGGAGATTTTTTCAGAGGACACCTCCCTGCCTTCCGGATGCCGTCAATACATTGTCTATCCCGCCGCCGCAAACACTCCCGCCGGGGCGACCAAAACCGATCACGTCGCCGGCAGGATCCTGCCCGAACCCCGGATTGAGGCTTGCAGCCGTCCGACCGACACGGGCTACCGTCTGTGCGCCCGGGTGCCGCTCGAGCTGCTGGGCATTTCCCCCGGTGCGGAATCCTTCAAATTTGACCTGTTTCTGCACGCCCATCCCACCGGCGAGAGCGGCCCGTTGCAGGCAAAACTCTTCGGACTGAGCTTCAGCTGGATGGGGACGGATAGCTGGGGCATCGTCCATGTGCGTACCTGACTGCGGTTGGGGTCGCTGTGTTTTGGGGGGCTTCCGGAGGGGCAGATACTCCTTGAATGGCATGGCACTTGCGGCTAGATAAAAACCGTGTCCCAGCGCATATTGATCATTGATGATGAGAAGGACGTGCAATACTCCTTCAAGCGGATTTTTGAGAAGGAGCCCTTTGAATTGGAAACCGCCTCCTCGGGGGAGGAGGGCATCGCCCTGATCAAAAAGGCGGCACCCGACCTGGTGATCATGGATATCCGCATGGGGGGCAGCAACGGTCTGGAGGCCCTGCAACAGATCCGCAAGTTCGACACCCGTCTGCCCATCATCATGATGACGGCCTACGGCACCACGCAGACGGCCATCCAGGCCATGAAGCTCGGGGCCTTTGATTACATCCTCAAGCCCTTTGACATCCCGAAAATGAAGTCCCTCATCGAGTCCGCCCTGAAAACCTCCCGGGACATGAGGGAGGTTGTGGCGTTGGACCCCGCCTTCAAGCTGGAGGATTTTGCGGAGGGCATTGTCGGGAAATCCGAGGCGATGCAGACCGTCTACAAACTCATCGGCCAGGTGTCCAGCAGCGAGGCCACGATCCTGATCACCGGCGAAAGCGGGACGGGCAAGGAACTGGTGGCGCGGGCCATCTACCACCACAGCCTGCGCAATGCCAAGCCCTTCCTGGCCATCAACTGCGCGGCCATCCCCGAAAACCTCCTGGAAAGCGAACTTTTCGGCCATGAAAAGGGGGCCTTCACCGGGGCGATGGCCCAGCGCATCGGCAAATTTGAACAGTGCGACGGGGGCACGATCTTTCTCGATGAGATCGGTGACATGTCCCCGCCCACCCAGACAAAACTGCTGCGCGTCCTCCAGGAGGGCGAGGTCACCCGCATCGGCAACAACCAGCCCATCAAGGTCAACGTCCGCGTCCTGGCGGCCACCAACCGTCCGCTGGAGCTGGATGTGGCGGAAAAAAAATTCCGGGAGGACCTCTTTTACCGGCTCAATGTCGTGCGTCTGCATCTGCCGCCGCTGCGGGAACGGCGCGAGGATATCCGGGTGTTGTGCAATTATTTTCTGGTCCGTCTCCGCAAAAAGCAGCCCATCCTCAAGGTGCGCCAGTTTTCGAGCGAGACGCTCGAGATCTGCGAGTCCTACGACTGGCCGGGCAATGTGCGGGAGCTGGAAAACTGCATTTACCGGGCGGCTCTGGTGTCCAAAAGCGAGGTCATTGTCCCGGCGGATCTGCCCCCGGAAATCCCCCGGAAAACCGCCGTCTCCACCCTTGCGGCGGTTTCCAGCCCGCAGACATTGCCCGAACTTTCACTTGAGGAGGCCGTTGACTGCATCGCCCGGCATGGGGTCCAATCCAAATCCGGCGATCTGCTCGATGAGGTGGAAACACGTCTGATCCGGACCGTCCTCAAAAACTGCTCGGGCGATCCGGCCGAGGCGGCCAGGGTTCTGGGAATCACAGCCGCGGCGGTCAAAAAGAAGGCCGGCTGAATGTGGCGGTTTGAATCGTGCCGACCCGATGCAGGGCGGAGGCACGTGCGCGCCCCCTTCGGTTCCATGGGCCACCCCCCCCGCTGGACGTGGGGCGGGAGGAGTCCTGAGAGTCCGTGGCCGCCGGTTGCAACAGATCCGCCGCGCCGGGTCAGCCCTTTTCAATCATCGCGTAGGCATTGTGATTGTGGATGCTCTCAAAGTTCTCGGCCTCCACCCGGTACCAGTAGACGTCGGGATGTTTGTTCAGGCGCAGCGCCACATTCCGGACGAGGTCCTCGACAAAAACGGGGTTTTCGTAGGCACGCTCCGTCACATGTTTTTCATCCTCACGTTTGAGCAGTGAATACAGTTCGCTTGAGGCGCTCTGCTCGATCAGACCGATCAGGTCCTCCAGCCACAGGAGCCGGGTGGTGCGAATCTGGACGGTCACCTCCCCGCGCTGGTTGTGGGCGCCGTACTGGCTGATGGCCTTGGAGCAGGGGCAGAGGGTGGTCACCGGGACGACGATGCCGGTGACAAAATCCAGTTCCTTCTTGATCAGGCTCGCCGTGAAGCGTCCGCGGTAGTCGAGCAGGCTTTTGATCCCGGTGACCGGGGCGGCCTTTTCGAGAAAAAAGGGAAAGTCCATTTCGATGTGGGCGTTTTCCGCCTCGAGTTTTTTTTGCATCGCCTGAAGGATGTCCGTGACGTTGTTGACGTGAATCTCCCGTCCGTGTGCATTGAGGACCTCGATGAACCGGCTCATGTGGGTGCCCTTGAAATGGTGTGGCAGGTCCACGGTCATGCCGATGGTGGCAATGGTGTGCTGGACCCCCAGGGCCTTGTCCCGGAGTTCAATGGGGTACTTCAGCCCCTTGATGCCCACCTTGTCGATGCGCAGTTTCCGTGTGTCGGGTTCGTTCTGTTTGTCAACGAGACGGGGCGTGGTTTTGGCCGGATGGGACATATCGCCCCAAGGTATCATGGATCGGCAAAATGGCAAACCTCCAGCGTCGGGACCTATTTTCCACGGGGTTTTTTGACGTATTCCTGTGGCTGGACCGAGAAGGTGGCCATGACGGGCCGGTGATCCGAAGCCTCGGACCATGGGACGTCCTCGGGGTTGTTCGGATGATTCCGGTACACGTAGGATTTGGTGCTGTCCTGCACAAAGTGTCTGAAGAGGTTTTTATTGACGATGATGTAGTCGATCTGCGCGTACTCGCGTTCGTACTCGTAATAATGGGTCCAACGGTCCCCGGCCCAGTCGGTGAGCCACAGGTCGTAGCAGTGGTACTCGGACATCTTGGTGGCCACAATGGTTTTGAGTGGTTCGCTGCCGAAGGTGTCGTTGAGATCCCCCATCACCACCAGATACCCGTTGGGCTGCGAGGCCATGAAATCGGTCATGTAGCCGCGCAACAGGAGCGCCTCGCGCCGGCGCAGCAGTGAAGGCGGGGAGTTGACATCCGTCTCGCCCCGTTTGCTTTTCAAATGCGCGCCCATGACCTTGACGACCATGTCCTTGGTGATGGCAATATCCACATCGATGAATCCACGCTGGACGCCCTCCTCCTTGCCCGCGATGACAAACCGGTCGGCCGTCTTGGGCGATCGCGCCACAATGGGGAATTTGCTGACCAGGGCGATGGTGGACCGGGGGGAAATGCCGACGATGTGTTCCTTGCCCCGCACCTTCCATCCGATCCTGTCCAGGTGCCGGCAGAAATCCTCAAAGTACGCATCATTGCCCATCTCCTGCACGAGAAGGATGTCGGGATTCATCTTTTTGATGATCGCCATGATGGCGTCCTTTTCCTTCTGTGGTTTTTCCGCCGCCTTGACGTGTTTGCCCTCGATCCGGCGGTCGGTATTCATCCAGTTGAGCAGATTGCAGGTCATGACCCGGAATTCCGTGACCTCGGGGAGGTCGTCCGGAATGACGTACGCATTGGTGGCCCCCGGAGAGGCCGTCGCAGGTCCGGGTGCCGTTGCCGCCGCGGGGCTGGGATTGGTTTGGGCATGAACGGCGAGAGAAAGGCCGATTATGGTAAATATGAAAATTGCGAGCTGGGTTTTGAAGGAATATTTCATGTCAAGGTTTTCATCAAAGCACAGGAGGACTTTTCTCACAAGGTTTCTCCGTGTGACGAAGACGTGACGCTGCAATTTTGAGAATTATTAATTTCAACCGCGTCAAAAACGCACGAAGGTTTTATGGAGTGATGGATCATCCCCATGCCGGTGGCGGG
>JANRIZ010000175.1:0-17603 GCA_033764445.1 Verrucomicrobiia bacterium | reverse complement strand
TGCCTTGAGAACGTCCTCGGCCTGTCTTTTGGGGGTGGCATCGAGGTCGCGCCAGACGATGATCCCGTCCTTGATGAGAAAACTCTGGCGTGAGGCCAGGCCGACAAGTTTGATCGTGGGTACACCGAAGGCATTGACGATGTCCCTTTCCGGATCGGCCAGCAGCAGGAAGGGCAGTCTGTATTTGTCGCGGAACTTTTTCTGGGACTCCGGGGAATCCGTGCTCACGCCGATGACCGTGACCCCCGCCTTTTGGAGGGATTCGTAACTGTCGCGCACATTGCACGCCTGCGCGGTGCATCCGGGTGTATCCGATTTCGGATAAAAATAGACGAGCGTGTACCCGCTTTTGTAGAAATCCGCCAGACGGACCTTTTTCCCGTCGGGGTCCCGGCCGTAGACATGCGGGGCTTTATCACCGGTATTGAGCGGTTTGCCGTGGGCTGAAAGGAGAAGGCTGATCAATCCCATACATAACATCCAGGGCATTGTGCCGGGCTTGGACATGGTCATATTCAATCATGGATCCGGCGCAATGGCAGCGAAATTCTCGCGTACGGATGGCTCAGGAGGCCGAGGATTTTGCGGCGGAGGAGAAGGGAATCAGGAACGAGAAGGTGGAGCCCTTGCCCGGGAGACTTTCGACCCAGATTCTGCCGCCGTGGTTCTGGACGATGTGTTTGGCGATTGAAAGACCCAGTCCCGTGCCGCTGACCTCGTTGGAGCGGGACTTGTCCACGCGATAGAACCGTTCAAAGACCCGGGGCAGGTCCGCGGGTGGGATGCCCACGCCGTTGTCGGAGACCGAGAGGGTGGCCGTTTCCGGGTCCTGCCTGTAAAGGATGCGGATATGGCCGCCCACCGGGGTGTATTTGAGGGCGTTGTCGAGCAGGTTGTAGATGACCCGTTCGATGAGTTTGACATCCACGAGGACCTCGGCGGGGTGGGCCACGGGGGTCAGCTCGATGCGGATGCTGCGTTTTTCGGCCAGAGGCTGGAGCGAGAGCAGGACCTTTTCGCACAGTTCCGGGAGACGGACAGGATGGGGGCGCAGTTTGAGTTTGTTGGATTCGAGCTGGGAGAGTTCGAGCACGTCGCCGATCAGGGAGGAGAGACGGTGGGTGTGTTTTTCGATGATTTCGAGAAATTTGCGGGTCTGCGCCTGATCGGCGAGGTCCAGATCGAGCAGGGTTTCCACGTAGCCCTTGATGACCGAGAGCGGGGTACGCAACTCGTGCGACACATTGGCGACAAATTCCTTCCGGACCTTTTCGAGTTCCCGGATGCGGGTGACGTCGTGGCAGACCATGACCACGCCCGCCGGTTTGCCGGTGACTTCGCTGAGGCGGACGGCATTGATTTCCAGGAAGCGGTCGCGTGGATGTTCGAGCATCAGGGGAAAATTCAGCACCTCCCCTTCCGCAAAGGCCTGCTGGCAGATTTCGCGCAGGTCCTTGTTGAGTGTGGCCTCCAGAATGGTTTTACCCACGGGCGGACTCGTCAGGTGGAGGATTTCGGTCAGTCGTTTGTTGGCCAGGCGGATTTTTCCCGAGGCGTCCAGCACCATCACCCCCTCGACCATGCCGCCCAGGATGGCCTTCAGGTCGAAATCCTCGGAGGAAATGCGTTGTTGCTGGAGGAGCATCTGCTGGCGCAGATCGTCGAGGGCGCGGAGGCAGCGGGCCTGTTCGCGGTGTTGGAAATTTGGCAGGAGCGTGCGGAAGTTGCCACTTTCGACCTCCTCCAGACTCTCCGCCATCCTGCCCCAGGGACGGCCCCAGCGGAGATAGGCCCACAGGAGGGTGCCACCCGCACCGAGTGCCACAAGACCGGCCGCTTCCAAAAGATTGATCATTGCCCGGGGTTATCCCTCATCGGCAAAACGATAACCCACCCCGCGGGTGGTTTCAATGTAACGGCAGTTTTTCCCGAGTTTTTTTCGCAAACGCCGGACGTGGGTATCCACGGTGCGTGTGTCCACGGAGCTGGAGTAATCCCAGACATCCTGCAGCAGACGGTCACGGCTCTGGACCCGTCCGCGCCGCTCCATCAAAAGGGCCAGCAGACGGAATTCCGTGGCGGTCAAATCGACGGATTTGTCGCGGATGAGCACCTGGTGGCGGGCACGGTCGAGGGTGATGTCGCCGATTTTGAGGATATCCGCCACGTCTGTCTCCACCCGGCGGCGGAGGACGGATTTGATCCGGAGCACCAGTTCACGCGGGCTGAAAGGTTTAGTAATATAATCATCCGCACCCAGTTCGAGACCCAGAACCTTGTCCACGACCTCGCCTTTGGCCGTGAGAATAATTATGGGAATTCTGGCAGTTATGGAATCCTTCTTTAAAATTTTGCAGACATCGAGGCCATTGGTTCCGGGAAGCATGAGGTCGAGCACGATCAAATCCGGTCTCTCGTCCCGGGCTTTCTGCACGGCGATCTCGCCATTTTCCGCCGTGACCGTGGAGAACCCGGCGTTTTTCAGATTGAAAATGACAAGGTCCAAAACGTCGGCTTCGTCATCAATGACCAGTATTTTTTGAGGCATAAATCGAGGTAGGTATAGCCCAAAGAGTAGCGGGGCGGCAAGGCTTGGCAATGTTACGTTTTAGTGTCCTCGGCACCGCTTTTTTCCAAGAGCGCAGAGTGTTGCGAATACGAGGGATAGGAGGAGAGGGCGGGGGTGGGGCGGAATTTCCAGCGTTTGTAACTCCACAGCCACCGTTCCGGGTTGGCCCGGATGATCGACTCGAAGGCGTCCATGGAGTCCTGGGTGATCCGGGCGATTTTTTCGGTTTCCGAGTCGCCGGGAACCTCGGTTGCAATCTCCGGTCCGAAGGTTGCACGGTATTTTCCCAGGGCGGGATCGTACCACGTGGTCATCACCAGAATGGCCGCTCCGGTGCGCCGGGCAAAAGTGGCCGGGAGGGGATTGGAATGGATGGGTTTTCCAAAAAAACGGCCGGGGATGGCGCCATCATTCACATGGACATTCAGATCGGTGAGCAACCCCAGAGTCCCACCGCGTTTGACCGCCTTGAAAAGGCGCACCGCCGCGCCGTCCCGCAAAATGAGCGTATGGCCGGCCCGGAGACGGATGCGGTTGAAAAGTTCCCCCACCCGCAGCAGACGCAGCGGCTGGACGGCGATATGGACCGGGCGCTTCATGAACCCGATGCCCAGGCTCATCCATTCCCAGTTGCCATGGTGCATGCCGATGAGGATCACACCCCGGCCCCGGGCCACACAGGCGTCGTACCGGGACAGACCTGCGGGGTCAAACTCGACATAACGTCCGATGTTTTCACAGCGCAGGTTCCGGCACCAGAAGGAGTCGAGAAGGACCAGTGCAAAATTGGCCAAGGACTCGCGGGCAATGCGGCGGCGTTGGGAGGCGGGGAGTGTGTCGCCGTAGGCATAGGCCAGGTTTTCAAGGGCCACCGCACGGTTGGGTCCGTCCAGCCACCAGGCCAGGCGTCCGAGAATCCGTGAGAGCGGATAGACGAGGGGTCGGGGGATCAGCGGCAGAATGACAAAGCCGACGCAGCAGGCATGGTAGGCCAGCCAGTCCCTGATCTTTTTGAGCATCCCGTGAAATTACCGATTCGATCCCCGGCGGTCAGCAAAAAAGACAGCTTCCTCCCCCCGTCCGGGCCGGGGGTTAAGCCACGGATAACATGGATTCCCTTATAGGGCAGCCAGTGACCTTTTTGCCCGGCGCACAGAGTTGCCAGTTGTCAGCCCCCGGGATCAGCAAAGGCGGCTTGGGTGTTGAGTGGTCGGCGCGGGTGCGGAGGTGGTCCGAGGCAAACGGAGAATGGACGCACTTCTTCCGTGACCTTGTCGGCGGGGATGTTAGAAAAGCCACCATGAATCTCCGGCAATTGCAGAAACTCGCGGGCGGGGTGGCGTCGTTGCCGACGGCCCCCTTCCATGAACTTGCCGTTTTTCGGTTCATCAGTGGTTGGGCGCGGGCGCACCGGTTCCGGGTGGAGACCGATTCCCTGGGCAATCTGCTGGTGGGTTACAAAAAGGGACGGGTCCGGGAACGCTGGGCCTTTGCCGCCCACATGGATCACCCGGGGTTTGAGGTGGTTGAATTCGCAAAAGACCCGCGGGGGCGGTCCGCGACATGCGAGGTGGAATTCCTGGGCGGGGTGTCCCCGGAGTATTTCCGGCCCGGGACCCGGATCGTGTATTACACCCGGGCGGGGGCCGAAGTGGGGCGCGGCGCCTTGCAGGGGCGGCTGGGAAAAAGGGGTTCCAAACGGTTTGCCGCGCATTTTGCGGGGGTGGCGGGAGGGGGGCAGGAACCGGCGTATGCGATGTGGGATATCCGGCCCGTGTTCCGGATCGCCGGGGGCAGGATCCGCAGCCGGGTTTGTGATGATCTGATGGGATGTGTCGCCATCATGGGCCTGTTTGAGGAATTGAAGCGGACCCGGGTCGAAGCCGACGTGGTGGGAATATTTGCACGGGCCGAGGAAGTGGGATTTGTCGGGGCGATCGGATTGGCCCGGAGCCACCGTTTGCCCAAAAGCAGGGTCATTATTTCGGTGGAAAACAGCAAGGCCCTCCCCGACGCAAAATGCGGCGACGGACCCGTGATCCGTGTGGGGGACCGGGCGAGCGTGTTTGATCCGGGAGTGACCGCGCGAATGACCGGGGTGGCCGAGAATCTGTGCAAGGAGGATGCATTATTTCGATATCAGCGGCGGCTGATGTATGGGGGGACCTGTGAGGCAACGGCTTACGGTGAATACGGGTATCGGGTCGGGGCCGTATGTCTTCCGATGGAGCATTATCACAATATGGGGGAAGGGGGCACAATTGCTGCTGAAAGGGTGGATTTGAAGGATGTGAATAACCTTGTGAAAATGATGGTTGCAATTTCGACAAAGCCCGCTACAAACAGCCGTTCTCTCAAAAAGAGATTGGGGGAACTGTATGCAAAAAACCGGAGGAAACTCTGCCGCGGGAATGATGAGTTCCAATCATCATAAACCACGGGATTCAAATATTTTAAATGAGCTATTGACTTATTACACACAAGCCAGTAGAAAACCAACGTCAACAACACCAATCCCTATTTTTAATGAAGAGGCACCTATTTTCCCTTTTCGCGGTTGTCATCGCAGCGGGCGCGTTATTCGCCCAGGATCAGCAGACGACCACATCCAAAAAATCTGAAGGTCGCGAAGGCGCCACGGTCCGCGAGATCGAGGTGCAGTACGCCGGGCCGCAGACAGTTACACGCAATGTGATTCTGTCCAACATGCGGACGACCGTGGGCCAGCCGTTTTCCAAGGAGGCCATTGAGGATGACGTGCGCAACCTGTATGCAACGGGTTTTTTCACCAACCTGCGCATTTTTGACGAGCCGCTGATGGATGGGGTGAAGGTGGTGGTCATTGTCCAGGGCAAGTCCGTGGTCAAGGAAGTCATCATCAAGGGGTCCAAGCGTCTGAAGGAAAAGGCCCTGCTCAAGGAAATCAAGACCAAGCCCGGCAACATTCTTGATGAGAAACAGGTTTCCATCGATGCCCAGTCCCTCGTGGACCTGTATCAGAAGAAGGCGTATCCCAAGATCGAGGTTTCCTACAAGGTGGACACGGATGAAAAGACCGGGCGATCGGTGGTGACCTTCAATATCAACGAAGGCGGCAAGTACGTCATTTCCTCGATTGAATTCCTCGGGACCAAGAATCTGGACCCCAAGATGCTTTCCAAGCAGATGAAGACCAAGAAGGAAAACTGGCTGTCGTGGATCACCGGCACGGGCAAGCTCAAGAAGGATCAGTTTGAGGATGACCTCAAGAACGTCATCACCTACTGCCAGAACCAGGGGTACATCGATGCCGAGGTCAAGGACATCAAGTACGAGTATGACGTCCCCTCCAAGGACGAGATGAAGGTGGTCATCACCCTTTTTGAGGGCATCCAGTACAAGGTCAGTTCCCTGACCATCAAGGGCAACAAGCTTTATTCGACCGAGGACCTCACCAAACTGATGATCATGCGGGACGGCAGCGTGTTTTCGCCCAAGGGCAACGAGGAAAACCGGAAGGCCATCGAGGACAAGTACGGGACCCAGGGATACATCGATACGCGGGTTTCCGCCGAGAAGACCTCCAACATCCAGGGCGGGACCATTGACGTTCTTTACACGATCCAGGAGGGCGGACAGTCCTACATCCAGAAGATCAAGATCGAGGGCAATGACCGCACCAAGGACAAGGTCATCCGTCGCGAGCTGGCGGTGGCTCCCGGGGAGATTTACGATTCCGTGAAGGTGGAAGCCAGCAAAAAGCGTCTGCAGAATCTCGGTTATTTTTCCAAGGTCGAGGCCAATCCCGAGGATACGAGTGTTCCCAACCGCAAAAACCTGGTCATTCAGGTCGAGGAACAGCGCACGGGGTCACTGACCTTTGGTGCGGGATTCAGCTCGATCGATTCGCTGCTGGGTTTTGTGGAGGTCAACCAGGGGAACTTTGATCTTTTCAACTGGCCGACCTTCACCGGGGGCGGGCAGAAGGCGCGTGTCCGGTTGCAATATGGTGCCTCGCGCCAGGACTACACCGTTTCCTTCACCGAGCCGTGGTTTCTGGACCGCAAACTGGCCCTGGGCTTTGATGCGTGGTACCGCAAGAGTGAATACTTCAGCACCCTCTACAATCAGGAATCCTACGGGTTCTCCCCGCGCATTGAAAAACCCTGGGGCCAGTTCTACCGCACCACCCTGGGTTACAAGTACGAGGAGATCGGCATTGTGGATGTTGACAGCAGCGCCTCGCCGGCCATCAAGCAGGAGGCCGGGTACCGCGACAAGAGTTCGGTGTACGCGAGCATCATCCGTGACACCCGCGACAACGTTTTCCTGACCCGCAGCGGCAACCGCACGGAGCTGTACAGCGAGGTGGCGGGCGGACCGCTCCAGGGCGACACCAAAATCTGGAAGCTCACCCTTGAAAGCAGCCAGTACTTTGAGGTCTTCCGCGACCAGATTGTGATGATCCGCGGCAGTGGCGGCACGGCGGATACCTGGGACGGCGGGGTCCGTGTCCCCATCTTTGACCGGTATTTTCTGGGGGGCGGCAACGACATGCGCGGGTTCGGCTACCGGAAGGTCAGCCCGGTGGACAATTTCGGCACACCCATCGGCGGCAAGACCTTTTTCACGCACACCACCGAATACACCTACCCGATCATCGAGCGTGTGCGCGGCGCGGTGTTCTATGACGGCGGGTTTGTCACGGCCAACACGTTTGACTTTGATTTCAACAAGTACCAGGCCGACGTCGGGGTCGGGCTCCGCCTGAATCTTCCCATCGGTCCGATCCGTCTGGATTGGGCGTTCCCGATCATTCACGACGAGAACAACGGGTCGAAGGTCGGCAAGTTCAACTTTAACGTCGGGTACCAGTTCTAGGCCGGACCGGAACTTTTTTCCGGGCCCCGTTTTTTTGAAGCATCAAGGAGTCAGAAAAATTATGAGACAATGGATTTTGGTGATTTTGTTTGCGGTGGCCCTCTTTCCCATGGCCGCCACGGCCCAGCAGAACATCAAGCTGGGGACCATCGACCTGAACCGGATTTTTGAATCCTACTACAAGAAGCAGGACGCGGAAAAGCGCATCAAGGAGCAGACGGAAACCTACAACAACGAGCGCAAAATCTATCTCGACGGCGTCAAGAAGATCATGGATGAGATGAACAAACTCCGCGCCGAGGCCGGCAACCAGTCCTACTCGAAGGACGTGCAGGATGAAAAGAAAAAGGCCTTCATGCTCAAGGGGGCCGAGTACGAGCAGCGCATGCGCGATTTGCAGGAATTTGACGGGTCGCGCCGCCGCCAGATCGCCGATGCCATGCAGCGCATGCGCGACAACCTCCTCGAGGAGATCATGAAAGTCGTCAACGACAAGGCCAAGGCCGAGGGGTACACGATGATTTTTGACCGCTCCGGAAAAACCGCCAATGGGGCCCCGGCCGTCCCCTATGCCGTGGATGCCATTGACATGAGCGAGGGGGTCATCAAAGCCCTCAATGCCACGGCCTCCTCCAAGCCTGAAAAGGCCGAGAAGGAAAAGAAATAGGGGCACCTGCCGTGGCCGAGATCGCCTTTGAGCAGATTGTGGCCCTGACCGGCGGCCAGCCCGCGGGGGAACCTCCCGCCGGGAAATTCACCGGGGTCAACAGCCTCAAGGAGGCGGGTCCCTCGGAGGTCTCCTTCCTGGGCAACAAAAAGTACCGCAACCAGATTTCCACTTCCCACGCGGGGCTCATTTTGGTGGCTGAGGATTTTGCGATCCCTCCGGGCGTGCCGCGCTGTTTTCTGCGTGTGCCCAACCCCTCCGTGGCCTTTGCCCGGGTGGTGGCGCAATTTGCTCCGCCGGGGATCGTCTTTGAAAAGGGGATTGATTCCCGGGCCGCCGTGGCTCCCGATGTGGTCCTGGGAAACGGGGTGACCGTGCAGGCCGGCGCCGTGATTGAGCCCGGGGCGAGGATCGGCGAGGGGACGGTCATCGGCGCCCATGTCTATGTCGGGCACGGAACGGTCATTGGCGCGGGATGCCACCTCTACCCGAATGTCAGCGTGCGCGAGAGATGTGTCATCGGTGACCGTGTGATCCTCCACTGCGGGGCCGTCATCGGTTCAGATGGCTTTGGATTTGATCTGGAGAGTGCGTCCCCGCTGAAGATTCCCCAGATCGGGATTGTGCAGATTGATGACGATGTGGAAATCGGCGCCAATACGACCGTTGACCGCGCGCGTTTTGGGAAAACCTGGATCCAGGCCGGGGCCAAGATCGACAATCTGGTGCAGATTGCCCACAACGTCATCATCAGGAAGAATGCGATCATTGTCGCCCAGGTCGGGATTTCGGGAAGCACGGTCATCGGTGAACGGGCGATCCTGGCCGGGCAGGCGGGGTTGGTCGGCCACATCGAGGTGGGCGACCGGGCGATTGTCACCGCCCAGACGGGCGTGGCCAAGAACGTCCCCCCCGGGCAGATTGTCAGCGGCCACCATGCCATGCCGATGAAGGAATTTCTCGAGGTCCAGGCCCTGGTCAACCGCCTGCCCGAAATTGTCGCCCGTCTGCGCGAGCTCGAAAAGAAGAACGCGTGATTTGGCCCCCTGTATCCATCGGGGGATGACGGCAGGTTCCGATTGTTTTGAATAAAACATCCCCCCCTCCCGTCAGAACGGGCATGAACAAAAACCGTCTCTCCCGAGTCCTTCCCGTGCTGGTTGCCGGGGGGGCGCTGCTCCTCCTGGCCACCCAAACCCCGGCCCGGGCCGAAATCAGGGTCACTGTCCGGTTTGGGGACACCTCCCCCTGCGGAAGGTCCTCCTACCGTCAGCCCGTGTATTACGGACCCCCTCCCATTGTTGTGTATCAGGCTCCGCCCCCCGTTTATTATTACGGACCGCCCCGGGTGTATTCCCGTGGGCCCCGGGGATATGACCGCCGGTTTGATTCCTGCGGTTCCCGTGCCCGCCGCAACGATTTCCGCTGGTAAAACAGGGCGTATGCGCTCATCTGCGGACCGAACCTCTGCGGATCTTTTTCAGGCCCAGTCGACGTAGCGCCGGTAGAGAATCTCGAGGTGATCGGCCATGACGGCCTGTGAGTGGCATTTTTCCACAAAACCACGGGCGGCTTTCGCACGGGCCTTGGCCGCGGCCGGGTCATCGAGAACGTGTCCAATGGCCCGGGCCAGTGAGGCCGCATTTTGCGGCGGGGTGAGCAGGCCGGTTTTCTGATCGGTGACCACTTCGGGGATGCCGCCCACACGGGTGGCCACGACAGGCGTTTCCATGGCGTGGGCCTGAAGGACAATCTGGGGCACCCCTTCGCGTCCGTGCGAGGGCAGGACCAGACAATCGTATCCGGCCAGAAGATTGGCCACGTCTTCCCGATGCCCGAGCGGGGTGACCTTTTGTTCCAGACCCAGCTCGGCGATTTTCCGGTCGATTTCCCCGCGTTGGGGTCCGTCCCCGGCGATGACAAAATGGACCTCCGTCCGTTCTTTCGCAATTTGCGCGGCGGCATGGAGGAAATCCGCGTGACCCTTCCAGCTCCGGAGCACGGAAACCATGCCGACGATTCTGACCGAATCCCCCAGGCCCAGCTCCGAGCGCAACCGGCTTTTGAGGGACGGATCAAATTGCGGAAGATCGACGCCGGTGGGGACGCAATCAATGCGGTTGTGGGCGACGCCCAGTTCGTGGATCAGCCGCTGGCGGATCCGTTCACTGGTGGTCACCACATGATGGGGGAGGGTTGTGAAGGCGTGGCGGCTGAGAAAACTTTTCGGGTAATCGACCTCGATGTGGCGCGAGCGGAGGATCAGCGGCACCCCCGCCATGCGGGCGGCCAGGGAGGCGACCCATCCGTCCTTCGAGCTGTGCGGGTTGACCACATCGGCCCTTTCACGGCGGAAGAGGTTCCGGAGAAAAAGCAGATTTTTGAGGAAAAGATTGTTGCGGAAGGTCAGGGCGATGGCGGGGATGCCCGACGCCTGCGACTTCAGGAAGAGCGGGCAGTCGGCGGGGGTGACAATCATCACACGATGCCCGCGGGCGCGGAGGGAGATCATTTCCCCGAAGACACGGATTTCCTGGCCGCCCCAGTTGGGTGAGGCTTCCGTATGGATAATGGTGAGTTGCCTTGCCATGGGAAAAGGGCAATATAATCGCGCTCCATCAAAATGACACTCGAAAACATCAAACGCATCGCCATTTTGAAATTCCGCAACATCGGGGACGCCCTGATGGTCAGTGCCGTGCTGCCCGGTTTGAGGCGGGCCTTTCCCGGATGCCACATCACGGTGGCGGTCAATGAGGGCACCGAGGCCATGCTTGATCTCAACCCGCATGTGGATCAACTCCTGGTCCTGCGCCGCAAAGGCGCATGGATTTCCCGCGCGGTCAGTGAATGGACCCTGCTGCGGACAATGCTCACCGGACGGTACGATCTGGTCATCGACTACACCACCGGGGACCGGCCGGCTTTCTACTCGGCGATGAGCCTTGCACCGGTCCGGACCGCCTGGAACACCCGTCCGTGGAAAGAGACCTGGAAGTCGATGGCCTACACCCATTATCCGGACCTGCCCTCCGGTCAGCGGCACGAGGTGCTGCGTCACACGGAGTTGCTCGCACCGCTGGGCCTGCGGTTTGAGAAACCGGCGCTGGAGTTTCATTTTTCGCCGGAGGACCGCGCGTGGGCCCAAAACCTCGTGCTGCCGCATGCCGGCAAAATGCTCGTGCATGTGCATCCGGTCTCCCGCTGGCTTTTCAAGTGCTGGGAGGATCAGAAAATGGCGGAGGTCATTGACCGGCTTCAGGAGACCGACAACGCCCGGGTCCTTGTGACCAGCAGCGGGGAGCCCCGTGAACTGCGTCGGGCCGAAAACATCCTGGCCCTGTGCCGGACCCAACCCGTTTCGCTGCTGGGCCGGACCAGCCTGCACCGGCTCGGGGCGCTCAGTTCGGTCTGCGACCTTTTTCTCGGGGTGGATTCCGCCCCCATGCACATGGCCGCCGCCGTGGGCGTGCCTGTCATCGCCCTTTTTGGACCCAGTGGCGCGGAGTCCTGGCATCCGTGGTGCGAGAACCGACAGGTCCTGCACAAGGGCTGTCCGTGCAATGAGGACAAAACCCATCCCGCCTGCCCTCATGACGCGATCCGCGATTGCATGAAAGCCATCCATGTCGGGGAGGTCCTCGAGGCCGTGCGGGCCCTCCGTCCGGGCACCGTTCCAAAACTCATGGCGTAGGGGCAACCGGATATGTGGAACCAAATTGTTTTCAATCTGTATCAGTGGACCTTCCGGGCACTGGCGGCAGTCTGGCCGCCGGACCCGAAACCGTTGCCTCCCCGGCCCTCGCGCATTCTGGTCTTCAGCACGGCCGGAATCGGCGATTCCCTGACGGATTCCGTGGCCATCCGCGCCCTGAAGGAAACGTGGCCCGCCGCGCGGGTGACCGTGGTCACCCATGCCCGGCGCCGGGCGGTCCATGATCACAATCCCCATATCGACGAGATCATCGCCCACCGGAAAAGTCCGGTGTGCTTTCTGCAAAATGCCCGCAAACTGCGTGCGCTCAAACCGGACCTGGTGGTCGTGCTTCGCGCCAATGATCCCGATGTGTGGCCGCTGGCGTATCTGGCCAACCGCCGGGTGGTGGTCAGTTACGAGGGGATGACCCGATTCGGATTTTTGATTTCGCACCCGGTGCATTTTGCGGAGAACTGGCCGGCGGGCACACCCAAACCCGGCCCCGTGCCCTCGTGGGAAATCCACGGAGTCGAGCAGACGTTGTGGATTGTGCGGCAGGCCGGGGCGAAAGCCGAGGACAAGGGGCTGGTGTACCGGGTCAGTGAAGCGGAAAAAAAATCCGTGGCCGACCGTTTTGGCGGCTGGCTGGGGCAGAAACCGCTGGTGGTTTTCCAGGCCGGCGGGGGCAAACGGGCCGCGTGGCGGGACTGGCCCGTGGCGCATTATGCGGAGGTCATCCGCTGGGTCGGGGAGAGCGGGCTGTTTGAAATCGCCATCACCGGCGGGACCGACAATCTGGCCCGGGCGCGTGACATGGAGAAGCAGGCCGGGGTCCCGGTGCGCAATTTGTGTGCGCTCATGAGCCTTTCGGAGACGGCGGCGTTGCTGACCTTTGCCTCGGCCCTGGTGTCGACGGATACGGGCGTGATGCATCTGGGGTTTGCCGTGGGTACCGACACCGTGGCGCTCATCCACCACAACAACCCCGCCTTCCGCGTGGGGCCGCATGGATACGGCGACAAACATGCCGTGCTGGAGTTGGAACGCCCCGCAGGGATCGCCCCCGGCGTGAAGGCGCCGATGGAGGGGATCACCCCGGCGGCGGTCATTGAAAAGCTCAAGGTGATCCTGGCGCGGAAGCGGACACATGACGGTCTGAACGTGGAGTTTTAACCGCGGGGGAGTCTCACGCCAAGAACACGGAGAACACCAGGGGGAGTGGAAAATGTCTCATTTCGTATGTCTAATGACTCTTGGCCGATTCCCCTCGCTCAACGCACAACTTTCAACGGAACATTTAGCCACAAAAAGGCACAAAAGACACAAGGGGGGAGAATTTCTCGCGAAGGACGCAAAGGCCGCGAAGGAAGAATTTGTAACTGCTGAAAAACTGAAATGCTGAAATATCTGAAATCATAAACACAATCGGAAATTGGCAATCAACAATTGGAAATGGAAAAGCCGGCAACCGGAAAAGGGGATTGCCAAGGGCGGGGGGGAGGCTGTTGATTGGAGGGAACGTGAAAATTCCCGGACGCGACACACTGGTACTCGGGGGGAACCTGCTGGCCGAACGGCTGGGTCTTTTCCGGATCGAACGCGAACCGGACCGGGTCCGGGCCCTGGCCCGGGAGGGGGTTCTGGTCGTGGCCTGCACCGCGCTCGGGGACGCGATCATGAACACCCCGCTCCTGCGCAAATTGCGCGCATTTCTGCCGGGGAGTCGGCTGGGATTTATGGTGAAGGATCCGTTTGCCGGCCTTTTTGAACATCATGCCCATGGGGTGCGGGTGCATCGCTACTACAAAAAGTATCGCCGTGAGCGGGAGGTGGTTGAAAGCGTGCGGTCGGGCGGATACCGTGTGGCATTGCTTTCCAATGCGAATGACCCCGACGTCGTGGCCCTTTTGAGACGGGCGGGAGTCCGGGCCTTTCTCAGGCGGCCCACGCGGGATTCGCAGTACAGGGATTGGATGGCCAATCTCGGCGAACTCCGCCGTCCGGAGGATGCGGACTACGCCAGCGGCCACGCCATTTTGCAGAACCTCGCCATGGCCGAATGGCTGGGGGCGGTTGTGACCCCGGAGGATTATACGACAGAGGTTTTTTTCACTCCCGGGGACACCGCGGAGGTGGAGGCCCGTCTTGCCGGAACCGGTCCGCTCATCGTGCTGCATCCGGGGGCCTCGCGGGATTATAAAAAGTGGCCGGAATCCAACTTTGTGGAGCTGATCAAACTTTTGCGTGCCCCCGGACGGCGGTTTGTCCTCACCGGCAGCGGGGCCGAAAGGGATGTGGCCGCCGCCATCACCGGGGTGGCCGGGGAAAATGTCGTCAACCTGGCCGGGGAACTGACCCTGCGGCAGATGGCCGCGTTGTATGCCCGGGCGCGGGTGATGATTTCCGGGGACACCGGTCCGTACCACCTGGCCACCGCCGTGGGGTGCCCGACCGTCACCCTCTTTGCGCCCCGCGATCTCGGGTCGGATGTCGGCGCGTGCGGTCCGCTTTTTGACACCCACAGCCATGTCGCCTTGCGGACCGGCGGATTCGGGAGACCCGTCACGGAGATCACCCCCGCGCAACTGGCCGTGCAGGCCGGGAGATTTCTCGCATGAAAATCATCTATCCGTACCCCGAGGAAATCACCTTTGCGCGGGCCCGTGAAGTCCACACCGCCCGGATGTGCGAGGCCCTGGCGCTCGACGGGGCCGAGGTCATCTGGCTGATGGGAAACACCCCCGGGGTGGCGGCCCCCGACGTGCGGCGCCGGTTTGGATTGTCGGATACAAAAAAATTGCGACTTGAATTCGGTCCGCGGTATCTGTGGCTGGGTGGCAGAAAGGTGAGCACCCGTCCGAGATACATGGGGCATCTGCGCCGGGTCCTTGAACGGGAGAAATGTGATGTCCTGTACGCGATCCACCTGAAGCTCGCCGAGGAGATGCTTTCGTGGAAGGTCCGTCCGCCCCTTGTCTTTGAGGCGCACGAGATTTTTGCGGACGCCTATCCGGAGGGGCACAGGAGGTTTGCGGCATTGGCGGCGCAGGAGCAGAGAGTCTATCCCGGGTGCGACGCGCTCGTGGCCACCTCCGCACACACACTGGAATCGGTCCGTCACCGTTACGGAGTGCCGGAGCGGAGCCTGATCGCATGGAACGCCGTGGCTCCCGGGGAATTTTCCGGGGGGACTGACCGGACCCATCCGGGCACGGCCGTGTATGCGGGTTCTTTGATTCCGTGGAAGGGTGTGGGTGTGTTGCTGAAAGCCTGGCAAAAACTCGGCGGGGATTACCGGTTGGTGGTTGTGGGGGGGCGCGGGGAGGAAATCCGTCCATTGGAAAAATTTGTCCACGATGCGGGAATGCGGGACCGGGTCCTTTTCATGGGACATCGCCGCCGGGCGGAGCTGGCTTTCTGGCTCTCCCGTGCCGAGGTGTGTGTGCTGCCCAATCTGATGGAGCCCCGGAGCAGCACGTATTCCTTTCCGATGAAGCTGCTCGAATATGCCGCCGCGGGCAAACGCATTGTGGCCTCCGCCATCCCCGTGGTGCGCGAATTGGAGGCACATTTTCCCGGGATGATCCTGGCCGAACCCGGGAACGCCGCCGATCTTGCGGAGAAATTGAAGTCGGCCTTTGAGACACCCGCTCCTTCCATCCGTCCAGACCTCGCGCCGTTTTTTTGGGAGACCCGGGCCCAAAAGATGAAAAAGTGGATGCAGGCGTGGCTGACTGAAAAACAGACTGGCTAACAATGTAAAAAAGAGGCATATTGGGGTAGTGCTATGAAAACAATCAAATATTGCGTTTACAAAGAATCTCCCTATTTTGTGGCCCAGTGTCTGAATGTGGATGTGTCGAGTTTTGGCGATTCAATGGAGGAAGCCATCCGCAATCTGAAGGAGGCGTTGGAATTATATTACGAGGACGAAAAATCTCCTCAGTATCAGGTGATCGAGGAAGTTCTAGTCGGGGAAAGTTCGATCAATGCCTAGGATGCTCAGTTCCCGTGAAGTCATTCGCATTTTATTGGAACACGGGTTTGTTTTGGTGTCCCAGAAGGGCAGCCATCAGAAATATCGTCATCAAACGGGAAGAACGGTGATCGTACCCCATCCACGCAAGGATATTCCGCGAGGTACAATGCGCTCCATCATTCGACAGTCGGGTTTGGAGGAAATTCTATTTGAATGAGCCTTGGTAAATTGAATACAAACACTCTTATTTTTCCTTGTTTTTATGTAAATTCAATCATGTTGATTTTGTGTCGTGCGAAGGGAATTTGATTGAATTTCACCCGATCGAAACATAGTTTGATGGCAGGTTTTTCTTCCTCATGGCGCTCGGGCCCCGCAAACAATCAGCAGGAGAGATGGAACTGGACTTTGGATCGTCCCCGGCGGAAGCCGTGCCCCCCAAAGAGGCCCAGACTCCAGCGGCGGACTCCGCCCTGGCGCCGGTATTGGAACCCCGGGTGGTCATTGCCGAGACCGATGATTTTGCCTCGGCCACCATCAAGGCCCGTCCCGCCCCTGAGGAGCCAAAGTCGGAGGAAAAATGGCCGGAGCATGTGGTGTTCATTTCACCCACCCGCGAGGAGCCCGAGACCGTCCTTCGCGACGGGGAGAAGTCATCCGGGGCGGCAGAGCCGGAGCCCGCCGAGGAGATCCCGCACGAAGCGGTTGAGGAACCCCGCGCACGTGGAAACAGGACAGATTCCCAGACACAGCCTGATTTTACCCCAGAATTCAATCCCCAACCCTCAACACCGAGGAACAAGTCCATGGCACAGCCCCCCGTCAGCTCCTTCACCAAAAACATTGAACGTCAGCGAAGTGAACAGAAGTCGATGACCACACTCCTGTCCGGTGTGGGTTTGTTCCTGTTGATCCTCGTGCTGATCTTCGCCGGGTCCGCCGGATTCGGGTTTTATGTGCTTTACAGCCAGATCAAGGATCAGGCCGTGGTCGTCCAGCAACTGGATGCGAAGTACGCCGAACAGAACCGGCAGCTGTTGCAGGCCCACAGTCAGATGGCCGATGATCTGACCGCGCAGAACATCGTCATCAAAAACCAGCGGGAGGAGATCGTCGGACTCAAGACCCGGCTTTCGGAAACACAGAACCAGCTTCGCCGGGAAATCGCCATCGACCGGGCCGCCATTGCCGAGTTGCAACGCCGGATCGGACCCGCCCCGGTGCGATAGCCTGCGCCGATCCCCTGAAGGAGGAGTGTCCCGCCTTGATACCCGTTGTCGAGTTTCGCAGACTGCTCAATGAGTGGAGAATCCGCTGGGAGCGGATCAAGGTCATTGTGCAGCCCCCCGCCTGGAGTGACGAGGAGTGGCGGCAATTTTCGCTGGTGCTGGTGGCGCTGGTGGAGCGCAACGGCGCCTCGTGGACCGACGCCCAGGGCACGTCGTACTGGGATCTGCGATGGACCCTGCAGGAGGGAGGGACACTGATTGTCCAGGTGCAGCTGGTCCCCGATCAGGAGGTGCAGCTGGTCGTCGCGCAGGAGGGCGGTTTTGTCAACGGCACCACCGACAGTTACACCTGGTTGTGGTCGACCTTCAATCAGGAAGGGCGGCTGACCCGGGATCCCTATTTTGTGGATGGCACATGGAAGGAGGCGCTGATGCAGTTGCTGGTGCCGTACCAGTATCAGGCCGGATTTTATCTCTCCGGCACCACCGCCACCCCGCAGCAGCTGATGCTCGAAAACAATGCCACCCCCGGATATCACGACAATTTGCAGCAGGATCCCCAAAACAAACCCCTGTTCCTGACCCATCAATCGCCCCATTAG
>JANRIZ010000169.1:0-2132 GCA_033764445.1 Verrucomicrobiia bacterium | reverse complement strand
GTTCCGGCATCCCGCCGCTTTCATGATTCCTTCCACGTCCCCTGCCAATCCCGCACTTCTGGCATCGGCGGGTCCGCCGCCCAATGTTCTCAGGGCCAGAGTGGGGATTTTCCGGTTTTGAATGGCCGCCCAGGCGGACTGACTGCAGTCGCATTGGGTGACATTCCAATACAGGATCACCCCGTCAATGAGTTCGCTTTGTGTCGCCTCGACCGCGGCATCGGAGTTTTCCGGGGTCAGAAAAATCACCGCCCTCCGGATCAAGCCACGGGCACGAAGACGGGCCAGTTCCTCCATCAATGGGCCATCGCCACGCCGGAGTTGATCGACCAGATTTCCCGGCTGCGGGTCCATGGAAACAAGCTGGGCCACATCGAGCCCGTCCAGTCCCAGCCTCCGGCAACTGTCCTCCACCTCAAAACGCATCAGTGGAACGGTGGCATCCCGGACCTTCACCACCAGGCGGGGAACCCGCGCCCGATCCGCGTCAAAAGCCTGCCGCAATACCATGAAGGTAAAACCATTGTTGTAGGTCGGGCTGGAGTGGAACCAGACCCCTGACTCCATGGCCCGTCGTGCGACGGCAAGGTCATTGGAGATATCGGCGGGGTTCCGGCCCAGTGACATGGTTCCAAATGTGTAGGGGGAGAAGTCGTTCATCCTGCAACGCTATTCGATTCACAGGGGGGCACAAGACAGAATCAACGCCCAACGCATAAGGCAGAGGCCTACCCGCAGATGCCGCAGAGAACCGCAGATTTTTAACCGCGGATATCACGGATAATTTTTACACCAGCAACCGGCAACCGATTTCCCCGTGCCCAACAGGAATATTTATCCGACCTTCCTGAATGCCGGGTCGCGGGCGGGGAGATTTTGCAGCCGTTGGGAGACGGTCAGAAAATCGCCCGGTAGGATGAGGGAGGGACGGATTTCCGCCAGGGGTTCGAGGACAAACTGGCGTTCGATCAGGCGCGGATGGGGGAGGGTGAGACTTTTGACCTTCAGGACCAGATCGCCGAAGTAAAGAATGTCCAAGTCGATTGTCCGGGGAGCGTTGACGTCATGCTCCGGGGGGCGTCCGTGTGAGACCTCATAATGCTGGAGAGTGCGGAGGAGCTCCAGCGGGTTGCTTCCATGGGCCAGCGTGATTTCGGCCACGGCGTTGATGAAGGGCGGACTCCCCGGTGGACAATCCACGGGGGTGGTTTCGTAAAGACTGGAGCAGAGAATCGGAGCGATGCTGAGACTTTCCAGAAAACAGAAGGCCTCGCGGATGTTGCCTACGGGCTGATCCAGATTGGAGCCCAAGGCGATCCCCACCTTGACAGGCAAGCGGGAGGCACTCATGGCTGTGGGATTTCCAAGGCCTTGCAAATTTTCCGAACCAGCAAATCAGGGACCTCGGTATGGCGGGGGACTGGTTCCCGGCGGCCGGTTTTTGGATTCCAATAAATGGAGTGGGAGGCTCCTTCACGTTTCAGAGGGCACCCGTTGGATTCCAAATGCCTCACCAACTCACGACGTTTCACGCGATTTCCAATGGAAGGAGTTTGGCGTTGTGAGGAAGACTTTTTTCAGCATCCTCACGTCTGTCCTCTAGAAGAAGCTCGATCGATTCCTGTAGGTTTTTGAGGCATTCCTCCTGGGTTAACCCCTGTCCGTTTGCTTCCGGAATTTCGGGACAAAAGGCCACAAACCACTTCCCATCGGCATGGATTTGAGCGGTTAGATGAAGGTTCATACAGTCACTTTAACCCGTCAAAACAACCCCGTCAATGGGACTGTTTCAAGCCGAGTACATCCATCATGTCGAAAAGTCCCGGCTTGGCAACGGCGGCCCATTGGGCGGCGCGCAAGGCTCCCCGGGCGAAGGTCTGACGACTGGTGGCCCGGTGGCTAATGCTCACCGTTTCACCCATGGTGGAAAAAAGCACATCGTGGTCGCCGATAATGTCTCCTCCGCGGAGGGCATGGATCCCAATTTCGTTCTGCGTGCGTGCGCCGACAATGCCGGAGCGTCCGTGCCGGGCGAGGTCTTCGAGGGACTTCTTTTTGACATCTGCCAGCACCTTGGCCAGGGACAGGGCCGAACCACTGGGGGCATCCTTTTTGTGGCGGTGATGCATTTC
>JANRIZ010000160.1:0-67864 GCA_033764445.1 Verrucomicrobiia bacterium | reverse complement strand
TGTCGGTGATCAACCTCATTTGCAGACAGTCGGCCATCCACCCGTCCCCGGGCGCCCCGTCGGCATCCACGTTGTTGACCATCGGGCTGGGGTCGCGCCATTTGACCCCGATATACAAATAATCCTTGTCGTACATCGAGTACATGCGGGCCGAATACCGTTCCCGAATGCTTCGGGCGGGATAGACAAACATTTCACCGCTCAAATCCCAGTCATCCAGATTTCCATCAATTTTTGGCGGCGTGGCGGAGGGAACAGAAACCAGCTCGGTGTGGTCGCTTTGCAGGGGCAGGGCATTCAGAAAACACGGGCTGAACGAAGTCAGTGTCAGGATGGCCATCAAAAGGAGGAGCCGCGATGTTTGAATCATAATTTCAAGAATCTCCAGAATTTTAGGAATCAAATGATTCTGCCAGGAAGTCAATGTGTTTGGACGTAGGGCAATAAATCCCATTCAAAACAACAGTCAATGATTATTTTGCAAAATTATTGAACAGTCACATTCTTTCAACCACGTCGATTCCCAAAAGTTCCAAACCCTCTCTCAAGGTTCGGGCGGTCAGATCGATCAGACGCAAACGGGATTCCCTCAACGGTCCCTCGGCATTGAGCACATTGCAATGTTCATAAAATGAGTGCAGGTGCCCGGCCAGATCATACAGGTACAGGCACAGAATATTGGGACGCGAGTCATCCACCACCACCTCCAGGGTCTCTCCAAATTTCAACAGATGCGCCGCCAGACGGATTTCCTGGGGGGTATCCAGTTTCCAGGCCGCGACGCCCCCCGCGGGGACACTCCCGGATTTGCGCTGGATGGACCGGATGCGTGCATACGCATTTTGCAGGTACGGGGCGGTGTTGCCCTGCATCGAAAGCATTTTGTCCCAGTCAAACACGTAGTCGCTCGTGCGGTTCTGCACCAGGTCCGCATATTTGACCGCCCCCAGGCCCACCACCCGGACCACCCGGTCCAACACGTCATCCGACAGGGAATCGACAGGGATTCCCTTTTTCTGACGTTCCATCTCAAGCTCATGAAAAATCGCCCGGGAACGCGACTCGGCCTCGTCGAGGAGGTCGACCAATTTGATGGGATCCCCGCTCCGGGTCTTGATGGGTTTGCCATTCTCCCCGAGGATGGCCCCAAACCACACGTGCACCAGTTTCATCCGAATGCCCCACTTTTGGGCGGTGGCAAAGAGCTGTTTGAAATGAAGCTGCTGGCGTCCGTCGGTCACATAGATGATTTCATCCGCCGCAAAATGCTCCTGACGGTATCTCAGGGTGGCCAGGTCGGTGGTGGCGTACAGGGCGGCCCCGTCGCTCTTCTGGATCAGAAAGGGTTTCTCCGCCAATTCCTTGTTTTCGGGAAAAAAGACACACACGGCGCCCTGACTGGGCTCGGCCACCTTCCGGTCGAGCAGCTCCTGCACGATTCCCTTGAGCATGGGATTGTAAAAACTCTCCCCCAGGGTGTGGTCGAACTTCACCCCCAGCCGGCCATAGACGGATTCAAACTGGCCTTTGGACAGGTCGATAAACAGCCGCCAGAGGGCCAGATTCTCCGCATCCCCCTCCTGCAATTTGCGGAGTTCCTCCCGGCAGGCGGTCATCAGGGTCTGGGTCCCCTGTTTTTCCTCCTCCTCACAGGCGGAATTGACGGTTTTGTACAACCGCTCCAGTTCGGCAATCGGGTCCCGTTCCAGGGCGGCGGCATCCAGATGTCTCTTGTATCCGACAATCAGTTTTCCAAACTGTGTGCCCCAGTCGCCAATGTGGTTATCGGTCACCACCCGGTGCCCGAGAAATCGCAGGATGCGGGCCAGGCAATCGCCGAGGATGGTCGAGCGGATATGGCCCACGTGCATCTGCTTGGCCACGTTGGGGGCGCTGAAATCCACCACGATGGTCCGGGGCGAGGTCACCGGTTCGACCCCCAGGCGGGGCTCCGTGTCCATCCGGGTGAGTTGGGAGGCCAGATATTCGGGCTTTAAACGAAAATTGATGAATCCCGGTCCCGCAATCTGCGGGGTCTCGCACAGGGCCCCCAGGTCGGAAGACTCGATGATCCGGGCCGCCAGGTCCCGGGGATTCTGCTTGAGCCCACGGGCCAGGCTCATCGCCGCATTGCACTGGTAATCCCCGTGGGAGGGGTCCTGACAGGGTTTGACAAGGCCCATCGGGGAGAGGGACTGACCCGTGAGCTTTTCAACGGAGGGCAAAAGGGCATGGGCAATCTGGAGGGGGATGAGTTTCATGTCGGGACAAAACAGAAGATCTGACGGGATTCCTACACTTCGGCGACTTCAAAACAGCGCGACAGTTCGTCAACGGTCCGGGCATTGTCAATGGCCTGACGGTTGGCGGGGTTGTTGAAGTATTTGGCCAGGATGGAAAGGGTTTTAAGATGGGTCTGGAACTGCGCCTTGGGCACAATGATCATCGCCACATAATAAACAGGCTGGCCGTCGAGCGCCTCAAACTGGATTCCGGTCCGGGAACGGCCAAAGGCGGCAATCACCTCCTCGGTCTGGTCGTAGGAGGCATGGGGAATGGCAATGCCATGACCAATGCCCGTGGTCATCATGTTTTCACGATGGACAAGAAGCTCATAGATGCCTTTTTGTTCGTAGTCCTTGATCTTGCCACCCTCAACCAAAAGATTCAGGAGCTCGGTAAAGGCAGCCCAACGGTCGTTGGCCTTCAAATCTGGGGCTATTGTCTGCACATGCAGCAGATCACTCAAATGCATCGGTGAAGCATACATACTGTGAGAGTGTGAACAAGTTTTCTCTCAACTCTTTAAACATAAAAATCTGGACAAAGTTGTACGTTAAATTGCAATCATGGCTTGTGGAAAATGAGCGTCCATAAATCCCGGACGCTCTTCATCATAAAAACCAGGACGGCCTCGTACGTTTCAAGGCTGTGATATCCGAGCATTTGCATCGATCCCTTCCATGTCAAAGCGGGATGGACGGCCACCAAAAAGAGCCAGACGCTCAAAAGGTTCATCAGATAGATGATCACCAGTGAAAACAGCCATCCGTTGCTGGTGATATCCGGTTGGACGGTCGGGATCATCTTGGCGGTAAAGGTCACATGAAACGAATACGTCAGTCCAATCATAAAATACAGCCAGATGACCCAGGCATTCAAATCCCAGATCAGATGGGCAATACCCCACAGGATCATGAGAATGACGGTGTAGATGGGGAAAAAATACGGGGCCAGCGAAATCCAGAAATTGACCTTGTCGGTCACAACATACCCGCCATCGGCCCCCACCTTGAACGAGGACACCCGGCCTCCCATGCAAATGGCCCAGACGGCATGGGTCAGCTCATGCCCAAACACGTAAACCCGCATGGGTTTGGGCAGGCAGAAAAAAATCCCCATCCACAGGGCAAACCCGCCCAGAAACATCAGAAACGGCGCGGCCGTCAGCGACTCCTTCCACGGACCCGCCCCGGCCACGGTCTCAAAAAAAGTCCAGGTCACAGCGTAACACAGCGGCAGCAGCTCAATGCCAATGATCAGTTTCAGCCATTTCATCCGGACCCTTTTTATCGGCTGACCCCCGGGATGCACGCCAAAAAAGCGGTGATGGCTGAATTTTCCCTTCACCCGCGGTTGTTTTTCTGATTATCTCGCACGCCTTATGTCACTGCTCATTGTCGGTTCCATCGCCCTCGATTCCATCGATACCCCCCTCGAAAAACACACGGACATGCTGGGGGGGTCGGCCTCCTATGCCGCCATCGCCGCGAGCTTTTTCTGCCCGGTGCGTCTCGTCGGGGTGGTGGGCACGGATTTTCCAAAACCGTTCACCGAACTTTTTTCCCGCTTCAAAATCGATACGGAGGGCCTGAAGTACGAGGAGGGGAAAACCTTCCGCTGGCATGGAAAATACGAGTGGGACTACAACACCCGCAGCACGCTCTCGGTGGACCTGAATGTCTTTGAAAAATTCAACCCGGTCCTGCCCGCCTCCTACCAGTCCTCCCCCTACGTGCTCCTGGCCAATATCCACCCGGCCCTTCAGATGAATGTCTTCAACCAGGTCAAAAATCCGAAGTTCGTCGTGGCGGACACCATGGACCTGTGGATCAACATCGCCCAGGAGGATCTCCGCGCCCTGCTGCGCAAGGTGGATATGCTCATCCTCAACGACAGCGAGGCCCGCGAATTCACCAAGGAAACGAGTCTGATCCGCGCCGGTCGCAAAATGCTCGGGATGGGGCCCCAATACGTGATCATCAAAAAGGGCGAACACGGGAGTCTGCTCTTCGGTGACAACAAATTTTTCAGCGCCGGGGCCTATCCCCTTGAAGACCTGCACGATCCCACCGGTGCGGGCGACACCTTTGCCGGGGCGCTGATGGGGCACCTGGCCGGGACCGGAGGGGACATCACCTTTGAGGCCATCCGCAAGGGGATCATCTATGGCTCCACCCTCGCCTCGTTCAACGTCGAGGCCTTCAGCCTCGGGCGTCTTCAGACGGTCACCCAGGAACAAATCTCGGAACGTTTTGAAAAATTGAAGCTCTACAGCCAGTTTTGATCCATCCCCGATGCATCCCGGCTCCCCCACCCTTTTTGACCGCCTGATCCGTCCCGGGTGGGAGGGGGCCAAGGCGAACCTGCTGCCGGGTCTGATTATCCAGGGACTGATCCTGCTGCTGCTCATCGCCTATTTCACCAGCCCCGCCGTGGCGGATTTCCTGGCCCGGCTGTCCACGCTCCGCAACGGATATGGATTTGTCTCGTCCTTTGTCATCGGGGCCGTGGGCGTGGGTCTCTTTTCGGAGTTTTTAAAATGGGCGACCACAAACAGGTCCCGCTGGCAGACCCATTCGTGGAAATATTATGCATTCAACTTCCTTTACTGGGGTCTGAGCAGCGTCTGGGTGGACCTGTTCTACCACGTCCAACACCACGTCTTCGGCACGTCACTGGACTGGCGGATCCTGCTCCTGAAGGCCCTGGCGGATCAGTTCCTCTTCACCATGCTTTTTGCCAACAACATCAACTGCCTGGCCACCACCTGGCGGGATTCGGGATTTGACCGGGCGCGATTTGTGGCGGTGATCCGGGACAGTTATGTCCTCAAGCGGATCGCCCCGGCCTTTGTCTCAAATTTTTTCTTCTGGTTTCCGACGGTCCTGATCATTTACGCGATGCCCCTGCCCCTGCAGATGCCCATCGGCGCCCTGGCGGGAATTTTCTGGGTTCTCCTGCTCAACTTCGTCGTGGGCCGGAAATCGGACTGACCACAGCCAACGTGTTCATTTTCAGGGGACTGATACCCGTGACGGATCAGTGCCGGCATCAAGGAACTGCATTGGGGTGCGGATGGGCGGGCATGCGTGTCCCGCTTCAGCCGCACACATTCCTGCTGTCTGGATATGTAAATCCACATCCCCAAAAATCCGTGTTTCATCGGTGGCTCTCAAAGAGTCTGGTGAAATCGGAGGCCACGGATGAAACACCGATCAAACACGGATCAGAAAAATGCCAGACACGAATCGAACCTCAAGATCAGCAGGCTGTTTTGTTCCACGGTTTTCCATGGGTGCCCTCGCCTTCAATACAAGAGACGTCCCATCATCAGATTGGTTGCACAATTCTTTGCGTCTTCAGACTCTCACATCCGTGTGTGATCCGTGTACATCCCGAACCATCCGGGACAAGTCCGTGGCTCTGCCACCGATCGACCGAATGCATTCATCAATGGTGTGAAATATAAAAGCCGGTTCGTGCGAACCGGCTTTTGAAAACGGGCTGGACGGTTTTTGCGTCCCTATTCGGCGGCGGGAGCTTCCTCATCCTTTTTGGACTTTTTCCGGACCGGGGCTTTCTCGGTCTTGTCCCCCTTTTCCGTGCGGGGGCGTTTGCCCTTGGGCTCCTCACGGGGGGCGGCCACCTCGGCGACGACTTCAAAGGTGAGATTGACAACCACGTCGGCGTGGAGATTGAGAGTCACCTCGTGGCTGCCCACGGTTTTGACGGGTTTTTCCAGACGGACCTGGCGGCGTTCCAGCTCAAAGCCCTCGGCCTTGAGGCGGTCGATGATGTCATTGCTGGTGACGGACCCGAAGGCCTTGTCTTCGGCTCCGGTCTTGAGGGTGAAATTGATTTTGAGTTTGTTGAGTTTTGTGGCCATTTCATTGGCCTCGTTGATCTCACGCACCTCGCGTTCGGCACGGATTTTCTGGAGTTCCTCGACTTTCTTGAGGGCTCCCTTGGTCACGGGCAATGCCTTGCCGGTGGGGATCAGGAAATTGCGGGCAAAACCGGCCTTCACTTTCACCTTGTCGCCTTCGGCGCCCAGGTTGCGGATGGGGGTGGTCAGGATCACATGTGTCGTTGCCATAATCAGTCTCTTCTTGTTTGCTTTGGTTTAATAAATCGTTTTTGCCACCGGTTCAAAACGGAATGTCGTCCTCTTCGGCGGCCGGTGGTTCGTCCTCGACAGGGGCGGCGGGACGGTTTTCCGCCGGAGCGGACCGCGCGGGTCGGGAACCGCCGGAACCGCCCTCGCGGTATTCGGCGTTTTTGGGACGGCCCAGAAATTGGATGCGTTCGGCCCGGACCTTGAGGGTGCTCTGTTTTTTGCCCTCCTTGTTGGTCCACTGTTCCAGCTTGAGTTCCCCCTCGACAAAAATGGGGGCTCCCTTGCTCAGATACTCACCGGCCGTCTCGGCCTGGCGGCCCCAGGTCTCGACGGTCACGTAGCAGACCTCCTCCTTTTCCGCACCGTCGGCCGTGCGGTAAACCTTGTTGATGGCCATGCCGATATCCGCCACGGCGGTCCCCTTGGGGGTGTACCGCAGCTCGGGGTCCCGGGTCAGATTGCCCAAGAGGAGGACTTTGTTGAAACTTGCCATAGGGGGAGTGCCGGTTGCCGAATGTCGAAAATCAGTTTGTCGCCACGGGCTGCACGTGCAGCGGGGAATGGGTGATCTGGACCCGCATCACATCCTCATCAATGCGAAAACGGTTCTTGAGCTTGTCCACCACCTCGGCGGAGGCTTCCAGAACGTAATTGACGTAGAATCCGCTGGTCTCGCCACTGCCGGCCTTGTAGGCGAACTGTTTGCGGTCCAGCTTCTGGACAGAGGACACCTGCGCGCCGGACTTCTGCAAATCGCCCTTGATGCGGTCGACGAGTTCCTGCACGGATTCCTCCTTGCCGTTGGTGTTGAGAATAAACAACGCTTCGTATCGTTTCATATGTCTTGCTCTTTTGCTTGGTTAAATTGGTTCATCGCCTGGCCGATCCCCCGGTCATTCATAACCGCAAGGGCCTCCAGGACCCGGGGAAGAAGGTCCTGTTGAACCTCCCCCCATTCCTCCCGGGAAAATTTTCCCAGCACATGATCAGCCAACTCCATCCCCGGCACCGTCCGCTCCCCCACCCCGATCCGGACCCGCGCAAATTGCGGCGTCCCGAGATGGTCGATGACGGATTGGAGTCCGTTGTGCCCCCCGGCGGAACCGTGGGGACGGATGCGGATGCGCCCAAAGGGCAGGGCCACCTCGTCGAGAATGACCACCACCTGACTGGCCGGATCGAGCTTGAACCACCGGACGGCGGCGGCCACCGCCTCCCCGCTGAGGTTCATGAATGTCTGCGGCTTGAGCAACAGGGCCCTGGTGTGGCGCTGCCCCAGCAGACCTTCGGCCACGTGGGCCTTCCAGTCGGGCCGCGGAACAAACTCCGTGCCCATCCTTCCTGCCAGGGCGTCGAGAACGTCAAACCCGACATTGTGCCGGGTGCGCTCATACCGCACACCGGGATTGCCCAGTCCCACCAGGAGAACCCGTCCCGTGTGGGGCTGATCCTCGGGGCTGACCATGTGATGTCAAAAAACAGGGGGGCCGAGTCCGTGGTTGGACCCACGGCAGACCCCGGGTTGAAATTACTTTTTGGCGGCTTCCTTCTTCTCCCCGCCCTTGGCCTCGGGAGCCTTTTTGTCGCCGGCCTTGGCGGCATCGCCCTCGGCCTTTTTCTCCTTGATGACCTCGACCTCGCCGGTGGCAGCCGCTGCGGCGGCTCCGGGGGCGGTTTCCTCAACGGCCTTGGGTGCCACACACGCAAAGGCGGTCAGAGTCTTCTGGCTCAAAACGGTCACTCCCGCCGGAACCACGATATCCGAAACGTGGATGGACTGGCCGATTTCCAGCGAGGAAACATCCACGCTGATGACCTCGGGCATGTCCTTGGGCAGACATTCCACATGCAGGGTGTGCATGGTATGTTCCAGCAGCCCGCCGGCGGTCCGGACCCCGGCCGCCTCACCAACGGCCTCGACAGGAATGTCGATGCGGATGAGCTCATCCTGGGCGATCTCGTGGAGGTCCAGATGCAGAATCTGGCCGCTGAGGGTGTCGTGCTGGACTTCCTGAAGCAGCGCAAAATGGCTTTCGGTCCGGCCATTGAGGTCAAGCTGCAAATCAACCAGGACATTCTCGCCGGAGACATGCTTGAGGGCGGTGCGCACCTCGCGGTCATTGAGCTGGACACTGACCGGATTGGTTTTTTTGCCGTAAATGACCGCGGGCACGATGCCCTGTTTGCGCAGACGGTTGGCCCCGGTGGTTCCCATGTGGGTGCGGGACTGTGCTTTCAGACTGATGGTTTTTGCCATGATGTTTCTTCAGGTTGCGACGCCATTGTCAACGGCATCTATTTTTCGATCTCAAAGAGACTGGTGACCGACTCGTTCCGGTGGATGCGCTGGATGGCCTCACCCAACAGATCCGCGACACTTAATATCGTCAGCTTGACACCTTTGGTATCCACTTTCGTGGGGACGGAATCGGTCGTAATCAACTCCTCAATCGGCGAAGCCTTGAGCCGGTCAACACTCAACTTGCTTAAGACGGAGTGCGAAACTACCGCAAGAATCCGCTTGGCGCCAGCTTTTTTTAGGAATTTTGCACCGTTGCACAGGGTCCCGGCCGTCTCGGTGATGTCGTCAACCATGATCACGGTCCGGCCCTTGACATTTCCCACAATGTTCAATGCCTCGGTTTCGGTGGCACTCTTGCGGTTCTTGGAAATGATCGCGAGGTCCGAATGCAGAAGCTTGGAGTACGCATAGGCCATCTTCATGCCGCCGACATCCGGGGAAACCACCACAAGGTCCTTGATCTTTTTGGACTGGAGATGCCGGTAAAAGACCGGCGAGGCGTACAGGTGATCGACGGGAATGTCAAAAAACCCCTGAATCTGCTGCGCATGCAGGTCCATGGTGATCACACGGTTGGCCCCGGCCTCGACGAGCAGATTGGCCACAAGTTTGGCGGTGATGGGCACCCGGGGCTGGTCCTTGCGGTCCTGACGGGCGTACCCGTAGAAGGGAATGACGGCGGTGATCCGCTGTGCACTGGCCCGCCGGGCGGCATCGATCATGATAAACAGCTCCATCAGATGATGGTTGGTCGGGGGACACGTGCTCTGGATGATGAACACATCCCGACCCCGCACATTTTCATTGATCTTGACGAAGGTTTCCCCGTCGGGAAAGGACGTGACCGTGGCGTCCCCCAGTTTGACCCCGACAGATGCCGCAATGTTCTGGGCGAGATCAGGATTGGAGGAGCCACTAAATATCTTCATTTCTGCGTATCCAGCGACCATAGTGTGATTGAGAAAAGAGGGTCAAAGTACCAAAAAAAAAGGCGAGGGCAATCAGAAAAACGGCGGATATGAAAGTTGTGTCAATTTTTTATTCAGAATGACACAGATCAGTTTTAACCGCGGATCACGCGGAAATCACGGATAGGAAATACAAAATTCAATTTGAAAGCTGATCCTCTGAGGGCTATGGCTCCTGTCTTGACCCCGCCCCACAGCAATTCTATCCTATCCCCATGTCCGATGAGGTTCCTCCGGAAAATGCTTCTCCCCATCGTCCCTCCGGCACCTCCGCCGCTACGATCGCTCTCTGGACCTTTAGTCTCCTCTGCCTCTACGTCCTGAGTATCGGGCCGGTCGCAGTCTGTTTTATCAAGTTAACGCAGCTTCGTATGATTACGGAAAGACCGACAGGACCCATCCTCGAGAGATTCTACTTTCCCCTCGTTTGGGCAGCAGAACACAATCCATCCATTACGGCAGCTTTAGAGTCATACTTTGAATTTTGGTTCACCATCACTGGTGTTAATCCGTAACCCATCCCCCATCCGCGTTATCCGCGAAATCCGCGGTTAAAACTCCCCAAAAAAATCGGCGTCAATCTGCGATATCTGCGGGTAAACTCCCCCTCATTTTTTCCGGTAAATCCCCTTGAGCGGATTTTCATCCACGAGATTGTTGACCACCCCGCCAATCTTCTCCGGATCGTACAGCTTGATCGAAACCTGATGATACAGCGGCGCAATCACCGCCTCCTCGGTGATCAACAGGCGTTCGGCCTCCTGATAGGTTTTTTCACGTTTGGCGGCGTCCGGTTCGGCCTGACCGGCATTGACCAGGGAATCAAACCCCGCGTTTTTCCAGCCGGTCCGGTTGTTCCCATCCCCGCCCATAAAAATGCTCAGAAACGTGTGCACATCATTGTAATCCCCCACCCAGGAACTCTGTCCGATGTCATAGTCGAGTTGTGAAAGGCTGTTGAGATACACCTTCCACTCCTGCTTCAAAAGCTGGATGTGAATGCCCAGTTCCTTCTTCCACATCTGCTGGACCTCGGTGGCGATCTGTTCGTTCAGATCGGTCTTGTTGTAAAGGAGTGTCAGCGGCGGGAAGCCCCTACCCTCGGGATACCCGGCCTCGGCAAGGAGTTTCCGCGCCAGGACGGGGTCAAATCCGGGGCCTGCGGGAGGGGTGTACCGGGCGGTGCCGGGCGGGGTCATGCTGAAGGCCACGGGTTCGCCGGACTTGGTGATCTTGGTGACGATCAGACTCCGGTCGATGGCCAGGGCCAGGGCCCGCCGCACGAGACGGTTGTCGAGGGGTTTGCGGGTGACATTGAACCGGTAGAAATAGGTCGCCAGGATGGGACCGGAATGGAAATATTTTTCCTGGCGGATATCCCCCAGCAGCAACGGGGGGATCGCCCCCTTGTCGAGAACCAGATCGACTGCCCCGGAATAAAACATGTTGAACGAGGTGTTGGGTTTTTCAATGGGCAGGGCGTCCACGGTCCGCAGTTTCACGGTGTCCCGGTTCCAATAAAGCGGATTGGCCCGCAGCCGGATCCGGTCATTGATCCGCCACTGGTCGAGGACATACGGACCGTTGGAAACGATGCGTCCGGGCTTGATCCAGTCGTCCCCATGTTTTTCGACCGTGGCCCGGTGGACGGGCATCAGTGTCGCAAAGGCGCAGAGGTCCAGGAAAAACGGGGTGGAATTTTCCAGTTCCACGGTCAGGGTATGGTCGTCGGGGGCCTTGACACCAACCTGTGAAAAATCCTTCACCTTTCCCTGGTTGTATTCCTCGGCATTTTTCAGGAAAAAAAGTTGCGACACATATTCGGCGGTGGAACCGGGCTCAAGGACGCGCTTCCAGGAATATGAAAAATCCCGGGCGGTGACGGGGTCCCCGTTGCTCCACCGGGCATCCTTGCGCAGATGAAACACATAATGGCGGCCGTCGGGACTGACCTCCCACTTTTCGGCCACCCCGGGCACGATTTCCCCGGCGGCATTCCGCGAGGTGAGTCCCTCAAAGAGGGAGCTGACAATCCGCAGTTCGGGCTGGCCGGTGATGACCGCGGGGTCGAGTGACTCGGGTTCCGCCCGGTTGATGAAGGTCAGTTCCGCCCGGGGTTCGGGGCGGGAACATCCGGCCAGCACCAGCAGGAGGACCAGACCGGGAAGAAAAAGGAGCCTTTTCATGAGAGGTCCCCGGCAGGGCACAGGCTGTGGGTGCCCGGATTATTTTTTGGCGGGAACTGGTACAGGCGCCGCCGGAGCAGCGGGTTTCGGGGACCCGGCCCTGTCCTCGAGGGCGGCCTTCTGCTGGAGGAGTTTCTCGACTTCCGTGCGGTTGTCGCGATGGGCAAAAAGCCAGCCGATGGTCAGGGTCAGCGCAAAAAACACGATCGCGATGTACACGGTGAATTTCTTGAGCACGTTCGCGGTATCCGCCCCGAAGGTCGTGTCCATGGCCCCGCCTCCGAACGCCGCTCCGAGGCCCTCGTTTTTGGAACGCTGCATGAGGATGACGACGATCATGACAAAGGAGACCAGTGCCAGAAGCACCATGAGAAGATTGATGAGAATATTCATAGGATTGGCCAGGGAGTCTATACGGAGTTTTTGACGATTAAAGCAAATTCCCGGGGGTCCAGACTGGCCCCGCCGACGAGGGCACCGTCGATGTCAGGCTGTCCCATCAGCTCACGGCTGTTGGCGCCCTTGACGCTGCCGCCGTACTGGATGCGGAGTTTTTCGGCGAATTTTTCACCAAAAACCCCGGCGGCGGTGCGGCGGATGAGGGCATGCACCTCCTGGGCCTGGGCGGGCGTGGCGGTTTTGCCGGTGCCAATGGCCCAGACGGGCTCGTAGGCAATGATGATTTCGTCGGGAATCTCCGCCTCGCTGATCCCGGCCAGGCCTTCCCTGAACTGGGAGACGACAATCTCCTCGACCTTGCCGGCCTCACGTTCGGCCAGGGTTTCACCGATGCAGAGGATCGGACGGAAATGCGCGGCCAGGGCGGCTTTGACCCGTTTGTTGACGGTGGCATTGGTCTCCCCGAAATACTGGCGGCGTTCGGAGTGGCCGATGACGACGTAGCGCACAAACACCTCCCTGAGCATCTCGGCGGAGATCTCCCCGGTGAAGGCCCCGGACTTCTCCCAGAAAATGTTCTGCGCCCCGAGTTTGATCCCGGTTCCGGTCAGCAGGTCGCTGACGGTCTTGAGGGCGACAAAGGCGGGCACGAGCACGACATCGGCATGGGTTTCATCCCCAAGCTCGATTTTGAAATCGCTGACAAATTGGGCCGCCTCGGCGGTGGTCTTGTTCATCTTCCAGTTGGCGGCGATGACTTTTTTGCGAAAGGGCATAACGGTGTTCCTCAGGTGGGTTCAATGGGTTGTTGTTGATTCCTCTGTCATTTGTCGGAAAGGGCCGCGACCCCGGGCAGTTCCCTGCCCTCAAGAAATTCCAGGCTGGCCCCGCCCCCGGTGGAAACAAAGGTCATGCGGTCGGCCACCTTGGCCTTTTTGACGGCTTTCACGGAATCCCCCCCGCCGATGATCGAGGTGCATTTCCCGTTGGCGGCAATGGCCCGCGCCACCTCAAAGGTGCCCTTGGAAAAGTCGGGGATTTCAAACACCCCCATGGGTCCATTCCAGAGGATGGTTCCAGCCTTGGCGATTTCCTCGGAGTACAATTTGACGGTCTCGGGCCCGATATCCACCCCTTCCCAGTCGGCGGGAATGCCCTGACCGGGTGTCGTAAACTGGGTCTTGGCCCCGGCCTTGAATTCCTGGGTGATCAGATTGTCCACGGGCAGGAGAAGTTTTACGCCCCTGGCCTTGGCCTTTTCAAGGGCGCTGAGGGCGAGTTCCTTCTTGTCCCGCTCGCACAGGGATTTGCCCACCTCCTCGTCCAGCGCGAACTTGAAGGTGTACGCCATGGCCCCGCCGATGAGCATCACGTCACACTTGTCGAGCAGCGCATCAATGACAGTGATCTTGTCGGAAACCTTGGCACCGCCGAGAATGACCACAAAGGGTTTCGCGGGTTTGGCCAGTTCCTCGCCGAGAAATTTCAACTCCTTCTCCATCAGCAATCCCATGGCGGATTTCCCGACATGGCGGGTCACCCCCTCGGTGGATGCGTGCGCGCGGTGTGCGGCCCCGAAGGCGTCATTGACGTAAACATCGGCGATTTTGGCGAGTTTTTTTGAAAATTCCGGATCGTTTTTCTCCTCCTCGCCGTAATAACGCACATTCTCCAGCACCAGGGTGTCCCCGTTTTGCATCGCCCCAACGGTCTTTTCAACCTTCTCCCCCACGCAGTCATCCACAAAGGCGACCGGACGGCAGACAACATCGGCCAGACGTTTGGCCACATTCCGCAGGGTGAACTTGGGATCGGGTTTTCCCTTGGGCCGGCCCAGATGCGCCATGAGGATGACCTTGGCCCCCTGACTGTACAGATGGTCGAGGGTGGGCAGGGTTTCGCGGATGCGGGTTTCATCGGTGATGGCCCCGTTGTCGTCGAGGGGAACATTATAGTCGACCCGCACAAGGACGCGCTTGCCCTTGAGATCAATGTCGCGAATGGAAAGTTTGGCCATAATAAATCCTTGTCATTTTGGGTTTTAAAGAGCGGGGTAATGTGGTTAAAATGCACGCCATTGTCAATATTCCCGTTTTCATCCACACTCCCACCCGTTCCTCCTCCTTCCATGAATACTCCCCACCCTCCCTCTTCCCGGTCCGGTTTTGCCAGAATTTTCATGGTCTATATCCTGCTGTTCCTGGTTCTGGCCGGTTTCCTTTCCTATGCGACCTGGCGCTATCTCAATCTCATCCGCCGTCTGGAAATCGCCGCCGCCAACGCGGAAATGTTTTTGTCCCGGGTCCGTGCCGCCGACCGGGAAGAGGCCCGGGTCATTGCCGGCGAACTCAAAAACATCCAGTCCCTCCCCTTCCCGCCCTCCGATGACATCCCGCAAATCGGCGGCTCCCGCACCCAGCGTCTCCACGAGGCCTCCCGGTCCCTGGCCATGGCGGCCCTCATCAACCGCCTGCGCCTGCTCACGGGAGAGGACCTGGGGCCGGACCCGGGTCCCTGGATCCAAAAATACGCCCCATGACCCGTGAGGCTGCCCGCACACTTCGACGCGCAGGCCTTTGACAAACGCCTGCGAAAATGGTTCTCGCGCCATCAACGCGATCTGCCCTGGCGCCATGACCGCACGGCCTACCGGGTCTGGATTTCCGAGATCATGCTCCAGCAAACCACGGTGGCCACGGTCATTGCCTACTACCAACGCTGGATGACGCGGTTTCCGGACGTGGCCTCCCTCGCCCGCGCCCCGCTCGAATCGGTGCTCTCACTCTGGGAGGGGCTGGGCTACTACTCCCGCGCCCGCAATGTGCACAAGGCGGCGGGACTGATTGTCAAAGACCACAACGGAGAGTTTCCCAGGCAATTTGAGGAGATCCTCGCCCTGCCGGGGATCGGCCGTTACTCGGCGGGGGCCATCGGTTCCATGGCCCTGGGCCTGCGCGTGCCACTGCTCGACGGGAATGTGGCCCGGGTCTTTGCCCGTCTCTTCCGCATCCGTGGCAACCTCAAATCCCCGGCCCTTCAGAAACGGCTCTGGCAACGGGCCGCCGACATTCTGCCCCGCTCCCACTGCGGCGACTTCAACGAGGCGCTGATGGAACTGGGCGCCACGGTCTGCACCCCGCACAAGCCCGCCTGCGATCGCTGTCCGGTCGCCGCATTTTGCGCCGCGCACTCGCACGGTCAGGTCGCGGTCTTTCCCCGGAAAGTCCCGCGCCGCAAAATGCTCCGCGAGGAGGAGTTCGCGCTGGTCTTCATCCACAAAAAACGGGTCCTGCTCGAAAAAATCGCGGACGGGCAGAGGTTTGCCGGATTCTGGCGTTTCCCGCTCACCCCCGAAAAACCTTCCGCAAAATGCCCCCGCCTGGATTCGATTCCCTACACCTTCACCCATCACCGCATCACACTCCATTTTTACGGGGTCACACGAAGCATCGCCGCGACGCTGTTCGGTCCAGACAACACAAACTGTTTTTGGATTCCTCTCACCGATCTGGACAAACTTCCCCTGCCCGCCGCCCATCGCAGGTTTGCCAAGGGCTTGCACCTATAATAAAATCAAATCCAAACCCATTTAGAGAATCTGAAGCCCCCCCACTTTCTGCTTCCTCGCATTATAAAAGAGTCATAGTCTCGCACCCGTTTATGTCATTCTCAGGACCTCTTGCATCAACCATTCGGATTGTGCCAGCTGATAGGGCCGAAATATGATTGCAAATGTTCATAAAAATTATATATTCATGTAATCGTGAACATATTAAATTTCATGAACACACACAGACTATCAGAATCGGCGCTGGAGAAGGCTCTGGCGACGAAACTGGAGGAATTGCTGCGCGGTGTGGGCTGGCTACAGGGCTGGCTGGTTGAGCCTATGGGCGGGAAGTCGGAAGCAGGGTTTGACATACTGGCCACCGTACCCTTGCCTGGCGGGGCTAAGGCAGCGCTCTGCGTAGAGTGCAAAAACGAGTTGCGACCAAGCGTTTTCAGAATGTTGGCGGACAGAGCCTTTTCACCTGAAGGCAACCCGAAGGTGATCGTGCCTGTGCTGGCATTGCCATGGGTTTCTCCACGCGTGGCGGAGCTGTGTGCTGAGCATGGCTGGAGCTGGTTTGATCTGGCAGGAAATCACCGGCTGAATGTCCCCGGTCTACTGCAACTCCAACATACCGGCAACAAGCCGGTGTATAAGCGTCCACGTCCGAGTGCAAACCTGAGCACACCGGAGGCGGGACGGGTCATCCGTACACTGTTGTTGCCTGAGAACACCGGGATGCGATGGACGCAGCGTGAGATTCAGAACCACTGCCAGCCGATGGTGAGTCTTGGCCTGGTGAACAAGGTCGTGCGTCATTTGCGGGACGAGGCATTCATCGAAGCCATCGGAGACGGCGGCTTTCGTTTGCGCGACCCGCTCAAGCTCCTCTTTGCGTGGCGCGATGCCTATCGGTTCAACCGTCATGAGCGGAAAAGCTATTTCACATTGTTGCAGGGGAGGAAATTGCGCGAGGCGCTGGGGGGACTCGGCTTGCAGACCGGTGGCTTCGCAGCCTACGCGGCATTTTCTGCAGCGGATATTCAGGCCCCGCATGTGCGACAACCCAAGACGTGGCTTTATGTCCGGGAGAAGTATCTCCCTCTGTTTGAGGAAAAAATTGACGCCAAACAGGTGGATTCGGGCGAAAACCTCGTCGTGCTGATACCGGGAGATGACGGCGTTTTTTATTCATGCGACGGCGGCACGACGGGCGACAATCGGATGAACTGCACCAATGTCGTGCAGACGTATGTGGACTTGTCTCACTGCGGCGGGCGTGGTGAGGAAGCGGCAGAGGCGTTATTGAACCAGCGCTTGAAGCCAGAATGGAAACTGCGGGGGCTGAACGCATGAACCCGGAACCACGGAGCGAGGGGGATTACAGCAAACGTCAGACAGCGGCGGCACGCCGGGTTTTGGTCGACATAGGCCAGGTTCTGGCGGACTTTGTGGATTGCCTCGTCATCGTGGGTGGCTGGACGCCGGATTTGTTGCTGCCCGATGCAGACGAACCGCATGTGGGCAGCATCGATGTGGACATTGTACTGGATGCCGCCAAGTTGAACGACGGACGTTATGCTGAACTCATACAACTGTTATTGGATACGAAACGCTATCGGACCGGCGAGAAGAATTTTCAACTCGTGGTCGAGGTAGACCTCAAGGACAGTGAGCAACCCGTACAGGTCGAGGTGGAGTTTCTTGCCCCGAAAGATGTGAAGCTCAAAAAGAACAGGCCGAAGCAGCTCGCGGATTTCCGGGTGCTTCAAGTGGAGGCAGCCAGTGAGGCACTTCATAATCCCGAGGAACTCATGATTCCCGGCCAGAATGTGCGCGGGGCAACAAACACGGTCAGGCTTCGGGTAGCCTCACTGGCGGATTTTCTGGTGATGAAAGCGCACGCAATCGGCGGTCGCGACAAACCAAAGGATTCCTACGACTTTTGCTATTGCTTGGAACATTTTCGCGATGGGATGGAGAAGCTCGCTGGGGATTGGAAGAAGCGTGCAACGGAAAAGAACATTGCCAAAGCGATCGGGATTTTACGGGAGAAGTTTGCCAGTGTGGATGCTTTTGGCCCTCAGCATCTGGTGGAGTTTCACGCCTCATCGGTTGCTGAAACGCAAACCATGCAGGCACGGCGTGCCTACGAGCTGGTTCAGAAGTTCCTGCGCCTGCTATAAACACCGTTGTACTACCCAAAGCACAGCGGCAGTTTTCCCATGGGCTACCCATTAAAAATTGAGCCCTACGCCACGGGAAGAAACCACGAAGAACACGCTGTGAAAATTTCCCGCAAAGGTCCCGATGGATGCGAAGGACATCTTTTCATCCTGAAACCAATCGCCCATCGGCGATACAAACGGACTGGCCGCCATATTTCAACCCAATGAAAAATCCGAAATCGGCAATCTAAATGTGTTTGCTGTCGTTTTCGTCCTTGACGGCGTAGCCGGTGTCCTGCCGCTTGAAATTGACCTCGTTCTTTTTGACATACGCGGCAAAAACGTCATCGGCGCTCATGCCCAGGACCTGGGCCATGGAAATGAGGAAGTGAAAAAGGTCCACGACCTCGACCCGCGCATTTTGCTCGTCGAACTTCTGGTACTTGGCCCACCATTTCCACGGGACACTGTCGGTCAGCTCGGCCATCTCCTGATTCATGGCCCGCACGTAGTTCAGGAGCCACTTGGTCTTTTCCTCCTCGGACATGTTTGTCGTGTCAACGCCAATACGTTTGTTGAGGGCTTCCTGCATGCGGAAGAGTTCACGGAGCTGGTCGGGCTGGTTCATGGGCCAAACCCTAGGACCCACTGGCGCAGATTGCAACGGCAGAAAGTGACACTTGCCTCCCCCGCCCCGACCCCCTAGGCTGGGGTCCTTTCAACCGGATTGACCCCCATGGATTTCACCTCCCTTCTGCTTTTTATGGAAATGCTCAGTTACCTGGTGACTGTCATCGGCCTGCCCCTGGCCATCTACACATTTGCCACCGAGCGCCGCAAGGAACGCGCCAACGACGAGGAGGAAATCTATCTGGACCTTGCCGAGGCCTACAACCATTTCCTGATCCTGGCCCTGGACAACTCGGATCTCCAGCTGCTGCGCCGGCAAAAGCTCCAGCCGACCCTTGACCTGGAACAATCCGAACGCCGCTTCGCACTCTTTGGCATCCTTGTCTCCCTCTTTGAACGGGCCTACATCCTCACCTACGAGGAAAACATGGACCGGGAGGCCCGCCGCCGCTGGATGAGCTGGGATGACTACATGCGCGAGTGGTGCCGTCGGCCCGAGTTCCGCGATGAGCTGCCGGACCTGCTCTGGGGCGAGGACAACGCGTTTTGCCAGTACATCTCGCGGGTTGCGGAGGAGGAAAAGGCCTCCTCCCTGTGAACATCTCCCCGGAATCCCCCCCATCAACTGCCGCTTGATATTTTGCCGATTTGCGGCAGTGGTATAACCCACTCTAAACAAGGAACCCCTCCGACCATGGAAAACGTCATCATCATCGGATCCGGCTGCGCCGGTTTCACCGCCGCCATCTACACCGCCCGCGCCGGACTGGCGCCCCTCATGTTCACGGGCAAAATGCCCGGCGGCCTCCTGACGACGACCACGATCGTGGAAAATTTTCCGGGTTTTGAAAACGGGATCGACGGATTTGAACTGATGATGACCATGCGCAGACAGGCGGAACGGTTCGGGACCAAAATCCGCGACCTGGAGATGGTTGATAAGGTCGAAAAAACGGCCACCGGCTTCCGGGTCATTCTCGGGGATGAAAAAATCGAGACCCGGGCGGTCATCATTGCCACCGGGGCCGGCCACCGGCATCTGGGGCTCGAGAGCGAACACAAGCTCGAGAACAAGGGGGTCACCTACTGCGCCACCTGCGACGGTCCCAACCCCATGTTCCGCAACCAGCCGCTGGTGGTTGTCGGCGGGGGGGATTCGGCCATTGAGGAGGCCACGTTTCTGACCCGCTTCGGCTCAAAAGTCCATCTGGTCCACCGTCGCGACACGCTGCGGGCCTCCAAGATCATGCAGGACCGCGCCTTTGCCAACCCGAAGATCGAGTTTGTGTGGGACTCCGCCGTCGAGGAAATCACCGATGTCAGCCAGGACAGGGTCACGGGGGTCAGAATCAAAAACCTCAAGTCCGGTGCCTCAACCCACATCCCGTGCGCGGGGGTTTTTGTGGCGATCGGGCACGTTCCCAACACACAGTTCCTGGCTGGACTGATCGAGATGGATGGTGACGGATATCTCAAAACCGCCCAGGGCACAGCCACGGCCCTTCCCGGACTCTTCGTGGCGGGCGACTGTGTGGACCGCGTGTACCGCCAGGCCATCACTGCCGCCGGAATGGGATGCGCGGCGGCCATTGACGCCGAGCGTTACCTGGCGGCCCTTTCCTGAACCGATCCGACCCCCTGTCCCGGCGTCCGGCTTCAAGGGGACGGCTCAAACCGGCAGGGGGAGAGAATGGCATCATCCATCCCGTGCAGGATTTTTTTGTCGGCGGGACAGACCGTCGCCAGAATGCCTCCCAGTTCGGGATTGTCGCCGGTCACAAAAAAATAGGGGCACAGGCGCACCCGACCGGGCATCAGCGCCAGGGTTCCGGTTTTTTCCTCCAGATACTCCGTGGGAATGACCGCACTGTGCCGGAAACGCTGGATGAGATGCGGATGGGTTGAAAATCCGTCCAGGGCCTCCCGGACCACCTGGCTCCACTCGGGCGTGGGCAGATCGCGTCCGTAATACACGCCCCGGCTGCCCCAGGCTTTTTCCGAGAAGCCGGAAATCTTGATGATAAAATCCCTCTCCTTCTGCGAAAAGGAGGCCAGTTCGGACCATTCATGGACACCCGCCACGGGAAACACGCCCTGGGGCGGAAGCGGCGCGGGGTCCATGATCACCGTCGGCGGGATCAATGTCTCCAGAAACTCCATCCCCCGATCCCCCAGTTCCCGATGCCAATGGGCACGCAATGCGGGATGACGGAACAGTGCAAACCACATTTTCTCCTCCAGTTGCGGCTTGAAGGGAGGGGTCACCTCGATCTCCCGCGCCTCCATGGCTTCCATGATCCTCCCGGCCTGGGGGATTTGGGGCAGATCAAACAGCTCGAAAAACCGGTAGAGGACGGTGATGCGGCGCCCCTTGAAAAAAACCCCGTCGCCGGGAAATTCCAGATCGGCGGGGGTGCACAGCTCAAACTCCAGCCACGCGGCTTTCAGGCGCTCCACCAGCCACTCCATTTCTGGCCGGTAGGTCGCGGCCTCCTCGGAAACACAGATGACTGCAAAAAACGGCTGACCGGGACGGGACCGACCCGAGACGGCGCGGCCAAACCCCTCGGTCATCCCACCGGGTCCGCCCACAACACTGTACCCCTGCGCGGCATACAAAGTGTTCAGGAACCCGGTCAATCCGACGCCTCCGGGCACGGAATCAAGTTCGGTCAGCGCGAGTCCGTCGGGGGTCATGATCAGGTCCGGACGCAACACCACGGGAAGGTCGCCATTGAATTTTTTCCGGCGCGACAGTTCCACCAGGCGTGCGGGTTTTCCACGGTCCAGATAGTCCGCCACCCACGCCGGAGCCTCCCCCAGAACGCTGCGCCGGTATATGAGGTTGGCGGCGCGGTAAAAATGCAGCAGGTGGCGCCCCATGGGTTCGAGGGTCAGGGCCACGGCGCGGGAGAGGGTGAAGGGCTCCGGCGCCACGCGGAATTTCTCACCGGCAAAGAACCGTCCCGTGGGCAGCTCCGCGGAGAGGGCCTGGGCCACGGAAAGGCGCTGACGGGTGTCGTGAATCATGGGCCTGACGGCTACCGTGTTTTCCCGGTCTTTGCAACTCCAACCTCGGCGCAGTCCCCGCGCCAGTCCCGGGCCCGGACGACATCGAGACCCACCTGCACCTGCAACCGCTCCAGGGTGTCAAATTTTTTCTCGGGCCGGAGGGCGGCGCAAAAAACGACCTCAAGCGTCTGGCCGTAGAGGTCCCCTTCAAAATCCAGGACATGCACCTCCAGCAGACGGTCCCGGGGCTCTGTTTCAACAGTGGGTCTGACTCCGATATTGGCCACCGCCCGACGGATTTTCCCGCCAAGGAGCACCTCAACAACATAAACACCGTCGGGGGGAAACAGCTCGGCATGGGTGGACAGATTGGCTGTCGGAAAACCCAGCTGTCGCGCCAGCCGGCGTCCGGGCACCACCTCACCCAGGATCGAATAGGGGCGGCCCAGCAGCCGGGCCGCCGCGGAAAGCTCCCCCTCTCGCACGAGTTTCCGGACCAGTGTGCTGCTGACGATCTCCCCGTCCACGGCCACGGGTTCCATGCCCTTGACGGCAAACCCGAGCTGCGAACCCATCCGTGCGATCAGTTCAATGTTTCCAGCCCGGTTCCTTCCAAAGGCCCATCGGTAGCCGACACAGATCTCCTGCAGTTTCACGCAGTGGGCGTGCAGCATCCGGATGAAGTCCTCCGGGGAGGTCCGCGAAAACTCCTGATCAAAATGCACGAGCAGGAGATGTTCACTGCCCAAAACACGGATCAGTCTGAGTTTGTGCTCCGTGGAGGTGAGCAGCAGCGGACTCTCCTGCGGACGGGTCACCCGCATGGGATGAGGATCAAAGGTGAGCACCACACTGGTTCCCCCGTGTTGTCGCGCCTCCTCAACAGCACGCCGGATGACGGCCTGGTGCCCGAGATGGACCCCGTCAAAAACGCCGATTGCAAAACACACGGGCCTTTGCAGTGTCCTCAACTCCTCCATGTGCCGCAGTGTCTGCATGTCGGCACAATCTAGCCAGTGTCCCGGTCGGCGTCACGGAGGATTTGCGGCAATCAAGTCCTGGGGATCGGCCCCCCGCCTCCCGCAGTCCCGACGCGTCATCCCCCCCAAGTTTCCGCTTGTGGCCCGGAACCCCGGCCTTTAGTCTCCGAATCCTATGTTGCGTCCCTCCTCCAATCCCGTCCCCAGCCTCCTGATCGCCGCGGGTCTGGCCCTGTTGCTGGCCGGTTGCTCCTCCAAGATCGAAAAACAGGCGAAGTCCCAGGTGGAGGAACTGGTCAAAGCCAGGGAGTTTGGCCGCGCTGTTCTTGTCATTCAGGAGGCGATTGAAAAGGAACCCGAAAACCTGAATCTCAAACGCCTGCGCGTGATCGTCTGTCTCCAGGGGGATAATCCCACCCTGGCCTACAGTGCCTACAAGGCCCTGCTCGCCAAAAAATGGACCGACAAGTCAAAACCGCAGGAATTCCGCAAATCCGATCCCGTCCTTCTGGAGGCACTCAAAAACGACGACGCGGTGGTCCGCTCGGGGGCTGCCAAGGTTCTTTCCTCCCTCCGGGAAACCGACAGTGTCAACCCGCTCATCAAAGCCCTCGGCGACAAGGAAACCTCGGTGCGCCGGGCCGCGGCCAATGCCCTGGGCGAAATCCGCGACAAACGCGCCGTCGGGCCGCTGACCGAACTGCTCAAGGATTCCTCCTGGTTCGTCCGCGGTGAATCCGCCCAGGCCCTTGGTAAAATCGGTGACGGCAAGGCGGTCAAACCGCTCGTGGCCCTGCTCTCCGACCCGGATAACTACGTCCGAGACAATGCCTCCTCGGCGTTGACCATGCTGGCCACGCCCGAAAACAAGGCGGTCTTTCAGGAGGGTCTGGCCAGTCCCGATTTCCTGACCCAGTTCACTTCCGCCCTGGCTCTGGCCAAGATGAAGGACCCGAAAGCCGAACCGGTTCTGCTTCAGGCCCTTCAAAACAACAGTCTGTTCATCCGCCGGGACGCCATCAAGGGGCTTTCCAATTTTCCAACGGAGCCGTCCCTTCAGGCGGTCCGTGCCAAGGTCCAGACGGACCCCGAAATCGAGGTCCGCTGCATCGCCCTCATCGCCCTGGGGGCCATGGGTGACCGTGCCTCCGCCCCGCTGTTTGAGGAACTGATCAGGAACCGCGCCAATCCCCCCGAAATCCGGTCGGCAGCCTTCATGGGTTACCAAAAACTCGCCGAACTGTTCCCGGACCTGGTCAAATAACACCTGGTCATTTTGCATCATATCCGGCTTCAGAAATTCACGTCTGAGTCATTGATGGAAGACTGCACTCTCCTGACGATCAGATTCCCTGCGTCACGGAAATATTCCACTGATCGTATTTTTGATACGGTATAAATTTTTTAAGTTGAATATTGGTTAAATTTTTCCTAAAACGCTAAATCTAATAATTTTAGATATTGATTTAAAATAGATGTAAAGTACATTCGCGCGGCCTGAAACTTGAGGTCGCCCATGCACTGTCTCCTCAAAAATTTCAAAATCCGATCTGCCGCAAAACCATTTTACTGCGGTAAGCTATTGATTTTTGCACTATTTTTCATGGGCAATCCACTATTTATCCATCCCCAAACTACATGGAATGGAGGGGGCACAGATGGTAACTGGAACACCCCCACAAACTGGACCTCCTTCACCGCCCCGGTCAGCGGCGACGCCCTTCTGTTTTCCGGAACGACTCGTCTGTCAAATTCCAACAACATTGCCGGTCTGACGCTCAACGGCATCACTTTCTCCAATAACGCGGGTGCCTTCGTGATCACGGGTAATGTTTTTACACTCACCAACTCCCTCCTGAATCTCTCCACAAATGCACAAACGATCAACCAGGCTTTTTCCCTGGGCTCTCCCGTCATCTTCAATGCCTCCAATGGTGTGCTTGCACTGACGGGGAACATCACCAACGGCGGGAATTTGCTCACCATTGACGGTCAGACCAATATCACCCTTTCCGGGATACTGACCGGTTCGGCTGGTATCCAGAAAAACGGCACCAATCGCCTGACCCTTTCCGGAGCCAACACCTTTGTCGGAAATCTCACAAATGCCAATGGCATCATCCAGATTGGGGCGGATAACAATCTCGGCAATACAGCGAATGACATGGTTTTCAACGGCGGCACCCTCAATGTGACGGCAGGCTTCACACTCAACGCGGGCCGTCAACTTTTGGTGGGTTCCAGCAATATCATGCTCGATGTGTCCGCCGGCACTCTGACCCTTGGCACGGCCAGCCAGGTGACAAACGGGGGAATCTTTGTGCTCAATAGTGGCGCGGTCAGTATCGGCAATGGAAACGCCATCCATGTGGGCACGATCCTGCAGGTGGGCGATGGTGTGGGTGCCGCCAATTCAGCCGTTTTTACGGTCAATGGCGGGATGGCGGGGGGGGTCGGACTTTCGGTGGTTGTCTCGAACGACGGACAGTTCGTGCAGGGAAACAACCGTTTGGTCCGGTTGAACACTCTCTCGGGAAACGGAAACGTCAGCATCAACGCCGCCGCCGGTCAAGGCTTTGACATTCAGGGTGCCGGAACCAATACGTTTTCAGGTGTGATTTCCGCCGGGGTGATCGGCAGTACGACTGCCTCGGCAGGCAGTCGTCTTCATCGGTACGGCTCGGGCCTCCAGATTCTTTCCGGCAACAACACCTACGTCTCCCGGACTTACATCACGGACGGTCGGTTGAACATCCAGAATGATAACGCTCTCGGCCAGTTCGGCACCACGGTTGTCAGCAACGACACGGCCATCTACAACACCGGAACACTCCAAATCCAGGGCGGCTTGACCAATGTCCGCGAGGTCCTCCTTCTGGGTCTTACGGGCAACACAGCCCTGGGGTTCAATGGCCAGGGCGCGATCAACAACATCGCCGATACCAACACCCTCGCCGGTTCGATCGTCGTTTCCAACACGGCCTCGATCCAGTCCTCCTCCGGGCTTCTGCAAATTGCGGGCAACCTCACGAATTTCAACAGCAACCTCACCTTTTTCGGCTCCGGCAATATCGGACTCTCCGGGGCCAGTGTCCTCAGCGGCGCGGGCAGCATCACCAAGGATGGCTCCGGGACCCTGACCTACGGTGGCACCAATGCCAACACCTACACGGGCAACACAGTGGTCAGCAACGGAGTTCTCCTCCTCGACAAACCCACCGGGACCAATGCCATCGCGGCCGGCCTTCTCTCCGTTTACAGCGGTGGCACTGTCCAGCTCAATGCAAGCAACCTCATTGCCAACGGGGTCAACCTCACCCTCAGCGGAGGGACTCTGGACCTCAACAACTACAACGAAACCATGGGCACTCTCGATAGCCAGGGCTTCACGGTCATCTCCAAAATCAAATATGGCACCAGCACCACAACCAATGTGCTCAGCTTCACCGACAGCTCCGCCCTCCTCTGGTCCACCAGCGCGGTCATCTATGTGCAGGAATACAGCCGCACGGCGACTTTTGACCAGTTGTTTGTCGGCGTGACCCCGGCCTCGATCACCGATGAACAGATCGGCAAAATCCGGTTCATCGATCCGAATGGCCTTTCCGGCAACTTCGCAGCGGTCCGGGGGGCTGCGGGGGAAATTGTGCCGCACACCTCGGGGGACTTCATCTGGATCAACTCCGGCTCCGGTTACTGGACCAATGCCGCGGATTGGGATTCGGGTTACGTACCCGATTCCGACGGGGCCCGGGTTCTTTTTGGGACCAATATCCTCTCGGCGGCCACCATTTTTGCGGTCAGTCCCACCAACTTCGCCGTCAACCAGATCAACCTGGCGGGCAACAATGTCTACACCCTGAGCAATAATATCGCCCTGAATTTCCGATCCTCGGGGACCAATGACCCGTCGCTGGGGGTCCGCACGGGGTCCGCCAACCATGTCATCGATTCCGATCTCACGGTGTACACCCCGCTGGCCTCGGGAAACAGATTCTACGTCTCCAACAATGGCACGGGTCTTCTCACCCTCAACGGCAATGTCGCCCTCAACAACCAGCAAATGGTCGTCGATGGCAGCAATGACATCATTTTTAACGGGGTCATCTCGGGCACCAATGCCGGGGCCACCAACGTCACCGTCAACAGCGGCGGACTGATCACCTTCGGCGGGGCCTCCGCCAATCTCTACACGGGGCTGACGGCCATCACGCGGGGAACCCTGCTTCTCGACAAATCCGACACCGTCACGGCCCTGCCCGGCGACGCGCTCATCAGCAATGCCACGCTGCGTCTGGCCTCGGATGAACAGATCGCCAACGGCGCCTCCCTGACGCTTCAAAACACGGCCAAGCTGGATCTCAATGGTCATGTCGAAACCCTCAATGGTCTGGCTCTTTCGGGCACCAACAACATCATCGACTTTGGAAACTCGGCCTTCGGTTCCACTCTGACCATCAGCAACCTGGCTCTCAACGGCAACTCCCTGTACATCTACAATTGGACGGGGACGGTCAGTGAAACGAACAATCTGGACCGTTTTTACGCCACCTACGACGCGGGTCTTTTCAGCTATACCATGTTCTTTTATGCCGACGAGGGGATCAGTCTCATCGGCGTCGGGGTGGTGGATACCTACGACATGGGGGGCGGTCTCTATCAATTTGTCCCGATTCCCGAACCCTACCCGGGTTGGCTCTTCGCCGTCGGCCTGATTCTCTTTGTGATGTCACACACAGTCCGGAACAATTTGAGGCGAAAAAAATCAAAACCCTGAGGTGACCAGTGCCGGAAATTTCCGCATCGGCACGGCGTCACGGATTTTTTCCGCCTCCAGGTCAAGCGCTCCGACCCACTCCTTCCACTGACCGGGTTTTTCCAGCTCCCGGATGCCGGCGCCCCTGAGCAGGAGCACCCCGAAAAAGGAATACACCACGGGGAGTTTTTCCTGTCGCAAACGACGGGGTTCCGGGACAAAAAGTTCCGCCACCGCCCGCGAATCATTCACGAGATCGACTTCGGTGTTCAATTCCCTGGCGCTCCCGAAAAAGACACATCGGACCCCCTCCGGCCACGGTGCCTTTTCCCAGGCCGCCGCATGGCAGCTGTCGTTGAAGATCAAGGTTTGCCTCCCCTCCACCGCCGCGGAAACCGCACGGATGACACCGCCCCGGGAAAGGGTGCCACGGGCGAACTCCCAGGAACCGTCGGAATTCTGATGCGAGGCCAGATACAGGATCACAGGCATCCCCTGTGGGAACGCATCAACGGCCTCGCGGAGTCGCACGGCCAATGTGTCGGGTTCGGTGTCTCGCAGGGAGACGATTTTTGATCCGGGGAATGTCTGCCGGAATTGAGCCTCCAGCAATCCGGCGGTCGCCGCCCAGGGCACCAGACCGGTCCGTCCGGGATACCGTTCATTGACCACGGTCACCAGCCCCGGCGCATTTTGCGCCGTTGCCGGAGACGGGGGGGCCAGGAATCCGAGGAGTATCATCAACAGGACGGTCCGCATGTCGACGGTTTGTAGCACAGGGGGGACCACGGGACAATCGGCTTTCAGCGGGGGCCGCCCGGGCCCTGCATGGAGAATATGTCCTGTGAAAACAGACTTGCCCCGGCAGTACCAGCGGTTATGTTCTTTGGCCTTTCCTATGCTGGACATCAAACATATCCGGGAGAATCCCGACGCGGTCAAATCCCGCCTGGCCACACGTCACCAGGGGGCGGAGGTGCGGATCGAGGAGGTGCTGCTGCTGGACGAACGCCGCCGCAGGCTGCTGGTGGAGGTGGAAACATTGAAGGCGGAAAAAAACCGTGTCTCCAAGGAAGTCGGCATTCTCAAGTCCAAGGGGCAGTCCGTCGACCATATTTTCGTGAGGATGAAGGAGGTTTCGGACCAGATCACAGACCTGGACAAACAGGTGTCCCTGGTCGAGGAGGACCAACGGCATCTGCTGCTGGGCATCCCCAACATTCCGCATGCGAGCGTCCCCACCGGACGCACGGCGGCGGACAACCCGGAGGTGCGTCAGTGGGGTCGGAAACCGTCATTCGATTTCCCGGCCAGAAACCATGTCGAACTCAGCGAACAACTGGGGCTTCTGGATTTTGACCGCGCCACCAAAATCACCGGGGCGGGTTTTGCACTCTACCGGGGGGCGGGCGCCCGGCTGGAACGGGCCCTGATCAATTTCATGCTCGACCTGCACACGACCGGGCACGGTTACACGGAAATCAATCCGCCCTACATCGTCAATGCCCAGGCCCTCACCGGCACGGGCCAGCTCCCGAAATTCGCCGACCAGCTTTTTCACCTGGAGGGAACCGAGCAGTATCTGGTGCCGACGGCGGAGGTGCCGGTGGCCAATCTCCACAGCAACGAAATCCTGCGGGAGGATCAGTTGCCGATCCGTTACGTGGCCTACACGCCCTGTTTCCGCAGTGAGGCCGGGGCGGCGGGCGTGGGAACCCGGGGGCTGCTCCGCATCCACCAATTTGACAAGGTGGAGCTGATCCGCATCGTCAGGCCCGAGGACGGGGATGCCGCCCACGAGGAGATGCTGCAACATGCGGAAAAGGTCCTGCAACTGCTCGGGCTGCATTACCGGGTGATTGTCCTCTGCACGGGCGACATGGGTTTTGGCATGGCCAAGACGTACGACATCGAACTGTGGGCGCCGGGCCAGGGGGCCTACCTTGAGGTCAGCTCGGTCTCCAATGCGGAGGATTACCAGGCACGCCGCATGGCCCTGCGCTACAGACGAAACGACGGCAAGGGGAATGCCCATCCCCACATTCTCAATGGGTCGGGTGTCGCCCTGGCCCGCCTTTTTGTGGCCCTGCTGGAGACCTATCAGCAGGCGGATGGATCGGTGGTGGTGCCTCCGGTCCTCAAACCCTATATGGGGGGCCTGGAATCCCTTGTGCCGGGCGTTTGAATTTCAAACCAAACGCATTGATCCCGTCTCCTTCGTGGCGGCCATCCTGTCATGGGGCTCCCGCCTCCCCCAATCCCCGCCCCGCCCCTGACCGAAAAAAATTAAATGCTCTAAAGCACTTGACGCCGGGGCGTGCCCTCTCCAAGAATGGGCGTTCGCTGATGACATGAAACCTATTTTACCGACTCTCCTGACTGTTCTGATCCTCCTGGGCGTCTGGCATCCGCCCCTCCACGCGGCCTCCAAAAAAAAATCCAAGGCCGCACCCCGGAAGGAAATGTCGCTCCAGGAGATGATCAAGGCCAAGGGGGTCCTGCTGGTGGATGCGGCCAGCGACAAAACCCTCTTCGAGCGCAATGCCCACCAGGAATTCCTGGCCGCCAGCACGGTCAAAATCATGACGGCTCTCATCGTTTATGAAAAAACAAAACTCCTGGGCTCGATCAAGGTCACGCGCGAGGATACCCGGGTCGAACCCAGCCATGTGCCACTGGTCCCCGGCGAGGTGGTCTCGGTCGAGAAACTCACCCACGCGCTCCTGATCGGGTCCGATAACGACTGTGCGATGTCCCTGGCCCGGCATGTGGCGGGATCCAAGGACCTTTTTGTCGAGCTGATGAATGAACGGGCCCGGGAATTGGGCTGCCAGGATACCCGGTTCTGCAATCCCAACGGTCTGCCCGGCGGCAGTCAGTACACGACGGCCCACGATCTGCTGCTGATTTTCCGCAAGGCGCTCTCCTACCCGGTCCTCAGAAAGATCATGATGACGGAGGAATACCGTCTGACCACCAAGTCCGGCCGGCAAACCATCAAAAACCACAACCGTCTGCTGGGCCGGTTCAACGGCATGGGTCCGGCCAAAACGGGCTGGACAATCCGCAGCCGTCACACCTACGCGGCCAGCGCGACACGGGACGGACGGGAACTGCAGCTGATCCTCCTGAACAGTCCGGACAAATGGACGGATGCCCGCATTTTGCTCGACTACGGTTTCAGGACCCGGACAGAACCCGCCAAGGAAACGGTCACTGCCGCCAAACCCGTGCCCCCCACGCCGGCGCCGGGCAAATGATCACCCGGTCCTTTTCGTTTTTGTGATTTTTGTGCGGGCGATGCCACCGGGGCTCTTCCGTGTGATCCCGAACCACTCCGGGAAACAGCATGCCCCGACATGTCGAAGCGGACAAGTCGGGACAACTCTGCGGGAAAGGTTTCCTCTGCAGATTGACATCTTTTTGCTGTGGATTCCTGAAAAACTCCCGTCATAGTTCGGGGCAGCGGTCAGGGGGCATGAAGCCCCGCAACGGTTCAAAAACCCTCTCATAAGGATCAATCATGAAAACAAGGACCCATTACCTTCTGGCCCTCCTGGCCCTGGCATTCCTGCCCGGATGCGAACAAAAATCCACCGGGGACACCCCGGGCAAAAACATCCCCGGGAATGCGATCCGCATCATTTCCGGTTCCGAAAACAAAATCCTCGAGCCGATCCTCCAGGAATGGTCGAAAAAATCAGGGGTCCCGGTGGCCGTCGATTACAGGGGGTCGGTCGAAATCATGCAGGCGCTCCAGGGAGAAAACGAGTACGATGCGGCCTGGCCCGCCAACAGTCTGTGGATCGATCTCTCCGGCAACAAAGCCGTCCGCCACGCCTCAAGCATCACCCGCACCCCGGTGGTCATCGCCATCAAACAAAGCAAGGCGAAGGAACTGGGACTGAAGGGACCGATGCTCAAGATCGCCGATCTGGTCCGTCTGGCCCGCGACAAAAAACTGCGCCTGCTCATGAGCAACCCCACGCAGTCGAATTCCGGGGCGATGGGCTATTTTGGTTTCCTGCACAGTCTCAATGGCAAGGAGGACGCCCTGACCTCCAAGGATCTCGACAATCCGGCCCTCCGCGAACAGGCCAAGACGCTGCTGAGTGCCATCACCCGCAGCAGCAATTCCTCGGGCTGGATCAAGGACCTTTATGTCCAGGACCCGGATTCCTTTGACGCCATGGTCAATTACGAGGCGCTGGTCATCGAGGCCAATCAGGAACTGACAGCCAAAAACCGTGAACCGCTGCTGGTCTTCTACCCCTCCGAAGGGCAACCCATTGCGGACAGTCCTCTGGCCTTCATCTCCAAACCCTCCAATGCCTCCAAGGAACAGCCTTTCCTGAGTCTGCAACAGCATCTGCTCTCGCCCGAGGTGCAGGCCCGGCTGCTCCAATCCGGACGCCGCACGGGGCTCGTCGGGGCCGAAGCCTCCGGCGAGGCCTTCAAAAAGGAATGGGGCATTTTGCCCGACAAAATTCTCCAGCCCATTCCCCTGCCCGATCCGGAGACCATCCGCAAGGCGATCGACGTGTATCTGACCGCCCTCAAAAAGCCCTCGCTGACCGTGTTTGTCATCGACTTCAGCGGCTCCATGGCCGGCCAGGGCGAGGCCCAGACCAAAAAGGCCGTTGAAATGCTTTTTACCGACGAGGCCAAACGGCATTTTCTGCAAGCCGGCCCCTCGGATATCACTGTCATTGTCCCCTTCGACAACAACCCCAGAGCCTCCCTCCGTGCCAATGGGGCGGACCCCGCAGAACTGGCCAAGGTCGTGGGTTTTGTCAATCAGAACAGGGCCGGGGGCGGGACGGATATCTACGGCGGCGCCATGGAGGGTCTGCGGCAGATCACACGGATTCCCGACCGGGACAAATACCAGACGAGTGTCGTCCTCATGACCGACGGGGTCAGCGACGGTTCATTTGAGGAATTGAAGGCGGCCTGGCAGCAGTCCGGCTCGAACATCCCGATTTTCCCGATCATGTTCGGCAATGCCGACCCCTCCCAACTCCAGCAAATTGCCGATCTGACCCGCTCCAAAGTCTTTGACGGACGCAAAAACATGGTCGATGCCTTCAAGAACGCCAAATCCTTCAACTAAAATGTCCCTCAAAAGTCTCAAACCCATCATCTGCGGTTGCGCGGCATCCCTTGCCGCGGTTGGTTCCACTGTGGGCATGGGGCTCTCCCTTTGGGCGGCGGGCCTTGTGGCGGCGGGTGTATTTGCCGGACTTTCCCTGGCCCTGCCGGGAAAAACGGCGGAAGAGGCGCAGTTGGATTCCGGTCCCGACAACCATACATTGCAGGAGCTGGTCCGGGACACGGAAAAACGGCTGGGGAAACTGACCGGACAGTTGGCCGCGGGTCTGCCCGACCCGATCACCCTGCCCAGCAAGAGGATCGTCCAGACCAGCCGCGAAATCCTCCAGCAGGTCCGGGAACAGCCCCGGAATATTGACAGTGCCTACCGATACCTGACCTATTATCTTGAAAGCACCCTCACGATCATCGAGACTTTCCGCAAATTGCGCCAGCAGAACGCCAAAAACATTTCCGTGACGGAGACGGACCTGGCCGCTTTACTGGAGCGGGTGGCCACGAGCTTCGCCAATCAAAAGGATACGCTCATGGAGGATGACATGCTCAAGCTCAAAACCGAAATGACGGTCCTGGAAAAGACCATTTCACTGGAAGGTTAGTCCCTCACATGAAAACAACCCAGATCATCGGCATTCTGATCGTCATCCTCACCCTCGCGGGTGTGGCGGTTTACCGGTTTGTCGTCAAGCCCTCTCCTGCGGGCGGCACCGGCGGAGGCCTCTTTCCCACTGTCACTGTGGCATCGGTCAAGGGTTACTCGGGCGGGGAGAAAATGGGGCTGTGTCAGAACCCGAAAATCCTGGAAATTCTCCGCAAAAAGTACGGACTGGCTCTGGAGGCCCAGAAACGCGGATCGGTGGAAATGGTTTCTGCGCCCGCTCCGGAAGGGATCGATTTTCTCTGGCCGGGGAGCCAGACCCAGTTGGAGATATTCAAGGCGGGCGGTCAGCATTCAAAGGGCACAGAAATTCTCTTCAACTCGCCCATTGTCCTCTATTCCTGGGACATTGTGGTGGAGGCCCTGATGAAGGAAAAAATTGTCGTGCAGCGCGAGGGAACACATTACATCGTGGACATGCCCCGGCTGGTGGAGGCGATCCGGGCCAAGAAAAAATGGAAGGACGTGGGACTGGAGGAACTTTTCGGCTCGGTCAAGGTGCATTCGACCGACCCGGCCAAATCCAACAGCGGCAGCCAGTTTGCGGCTTTGGTGGCGACCGTGCTCGCGGACAGGGAAACCCTGGAACCCGAGGATGTGGCCAAGGTGGCGCCGACCATGCGCGCACTTTTCAAAAGTCTCGGCTTCATGCAGGGCTCCAGCGGTGATCTTTTCAACCAGTATGTCAAACAGGGCGTCGGGGCCTTTCCCATGGTGGCGGGGTACGAAAACCAGATCATCGAGTTTTCCCTGGCCAACAGGGCGCAGGCGGCCGCGATCCAGTCCAAACTCAAGATTCTTTACCCCACCCCCACGGTCTGGTCGAGCCATCCGATGATTGCCCTGACCGACAACGGCAAAAAGCTCATCGCGGCCCTCCAGGACCCGGAAATCCAGCGCATTGCCTGGGAGGAACACGGTTTCCGTACGGGCAATGCCGCCCTGATCACCGACCCGGCCAAGCTGGGCGTCAATGGCATTCCCAAAACCGTCAATTCCATCGTGTCCATGCCCACTTACGCGGTCATGGACGAGCTGATCAGAAAATCAACCTCATCCGAGGCCCCCTCACAACCCACCGGAGCGACCCCATGAGCGACACATCCCCCACCCAGACATCCACCACAGAACCGCTTGAAATCGTCCAGGAACTGCCGGCCTCCCTTGTGGCCCGGGAATCCGAATTGAAATCACCCGCCTTCACCGAGCCCCAGCTCCGGCAGATTGAGGAACTCAAAAAGAAACTCGATTTGAATGACAACCAGTCGATCATTTCCTTCGGGGTGGAAAGCCAGCGCAAGGTCACGGCCCAGGCGGAGCAGATGATCGAGAACGTCAAAAACAAGGATGGCGGACCGGCGGGGGAGGCTCTCAACGAGCTGGTCACCCATGTCCGGGGTCTGTCCCCGGAAAAAATGGACGGGGGCAACATCTTTGAGCGTCTTTTCTACCGGTTCATGAATCCCCTGGCGAAATTCATCCAGCGCTACGAAACGGCCAGCCGCCAGATCGATACGATCGTCAAACGCCTCGAAAAACACAAGATGACGATGTTCCGCGACATCACCATGCTCGACAAGCTCTATGAGGCTTCCTTTGACCAGTTCATGGACCTCAAGCTCTACATCGCCGCCGCCGAGCAGGTGAAGGAGGATTGGACCCGGAACCTGATCCCGGCCCTGGAAACGAAGGCAAAGGCCGGTGGCGACGTTCTCGACGCACAGAAACTCCGGGACGCGATCGCCCGCCGCGATGATCTGGACCGGAAAATCGGCGACCTGCGCCTGACCCATACGGCCACGCTCCAGTCCCTGCCCCAGATCCGCATGGTGCAGGATGTGGACAAATCCCTCATCAACAAGATTCAAACCAGCATTCTGACCACCATCCCGATCTGGAAAAACCAGATGGCCCTGGCCATCACGCTCTTCAACCAGAAAAAGGCGATTGAAACACAGCGCAAGGTTTCGGATGCGACCAATGAAATGCTCCGCAAAAATTCCGAACTGCTCCGCACCAACAATGCCGAGGGCCGCCGCGAAATCGAACGGGGTGTCATCGACATGGAAACACTCAAAAAGGTCAATGACGATCTGCTGGCCGGGCTTCAGGAAACCCTGCAAATCACGGAAGACGCCAAATCCAAACGCATCGAGGCGGCCCGCGAAATGCTCCAGCTCGAATCCAGCCTGAAGGAGGCCCTCAGCAAGTCCGAATCCGTCCGGACGGTCTGATTCGGGCGAATGCCTCATCAAGAATGTCTCGGACTGTTGGCCGATTCCGCTCGCTCAACTCACAACGGGAGGCAGAGCCACGGACTTGTCCCGGATGGTTCGGGATGTCCACGGATCAAACACGGATTCATTTTGAGTCACCGGCTATGATGGGGGGTGATTTCAACGCCACGCGGCACCATACAATATCCCTGGGCAACATCCAGGGGCTGCTTTCCCATTTCATCAAGCCCTGAAGGGGCGTCACACACGCTGCCATCAGGGAAGGGAGAATGTCCAATTTCTGATGACTCATGCCTGATGGCAGCCGCTCCACAAGACTATTTCCACTCGGCAACCGGCTTGCCTTTGACGATCTTGAGGGTGAGCGTTTCAATTTTTGTCAGGTCCAGGCTCTCCCATTCGACCGAGTTGCCCTCCTTGTCCTCGACCCACAGGTCCCAAACCTCAGCGGTGGCCTTGGGATGAAAGACAATTTTGACGGACTCACCGTCCCGGAGAATGTCCGACTCCATCACATCACTGCCCCAATCCGTCGAATCATGCGGCGCAATGTAAACCGAGGAAATGTTCTTCCCCGTTTTGTTGACGAGGGTGAAATCCAAATCCTCGTTTTCAGCGAACAATCCCGGCACCCCCAATGCCATCACCATCATCACCGCACACATCAAACCGCCTGTGAGCATCCGTTTCATTTTGTCTCCTCTGTTAGTGTTCGCCTCCGGGTCTACTATGAGCCTCCGGTCCGGTCAAGAAACAAACGGGGGCACTGTCGTGCAACGGTTCACAAGTAAGCGGTACGAGCGGGGAGCGCACGCGTCCCGCGTGCACCAGGAGGCGTCCCCGCCTCCGCTCTGGGAGGCCCAGCGGGCCGTCGGATGAGAAGCCTGGGGTAACGCCCCAGGAAAATGGGATTTTATGAAAAGCCCTGTCAGGGCGTCGGAATCGCAGGGTATTTTTTGAACATTCCTGCCGGGTTCAAACGCCTCCGGTCACTCCGCCCTGGGACGGACTGATGGCCTGCTGTCTGAGGTTGCGGAGGGTCATCAGTCCGCCCCACTGGACGGCTCCCTGCATGGGCCGGGGGCCGTCCTTTCTTTTGATCCCAAAGACGTGTTTGTGTTTCTGATACACCTTTTCGGCAAACTCCCGGCTGCCGAGGACCGCCCCATCCGTAAAGTACCGCACCCGCCATGGATTCCCCCCCGGGAATCACTCATTTGACTTCTTCATTTCCGGAGTCGGACGGAAGGATTTTGGCGGTCATCGCCTCGATGCCCTCCCCGGCCATGTCACTGGCCGGATAAAGATTCCGGGCGGAAAGGTACCAGGCCAGGGCCGAACCCCATCGCTGCTCGGCCTCGAATTGCTGGGCGGTCTTGAGGGATTTGACAAAGTCGGCGGCCTCACTGCTGGACTCGGCCAGCAGCCGGTTGAGTTTGGAATCATTGGGCCATGAACGGGAGGCCGATTCAAGAGCCTCCCACGCCCCGTATTTGTCGCCCCGTTTTCCCAGTTCACCGGACTTGGCAATGGCCGTTTCAACGACCTCCACCTTTTTGAGGGCCTTTTCAAACTTGGCCGCCCGGGCCGGGTCGTCAGCCAGGGCCACGGCGAATCTCAGACGGCCCTCATAGAGTCCGCGCCAGTTTTCCTCGGTCCAGAAACGGTCGAAATCCGTCACCGCCTGCCCTCGGGCGTCGGTGCTGGTGAAAAACGTGGTGCTCGCCTTGGCCAGCTCCGGATTGTTGGGCCAGATTTCCCCGGCGCTGTAGAAGAACTGCTGGGCCTCCTCGAGTTTCCCCTGCTGCATGTTCATCTTGGCCATGCCCAGCGCAAAGTGGCTGCGCTGACGGCCCAGATTGACCATGGCCATGGCCTTGTTGAAATCAAAATCCCCGGCCGTCCTCTTCAATTCGCGGATCAGCCCCTCGGCGGCATCAAAATCCTTCACGGTCAACAGGCTCTCAAGTTCGCTCATTTTGCGCAAATGCTGGGAAACCTTGCGTTTTTGTTCCCGGGGAACCGTCAGCATTTCGGGTGCATTCCGGCTGACAATAAAGGCCGCCAACAACCTTTCGGAAGCCCCGGCCAACTCCTGGTTTTCGTACTTGTACTTGAAGGCCTCCACCTCGGCCCGGGCCTGTTTGAGGTTTTCCAGGGAGAGATTGTACATGGTGGAGAGTTCCGTGGGATAATCGCCGTCGGCATAGACGGCGCGGTAGAAATCCATGGCCAGGACCGCATGCAGGTACTGCTGGGTGGCGAAGAGATTGGCGATGTATTCGCGGAATTGCTGACGGTTGCCGACATCGAGCCTGACCTTTTTGACCTCATTGAGGCCCATTTTGGCCGCCGCCGCCAGTCGCGCCTCCTCCTGGCGCGTCGCCTGATACAGTTTGCCGGCCAGTTCACTGAGCTGGCTGCCGTCAATCTGCGGCCCGTTGAAATTGGTGACGTTATTGCTGGCGCCGCTGGTCTCCCCTCCGGACCCGCCCCCGCCTTTTGCCCCCTTGCCCCCGGCACCGGTGGCGCTGTTGAGGGTCTCATTTTTTTTGCGTTCAATGGCCAGCCGGTCCGTATCCTCATCAAGCCGCACCATCTCATCCTCGGCCTGGAGACTGGCCTTGACGCGGTTGAAAAGATTCTGGCTGAGCCCGCCATCAAACTCATATTTGGAAAGCTCCGGCAGCTTCATGTAGAATTCGCGGGTGTCCTTTTTGCGCAGGATGCTCCGGGCGGTCTCACTCAATTTGACCGGGGCCCCGCCCTGGACCGCCCCACCGGCCAGCGCGGTCCTCAGATCGGCGATTTTTCGGACGTATTCCTGCACCTGCCTCGCCTCCTTTTCCTGGGTGTTGGCATAGGTCTCAAATAGGGTCAGCGGCAGGTTCCGGGCCGTCGGGGTGGTGGCCAGGGTGGGCATGAGCGCCTCGCGAATCTGACCCGAGGCAAAGTTGAAATTGCTGCTGATGAGGCTGTTGAGGGCGGCGACATTGGTGGGGTTGCCAATGACAAAGTTTTTGGTGTCCAGATTCTGGTTGATATTGGTCAGGGCCCCGGTCAGTCCGCTGACACCCGAGGGGGGGGCGGGGGGCTGCTGCGCCAGAACGGGCCATGCCAGCAAAAGCCCGGCACAGAGTGTCGTCAAACGGGGATCATTCCTTCGACATGGCTTCCGCATACAGCACCCCACTTTCATTGATTCTGAAATTGATCCGGTACCTCTGACCTTTTTCAAAGGTGAAATTGCCGAGAGTCTGTGGCACCAGCACCGGGATGACCTTCCGGGTATCATCATCCTTGAAGCCCATCAGACGCCCGATCGCCTTGTTGTATCCGAGCTGGGCCTCCACCCTGAGTGTGGCCGAATAATGGTTCCCGGTCAGACTGGAGGGATTCTGAAAGTAGGCATCGATGGGAAAATTTTCCGCCCGCTTGGCGACACCCGCCTGACCGCGGTCCTGGAACAGATAGAGCACCAGTCCGCCCAACCCCACGACAACAATCAGAAGCAATGCTATCAGTACCCCCTGACCGCGGGAGCGCGAGGAACGGATGTCCTCGAGGCTCAGCCGGTCCCTGACACCGGGCGACGGCGGGGGGGCAGCGGCGGGGGAGACGTCCGGCTCCATCCGATGTTTTTTGGGGAGGTCCGAAGGTGTCATGGTCCCGTCCTTTGGCAGGTCCGCCGGATCGTGCGGATCGATTTTCTGGGTTTCCGAAGTGGCTGCCTTGTCCCCAGCGGTTTCACCTGTTTTTTGGACCTCGGAAAATTTGACTTTGTACTTCATGACGGGGATTGGACCTTTTTAACGCACACATAGGCTGCGATAAAGCAAAAAACAAAGTGCAGGCCCAGCACCAGCAGGGCCGTTTCGGGTGAGGCCAGACTGGTCTTGGTATTGGCGGCGATCACATCATACACCCGGTCCTGTGTGAAGGTCCGGATAAATCCGCTCCAGGCCCAGTAGGCGTCAATGAGCGGCTGTGTGAAAATCAGCAGCCACGCAGGCAGCGCCAGCACGGCTCCCGAAAGCGGCAGTTGCAGACCGACCAGATAGATCGAGACCAGGGAGGATTGTTCGGTCGAACGGAAAAAGGCCGAAAACATCAGGCACGTCATGCTCATGGCCGCAGTGGCAAGGGCCAGAAGACAGTACTGCACCATCCAGTCCCCGGGGAACCGGCAGTAGTACCTGACCAGGGCCAGCATCACCCCGGCCTGGATCAGGCTCAAAAGACAGACGAACACGGTCTTGCTGCACAGATAGGCCAGTGGCGAAACCCCCGCCAGCCGCTCCTTTTCATAGATCGGCCGCTCCTTGACAATCTCCCGCGCCCCGTTGTTGGAACCCATCAGGGTCAGCAAAATCACCTGGAACATCACCAGTCCGGAGGCCAGGGTGGCGATGCGGATGGAACTGCGTGCATACTGGATCTGCTCCTGCATGTCCTGGAATATGTCCCGGCTCAGGGTCAGGCTCATGCTGGTGACCTGTGGCAATCCGTCATACGCAAAAACCACCACCAGAAACGGGAACCCCAGGATCAGGACCGCCTGCAGAATCACCTGGGTGGGATTGCGGAAAAACAGCAGCATCTGGCGGCTCAAAAGGGTCCACCACTGGGAGACGGGTGATGGCAGCGGCGCAAATTCCATGGAACGACCCTCTGTCACCTCCGGAATCCCGGGGGTTTCCAGCTCGGCCTCGTTCATCTCCTCCAGACGCGCATACAGGCCAAAGGCGCTCTCAACCCCAAACCGCTCCCGCAATGCGGGCAAATCACCATGAAATGCCAGGCGTCCCTCCCGGAGCACCAGGATGGAGTCGCAGAGGGACAGATGCTCCACATTATGGGTCACACAAATGACGGTTTTCCCGTATTGGTGTGCCAGACGCGCAAAGAGTTCCATGAATTTTTTTTCGGAATGGGCATCCAGACCGGAGGTCACCTCGTCCATGATCAGGATGGGCGGATTCCTGAGCAGTTCCATCGCCAGGGACAGTCGACGTTTCTGGCCACCGGAAAGAAATCCGACCCGTGTGTGCAGGGTCTGCCGCATCTCCACCTCCTCCAGCACCTCCACCAGACGCTCGGACCGGTGCCGGGCGGACCAATTCCCCGGCAGTCTCAGACGGGCGGCAAAATCGAGCGCCTCGACAACGGTCAGCTCCTCATGGGCGATGGAAAACTGCGGCACATAACCGATCTCGGGCAGCAGATACGGGAGGTGGGCCTGCAAATCAAGGCCCTCCACAAAAACACGGCCTTCATCCGGACGGTGGAGGCCGAGCAGGGCCTTGACCAGGGTGCTTTTGCCGCAGCCGCTCGGACCCACGATCGCCGCAAAATGCCCGGCGGGCAGACGGAAGGAAATTTCCCGAAGCAGGTGTTTTCTGCAGGAGCCGTAGGAGTCCCGGACCGAGACCCCCAGCTGCTGAATTGTGAACATGGGTGCGACTCTATCCGTTTTTCCGACCATGACCACTCAGAAAAGGTGTCCGGCTGAGGGTTGTGGGCTTTCAAAAAATCAGCCGCCATCGGTCATATGCCGAACCTTTCGGATGAAAAGCCGGCCCCGGCGTGTCGGGGGAAAAGGAAGGGACAAACGCGCGGTTCCGATCTCATTTGGTATCGGCCTGTCGGAAATAAACTTTGACAGCCCCGGGTCCTCCCCATACGCTTCACGACTCAATTTTGTCACACAATGGCCACTCTTCCACACGATATCGACGAAATCAGCACGCGTTTTGACATCCCGGGCGAATACGTCCGCGCCGAGCTCTGTGGCAGCGGCCATATCAATGACACCTACTTTGCGGAATTCCGCCAGCAGCGCAAAATGCGGCGGGTGGTCCTCCAGCGCATCAACCATGTGGTGTTTAAAAAACCCGTGGAATTGATGGATAATTTTGCGCGGGTGACCCACCATCTCCAGGAAAAACTCCTCAAGGCCAGTGGGGCGGATGCCCAGCGCCAGGGATTGAGGCTCATTCCCGCCAGGGATGGCTCCTTCCTGCATGTTGACCCCGAGGGAAATCACTGGCGCTGCCTCCACTACATTGAAAAATCCTACAGTCTGGACCGCGCCACCTCCCCGGAGGACGCCCGTCAGGCGGGTGTCGCCTTTGCCCGGTTTCAGAAATTTCTGGCGGATTTTCCGGGTCAGTCCCTCCACGAGACAATCCCCTATTTCCACCACACCCCCAAGCGGTTTGAAACATTTCAGGAGGTCGTCCGCGACGATACGCATCAGCGCAGGGCCTCCTGCGCCCCTGAAATCGAATGGGCCCTCAGCCAGGAATCCATGACCCGTCTGGTCATCGGCAAACTGGAATCCGGGGAGCTGCCGGTCCGGGTAACCCACAACGACACAAAGTTCAACAACGTGCTTTTCTGTGAGGAAACCGATGAGGCCATCTGTGTCACGGACCTGGATACGGTCATGCCCGGCACGGTCCTCTACGATTTCGGCGACCAGATCCGCACCACCACCACCCACGCCCCGGAGGACGAAACCGACCTCGGAAAGGTGGTCATTGATCTGGAGATGTTCCGCGGACTTGTCGAGGGATACCTTTGTGAGGCACACACGTTCCTGACCGCGGGCGAACGGGAACTGCTCGCCTTTTCCGGACGGCTGATCACATTCCAGATCGGGCTCCGGTTTCTGACGGATTACCTGCAGGGGGATGTGTATTTCAAAACCCACCGTCCCAGCCACAATCTGGACCGGGCCCGGGCCCAGTTTGCGCTCTGCCGGTCGATGGAACGTGTCCAGGGACCGATGGAAAAGATTGTGGCGGAATGCGCCGCCGCCGCGGTCCCACCGGTGTCCTGATCCCATGAAAATCCTCGGCACCGGCATCGACATCGTGGAAACGGTCCGGATCGCGGATTCGGTCGAAAAATCCGGTGACGCCTTTCTCCGCCGCATCTTCACTCCGGAGGAACTGGACTACTGCCTCGGCCATGCCTCGGCCACGCCCCATCTTGCGGCGCGTTTTGCGGCCAAGGAGGCTGTCGCCAAGGCCTTTGGCACGGGCATCGGCGCCCAGCTGGGGTGGCGGGACATGAGCATCCGGCGCCAGGAAAACGGTCAGCCCACGGTGGTCTTTTCCGGAAAGGCACTTGAATTGGTGCGTCAGCGGGGCGTCCAGGAATGCCTGATCAGCCTGACCCATTCCCGGGACTATGCCGCCGCCCATGCGATTCTCATCGGGGAATGAGGGCCGTATCCTCAATTTTTCTCATCAGGCAGCGGGATGAAAAACAGGGTGAAAAAACTCGGCACAGTCGCCAGACACACCACGATGAAAAACATGTGGTAACCCAGGGCCTGCTGCAGATAGCCGCTGAGAATGCCCGGCACCATCATCCCCAGGGCCATCAGACCGGTTGAAATCGCAAAATGCGCCGTTTTGAACCTCTCACCCGTGATGGACATCAGAAAAACCGTGAAGGCCGTGTAACCAAACCCGTACCCCAGCTGTTCGGTGGCGACGAGCAGACTGACCAGGGTCACGTTGGGCACATGGGTGCTCATGTACACAAAGGCGAGATTGGGCAGATGAATCGCAAAGGCCATCGGCCAGAGACACCGGCGCAATCCGAAACGGGAAATGACCATCCCCCCGAGAATGCCCCCGACAAAAAGTCCGCTGATGCCAATGGTCCCATAGACCATGCCCACCATCTCCGTATCGAGTCCAAGCCCCCCCTGAGCGACGGGATCGAGCAAAAAGGGATTGATCATCCGGGTCAGCATCCCCTCGCCGAGCCGGTACAGGAGGATGAAGGCGAGAATGGGGATGATTTTTTCATGGGCAAAATAGGTGCGGAAAGGCTCCAGGAAATCGGTCCATTTCAGGGGCTCGGCCCTCCGCTCCCCGCGGGTGTTGCCCTCGGGGTGCGGCAGGTAAAACAGATGAAAAAGGCCCAGGAGAAAATAGGCGGCGGCGGCGGCTCCCAACACGATCATCCAGCTCTGGGTGATGCCGGTCCCGGTTTTGATCAGATGTCCCGCCCACACCACCATCCCCCCGGAGGCGGCGATCTTGGCCACCTTGTAGAAGGTGGAGCGTATCCCGGTGTAGAAGGCCTGTCCCCGGGAGGAAAGGGTCAGCATGTAATAGCCATCCACGGCGATGTCATGGGTGGCGGAAACAAAGGCGGTCATAAAAAACAGCAGCAGGGAGAGGGCGAAAAACTGCGGCATCTGCAGGGTCAGCGCCACCCCGCCGATGAGCACCGCCAGGAGGATTTCCGTGATGAGGATCCATTTCCGTTTGGTCAGAAACAGGTCCACCAGGGGGCTCCAGAGGGGTTTGATCGTCCACGGGAGGGACAGCAGACTGGTATACTGGCCGATCAGGGCATTGGAGACACCCTGGTTCTTGTAAATGATCGTGGAGAGATTGTTGACGATCTCGTAGGGCAGGCCCTCACAGAAGTAGAGGGTGGGAACATAGGCCCAGGACTTTTTTTTCGGCCCGTTTTGCGGGACTTCCAAACCTTCGGAGAGCGGTTTTGCCATGCGGGTGGGAAGGGTTAGGACACCAGATCGGGGTACAGGCGGCGGGCCATCTCCTCGCAGCGGCGCATGATTTCGGCGGCGGAATCGCAGTGCAGGGCCTCATGGGCAAAATGCTGCATTTCCGAAAAATGCACCGAGCAGATGGCCTGCTTGATCCGGGGGACCACCACCGACCCGGTGCTCAACTCGTCCAAACCCAGACCGATGAGCAACGGCGTGAGCATCACATCCCCGGCCATCTCCCCGCACAGACCGACCCATTTCCCCTTTTTGTGGCCGTTTTCGACGACCATCTTGATCAGCCGCAGAATCGCCGGGTGGGTGGGCTCGTACAGGTAGGCGATCTTTTCATTGACCCGGTCCACGGCAATCGAGTACTGGATGAGGTCATTGGTGCCCAGGCTGAAAAAATCCACCTCGTCGGCAATGCGCTCGGAGGTCATCGCCGCGGAGGGCACCTCGATCATGACCCCCACGGACATGTGCTGATCAAAGGGTTTGCCCTCGTTGCGCAATTCCTGCCTGGCCTCCTCGAGCATGTGGTTGGCCTGCTGAACCTCCTGCACCCCGGAAATCATCGGGTACATGATCTTGACATTGCCCTCCACCGAGGCCCGCAAAATGGCCCGCAACTGGGCCTTGAAAATTTCCGGACGGGCCAGACAGAAACGGATGGCACGCCAACCGAGAAAGGGATTCATCTCCTGGGGAATCTGCAGGTGGGAAAGGAACTTGTCCCCGCCGATGTCCAGAGTGCGGATGATCACGGAGTGGGGTTTGATGGCGGCGGCCACCTTGCGATACGCCTCGTATTGCTCCTCCTCGTTGGGCAGGTCGTCGCGGTTGATGAACAGAAACTCCGTGCGGTACAGGCCGATGCCCTCCGCCCCGTTCTCAATGACCAGGGGCACGTCATCGATAAGCTCGATGTTTCCGCTCAGGATCACCTTGTGTCCGTCGGGGGTCCGGGCCTCCTGGAAACGGATCTCATCGAGTTTTTCCTCGATGACCTGTTTTTTGACCTCGATCTGGCCGTACTCCTCCAGGGTCTGCTGGGTGGGATTGACGATGATCATCCCCTTGTAACCATCCAGCAGAACCTCCTGATCGGTTTCCAGCCGGGTGGAAATGTCCCGCAGACCGACAATGGCCGGGATATTCAACGAACGGGCCATGATGGCGGTGTGCGAGGTTTTGCTGCCGATATCCGTCGCAAACCCGATCACCTTTTTGCGGTCGGTCGTCGCCGTGTCCGACGGGGAAAGATCGTAGGAAACAATGATGCGGGGCTCCTCCAGCGTGTCGAGCGTCCGATGTTCGATGCCCAGAAGATTGCGGATCACGCGGCGGGTCACATCCTCGACATCGGCGGCACGTTCGCGCAGGTATTCATCCTCGATGCGGCTGAGGGAGGTGATGTACTTTTTGGCCACGCGGCTGTAGGCGTACTCGATGGAAACCAGGCTTGTCTGGACCTCCTTGACCGCCTGGTCGATCAGGGCACTGTCCTCGACAACAAGGAGATGGGCGTCAAAAATGCTCGCATCCTTCTCCCCGATCTCATCGGCGATGCGCTTTTGAATGTCCTGAATCTGCTGACGGGTCAGGATCAGCGCCTGTTCGAGTTTCTGAATCTGATCCTGGACATGTTCCTCGCGAATGCTGCGTTTCCGGACCTTCTCGGGGGTGGTCCCCATGAGCAGAACCTTTCCATGAACAATCCCCGGAGACACACCAATCCCCTCAAATCGCAACTCGGTGATGGGGGGCTGGTTCTCTTCTTTCATCCAGCAAGGACTTCTAACTCAATTTTATGGAAGAAGAAACAAAAAATGTACGTGATATGAAAAAAATGGCGATTTTTCACGCGGGAGAGTCAAAAGCACGGTGTGCCGGTCAAAAAAAGCCCCGGAGACAGGGCCCATCGACGCTATTCCTCACCGAATTTGCGGGCCAGAAGCGCCTCCAGGTCCTTCAACACCTCGGGGGCATCCGTCCCGCGTGCCGTCACACGCAGTTTCGAGCCGGCACCGGCGGCGAGCATCATCAGACCCATGATGCTTTTGCCATTGACCTGTTCCCCATCCTTTTCCACCCAGACCTCCGCCTTGTGGGCGTTGGAAATCTTGACAAACATGGCCGCGGGACGGGCATGAAGACCCATGCGATTCAAAATCGTCATTTCCCGGGTCAGTTCATTCATTTCCTTGTCATCCTTTTTGGCGGCTTGTCCCATAAAATCATTTTTTCATTTTTTCGATGAGTCTGCGGTTGAACTCCTGGGCGGCATCAAAACCCATGGTCTTGAGTTTTGAATCGAGCGCGGCCACCTCGACAAGCCGGGCAATGTCCCGACCGGGGCGGACGGGAATGGTCACGTGCCGCACATTAATACCTAAAATGGTGTAGTACTCGGCGTCAAGACCGATTCTGTCCACATCTTCGACCCCGTTCCAGTCGATGAGGGTCACCACCAGATCGATTTTTTTCTCGTCCTGGATGCTCCGGACCCCGAAAACAGCGGCGACATTGATGATTCCCAGGCCGCGCACCTCGATATGGTTGCGGGTCATTTCCGGACAGCGTCCAAAAAGTTCCCGCCCCTCGTCGGCCCGGATATAGGTCACATCATCGGACACCAGGGCGTATCCGCGCTCGATGAGGGCCAGCACGCACTCGCTTTTGCCCACCCCGCTTTTGCCGCGGATCAGGACCCCGATCCCTCCGATATCGACCATGCTGGCAAACTCGCTGGATTGCGGTGCAAAATCCTGCTCGAGCAGAATGGTGGCCTTGTTGATCAGGTTCATCGTCACCAGCGGCGAGACAAACACGGGGACCTTCTCCTTGTCGGCCACCCTCAGAATCTCGCGGGAGGGACGGATGTTCCGCGCAAAGATCAGGCAGGGGATTTTGCGGTCAAAAAGCTGTTTGATGCGCATGGCCAGCTCCCGGGCGGAAAGCGACTTCAGATAGGTGGACTCGGCGCTGCCGATGACCTGGATCCGTTTGTCGGCAAAGTACCGGAAAAAACCCGCCAGGGCCAGACCCGGACGGTTGACGGTGCCCTCGCGGATTTTCCGGGCCAGACCCGACGCCCCCCCGACCAGCTGCAACTGCAGGGTCTGGGCGTGTTTCCGGTGGAACTCCTCCACGCTGATGTGTTCAGGGGCTTTGGGCATGCGGTTCAGGCCTTGGTCGGGACAATGACCGAATAGTCCCCATCGGCACGGCGGTACATGATGTTGATGATCTCGGTTTCCGTGTTGAAAAAGACAAGGAAACTCCGCTCCTGGTTGATCGACAGCTCCAGGATGGCCTCATCAAGGAACATCGGACGGATGACCATCTTTTCCGCATGCACCTGCCGGGCCTTGATTTCCTCGCTGGCCTCATCCTCCAGATGATCGGCGGCATACACGGGCACCTCGATTTCGGTGGGGAGAAACTTGCGCGGACGATGATGTTTTTTGAGCTTGGTCTTGTGTTTGCGCATCTGCTGCAAAACCTTGTCGATGGCGATATCAATGGACGCGTACAGGTCGTCACTGGTGTTGTGGGCCTCGATGACAATGTGGTTGTTGCAGTACAGGGTGATTTCCGCACGCTGACGGTGCTTTTCAACGGAGAGAACCACATGGGCACTGATGATGCGGGGATAGTCGGGCGAAAGATGCTCGATTTTTTTGCGCGCGTATTCCTTGAGCGCCGGGGTGACACTGACGTGCCGTCCGGTCACATTGATGACAAACGCATGGTCCTTCTGCATGGCGTATCCTTTTGTTGATTTTTGAAAAAAACGTCACCCCCGGAAACCCGACCGACCGAATATGCACTCTCAACCGTCATAGAAGATTTACTGACATCAATCTGACGCACATTTCCTGCATTGTCACGGAGAATTATGATCGAAAAATGATCAAAAAAAAAGAGCCCTTCCGGGGGAAAGGGCTCCATAAAAAAATGGAGCGGGTGACGAGACTCGAACTCGCGACATCAACCTTGGCAAGGTTGCACTCTACCAACTGAGTTACACCCGCGTGTAAGGGAGGATGGTATATGGGATTCTGGGATTCTGACAAGAAGAATCTTCTGTTTCGCCACGTGCCCTAATGGCCTCCGGCCTTCTCGGCCCCCAGCCCGGTGTGGGCCCGCACATGCATCTCATCAAACTGATCCTTCCGCCCGTGTGGTTTGCCCAGCAGGGTCCCGATCCACGAGGCCAGAAACCCGATCGGCACACTCACCAGCGCGGGATTCTCAAGCGGGAAAAGGGCTTTGGCCCCCATCACACTCGGGCTGAGGCAGACCAGGACAATTGAACTGACCAGTCCCGCCCCCATTCCCCACAGGGCGCCGCTCGTGTTGAAGCGCCGCCAGTAGATTGAAAAGAGAATCGCCGGCAGGTTCGCCGAGGCGGCCACGGCAAAGGCCAGCCCCACCAGAAACGCCACGTTGACCCCCTGCCCCAGGTAAATGGCAATGCCCATGGACACCGCCCCCACCACAAAGGCGGTGATCCGGGCCACGCGCACTTCCTCCCCGGGATTCGTCTCGCGTCCGTGATGGATCACATTGGTGTAAAAATCATGCGCAAACGAGGTCGAGGCGCTGATCGTCAACCCCGCCACCACGGCCAGAATGGTCGCAAAGGCCACAGCCGAGATGAACGCAAAAAAGATTTCACCCCCCAGGACCTGGGCCAGCAGCGGGGCACTCATGTTTGTCCCGCCGTGGACCTTGATGTAGTCCTGACCGACAATGGTCGCCGCCCCGTAGCCCAGAAAGGTGGTCATGATGTAAAACAGACCGATGATGACCATCGCCCACACCACACTGACCCGGGCGGTCCGCGCATCGGGCACGGTGTAAAACCGCACCAGGATATGCGGCAACCCCGCCGTCCCCAAAAGCAGCGCCACCCCCAGGGAGATCAAATCCAGCGCCCCGTAGGGCGGCCCGTACTTCAGGCCCGGCTGCAAAAAGTTCCGGACCACCTCCACCCCGTGGTTGTGGGAGGAGACGTGGGTGACCGCCCGGAAAAACCGGCCGAGATCAAAACCGAAATGGGCCAGGACAAACACACTCAGCAAAAAGGTGCCGCTCATCAGCAGCACGGCCTTGATGATCTGCACCCACGTGGTGGCGAGCATCCCGCCAAAAACCACGTACACAATCATGATCGCCCCCACCCCGATGACCGCCACATAAAACGGAACCCCGGGCAAAAGAAGTGACACCAGGGCCCCGGCCCCCACCATCTGGGCGATCATGTAAAAGGTGCTCACGGTCAGGGTGCTCAGCGCGGCCATGGCCCTCACGGGACGGGGCTCCAGCCGGTACGCCAGCACATCGGCCATGGTGTATTTCCCCGCGTTGCGCAGGGGCTCGGCCACCAGCAGGAGAACGGTCAGGTATGCCACGAGAAATCCGACGGAATACATGAACCCGTCGTACCCGTAAAAGGCGATCATCCCGGCGATTCCCAGGAAGGAGGCGGCACTCATGTAGTCCCCGGCCACCGCCAGGCCGTTCTGCCAGCCGGTGATCGACCGGTTGGCCGTGAAAAACGCCGCCGACCCCTGCGAACGGCCCGCCGACCAGTAGGTGATGCCCAGGGTCACCGCCACAAAAACCAGAAACATGATCAGTGAAATGGTCATCGGTGTTCTCCTTTTGCGCCGAGGACTTTCTGACGGATTTCGCGTGCCTGGCGGTCAAACTTTCCGGAAACCTTCACGTACAGGGCGGCCAGAATCCAGGCCATGAAAAACTGGGACAACGCAAAGAGGTACGCCCCGTTGACAGGTCCGAGAACCGGGCGGCTCATCAGCTCCGGGAAATAGCCCACCAGCACGGGCAGGGCAAAATAGTAGAGGATGAAAAACAGGGTCGCCGGGACGATAAACCGGAATTTGGCTCGGACCAGTGCCTGGAACTCGGGCATCTGCGCCACCGCTTTCCAGTCCACGGTCCCGGGTTCCGGGTGAAGGGGGGTTGGGCCGCTGCCACCCCTCGGGTCGGGTCGGGTCCCGGGGGCGGGGGTCAGGTCTTGGGGGGTCTCTTCAGGCATGGATTTCCTCGGTTCCGTTGGGCGCGGATCACAGGCCCACACATTAGGGGGTCAACTCGGTGAATCCAGCAAAAAGTCGTCCGCCGTCCATTTGGAGATTGGACCCGGCGGCATTTTGATGTTAGTTGTCGGCAACCGATGCTCACCGACGCCCACCACCATACGGTCACCTACCTGCGCATTTCGGTCACCGACCGGTGCAACGAACGCTGCCTGTATTGCATGCCCGACGAGCAGCAGCAATGGCTGCCGCGTTCCGACATTCTTTCCTATGAGGAGATCCTGCGGGTGGTCCGCGTGGGGGTGGGCCTGGGCATCACCAAGTACCGGGTCACCGGCGGGGAGCCGCTCGTGCGCCGGGACATTCTCCGTTTCATCTCCCGCCTGTGTGCCACCCCCGGTGTGGCCGATGTGGGAATGACCACCAACGGCACCCTTCTCAAAAACATGGCCCGGGACCTCCGGGACGCGGGGCTGGAGAACATCAATATCAGCCTCGATTCGCTTCGTCCGGAGGGGTACGCCGCCATCTCCGGGCGCCCCCTGCTTGCGGAGGTTCTGCAGGGAATTGAAGCGGCCCGGGAGGCGGGCTTCCGGAAAATCAAACTCAACATGGTTCTGATCCGTGGCAAAAACGACGATGAAATCATGCCCATGGTGGAATTTGCCCGGGCCCGCGGCCTGGCGCTCCGCTTCATCGAAATGATGCCGGTCAGTTCCCGCGAGGTGCTCACCGAGGAAAACTTCATTTCCGTGGGGGAGGTCATGCAGCGGATTTCCCGGCATTTTGCGCTTGTTCCCAAAGGGGATTACACCGGAAACGGTCCTGCGGTCTATTATACGGACCCCGCCCAGAGCGTGACCCTGGGCTTCATCGGGGCGATGACCAACCTGCACTTTTGTGATTCGTGCAACAAAATGCGGCTCACCTGCGAGGGCAAATTGCGGCCCTGCCTCGGCGCCCACGATGAATACGACCTGCGGGCCTTGCTGCGGAATTCGACGGATGACGCACTTCTGAAAAACGAATTCCTCGCCGTGGTCGCCCGCAAACCGGCGCAGCATGCCTTCCGCGACAACTACCAGCCCGGCCGCAAAATGATCGCCATTGGGGGCTGATTCCACGGTGCCGCACGATCATTAATCCTGCTCTTCATTCGCCATTATCATGATTTATAATTCACGGGTCCGCCACTGATCGACGGACCCGCGCCATCCACCGAAAAAAGCATGATTTATTAAAAAAAATCTGTTTTTTTCTGTTCAGGATAGAATTCAAAATGTTTACTACGCGGCCATGTCGGAAACAGTCCTTGTCATCGGCGGAGGCGCCCGCGAACACGCGCTCGTCTGGAAACTCTCCCAAAGCCCCCGCAAACCCAAAATCATCTGCGCCCCGGGCAATCCCGGAATCGCCCCCATTGCGGAATGTGCCAACATTGGCGCCGAGGATCTCCCGAGTCTGCTCGCCTTTGCCAAATCCATGCGCCCGGACCTGACGATTGTGGGACCGGACAACCCCCTGGCCAAGGGCATCGTGGACATGTTCCAGCACGTCGGATTGAAAATTTTCGGACCGAACCAGAAGGCGGCGCAGTTTGAGGCGAGCAAATGTTTCGCAAAGGACTTCTGCCTCCGCCACGATATCCCCACGGCCCGTTGTGCCACTTTCACAAACGCCGACGAGGCGCTCGGATTTTCAGCCTCGCTCCCGTATCCCCAGGTCATCAAGGCCGACGGTCTGGCCCTGGGAAAGGGTGTGATCATTGCCCAAAACGCGGCGGAGGTGCGGACGGCCGTTGATGACATGATGATCAAGCGGATTTTCGGTGGGGCCGGTGAAAAAATTCTCATCGAGGAATTCATGGAGGGGCTGGAGGTTTCCGCCCATGCGTTTCTGGATGGCAAAAACTACCGGATGATGCCGCTGGCCCAGGATCACAAACGGATCGGCGAAAACAACACAGGGCCGAACACGGGCGGCATGGGAACCTATTCCCCGGTGCCCTTTGCGGATGCCTCCGCCGAAAAGCTGATTGCGGAACGGATTTTCGACCGTTTTATGGCCGGGTGCGTGGCCGAGGAAATCGATTTCAAGGGGGTTCTTTTCCCGGGAATCATGCTGACGGACCGAGGCCCGTACGTCATTGAGTTCAACGCGCGTTTTGGCGACCCGGAAACCCAGTCGCTGATGCGGAGGCTGGATTCCGACCTTCTGGAAATCATCCTGGCCTGCACCCAGGGCTCCCTCTCCTCCCAGTCCATCCAATGGAAGGACGAGTGTGCCGCCACCATTGTCCTGGCCTCGGAAGGGTATCCGGGCGTCTACAAAAAGGGTCTTCCCATCACCGGCATCGCCGAGGCGGAGAAAAATGCGGCGGTGAAGGTGTTTCACGCGGGGACCAAACTCAAGGAGGGGGTTCTGGTCAATTCCGGCGGACGTGTCCTGAGTGTCTCGGCCACCGGGCCCTCCCTTCCCCAAGCCCTGCAGACGGCCTATGCCGCCGCCGAAAAAATTTCCTTTGAAGGCAAATGCCTCCGCCGCGACATCGGCTTCCAGTCGCTTTCCCGTTAGGCCTGCGGTCGCGGAACGGCCCCGTCATCCGGCTCAGGAGCGGGTCAGACATGCGTCGAGGGTTTCCGCAAGATCCTTGCACATCAGATCACACAGACGGTGGAAATGGGGGATGTCCTCGCGCGGGATTTTCTTCAAAAACACCACATCCCCCAGTATTTTTTTATGGAACTTGAGGACCAGGATGAAGCTGTGGAGTTCCAGGGGCTTTTTGTCGGCGGTCTCCTCCCCGACCAGGGGAACCAGTCGCTTCCACTGATGCGAATCCAGGCGGGTTTCATCCGAGGACCGGAAGTGGAAACTTTCAAACCCCAGCCGGTCGGCGACGGTCTCCAGGTATTTCCAATGATTGACCGGATCCCGGATCCCGGCCATGTCCGTCCGGAACATTTCCATCAGTGTCTGCACCTTCTGGGCTTCACGGCGGCGGGCGACACTTTTGCTGATCTGTGTGAGAAGCCCAAAATAACTGCGGACATACCCGAGTTCCTTGGCCCCGATGAGGATCAGGACCGCCAGAAATGCCACCACCAGCGGCAGCAACCGGCCCTGAGTGAAAAATACGGCCGCCGCGGAAAGGCTCAGGGCGGCGCAAATGGAGTAAAGGAGAATCAGGATATTGCGGTGGGAAATGCCCATGTCCACGAGCTTGTGATGGATATGCTCGCGATCCCCGTAAAAGAGCGGCACCCCGCGCAGTCCGCGACGGATGATGGCAAAGGTCGTGTCCAAAATGGGCAGTCCGAGGGCCAGAAACGGGGCCAGCAGGGCCAGGGCGACCTCCCCCTTGTTGGAATTCAGAATGGTGATGCACCCGATCAGGTACCCCAGAAAATACGCCCCGCCATCCCCGAGAAAGATTTTGGCCGGGGGAAAGTTGAAATACAGAAACCCCAGAAGTGTCCCGAAGATGCCAAGACACAGGATCGTGTAATAACCCACGGTGCTGTTGAGCAGCGCAATGGTCAGCATCAAAAACAGACAGACGCCCACCGCCAATCCGTCAATGCCATCGATCAGATTGATGATGTTGGTCGTGGAGATCAGCCACAGGACGGTCATGGGCAGGCCCAGCCAGACGGGCAAATCGTACCCAAAAAGGGCATCCACCCGGATCCCCATGAAAAAGGCCAGTCCGGCCACGGCCACCTGGATGAGCAATTTGCGCTTGGCGCCCATGGCCTTCAGATCATCCCGGAATCCCATCGCAAAGATCATGGAGCTGGTCAGGATCAGGCCCCAGGAGGAGATCAGGTGGATGGAGGGGGTCAGGTATTGCCACAGGATGAACTGGACAAAAACCACGGCAAAGATGGCCACGCCCCCGACCCTCGGCACGGGGCGCCGGTGCTTTTTGCGGCGAAAATCGGGCCGGTCCACCAGACGGCGTCTGATGGCCCAACGGCGCACGGGCGGGACCGTCAGAAAAATGCCGGTCACTCCCAGCAGCATCAAAAACATGGCTTGGATCAGCGGTGATGGCATGGCGGGGTTCACGGTACGGATCCAGGAAAGACCCGGGTCTTTCGATGGAATGTTCACCCTCCTTATAAGGGGCCCGGTTCCAACCTGCCACACAATTCCCCGGGGACAAGGGCGGAGCGACAAAAATGTTGATTCCCGCCTGTTTTCGCCTAATCAGCATGGACCATGTCCCACTCCCCCATCCCCAAAACAAAAATCGGTATCATCGGCGCCGGCAACATCAGCTGGGCCTATTTTGAAGGCTGCAAACTTTATCCCTGTCTGGAAATCGCCGCCTGTGCGGATCTGGACATCTCGCGGGCCAAAGCCCAAATCGAAAAATTCGGCGCGGGCAAGGCCTGTTCGGTGGATGAACTTCTGGCGGACCCGGAAATCAAAATTGTCATCAACCTCACCATCCCCAAGGCCCACGCCCCGGTGAACCTGCAGATTCTCAATGCGGGAAAACACGCCTATTGTGAAAAACCCTTTGCGGTCAACCGCGAGGAAGGCCGGGCGGTGCTGGAGCTGGCCCGACAAAAGAATCTGCTGGTCGGATGCGCCCCGGACACGTATCTGGGTCCGGGCGGACAGCTGGCCCGCAAACTTCTGGATGAGGGCTTTATCGGTCGGCCCATCGGCGGGGTGGCCCACATGATCTGCCACGGCCACGAAAGCTGGCACCCGGCCCCGGAATTTTACTACGAGGTCGGGGGCGGTCCGCTCTTCGACATGGGACCCTACTATCTCAATGCCCTGATCAATCTGCTGGGGCCGGTCCGTCGTGTCACCTCCTCGGCCCAGGTCTCCTTCCCCACGCGCACGATCACAAGCCAGCCCAAACACGGCAAGGTGATCCAGGTCGAGACCCCCACGCACATCGCCAGCATCCTGGATTTCCACAACGGCGCGGTGGTCACCCTGCTGACCTCCTTCGATGTCTGGCACGGGACGCTCCCGAACATCGAGATTTTCGGTTCCGAGGGTTCCATGAGTGTTCCCGACCCCAACGGCACGGGAGGCATCGTCAAGGTCTTCCGTCCGGGCCAGAAGGACTGGCTGGAAATGCCCCACCTCCACCCCGAGCCGGGGTTCCGGGGCATCGGCGTGGCGGACATGGTTTCGGCCCTCCACAACAAACGCGCCCCGCGCATGAGTGCGGATCTCGGGTACCATGCGCTCGACGTCATGCAGTCGATCCTGGACGCCTCGGCCACGGGCAGGCATATCGAACTGCAAAGCACCTGCACGCGCCCCAACGCACTGCCCTCGGGCATGGCCCAGGGTCAGATCGACAATTGATTTCAGGACACGCCCCGAAACAGGTGCCGCCCGGCCCCCCATGCCCCGGACGGAGGCCGGGGCGCGTTGTCCCAAAATAATCCGTGCCATCCAGGAAATCTGTGGTTAGTTTCCCCCACCCATGCGCTACCGCAACATCATCCTCGACTGGTCCGGCACTCTCGTCGACGACTTCGGCCCGGTCCTCGACGCCACCAACGAGATTTTCAGGCATTACAGCCGTCCGACCATGACGGCGGATGAATTCCGGGAAAAATTCTTCCTGCCGTTCCCGAAATTCTATGAAAAGTATCTGCCCGAGGCCACGATGGTGGAGCTGGAGGTCCATTACCACCGGTCTTTTCACTGTCTGCAGGAAAACATCCAGATGCTCCCCCACGCCCGGGACTTTCTGGAGTTCTGCCGCGAAAACAAATTGCGGGTCTTCCTGCTGAGCACCATCCATCGGGAACATTTTGCGGTTCAATCCAAACGCCTCGACATCGCCCACTACTTCGAACGTCCCTACGTCCAGATTCTCGACAAGGCGGCCAAAATCCACGAAATCATGGCCGAAAACGATCTCAACCCCCGGGAAACGATGTTCGTCGGGGACATGATGCATGACATCGAAACCGCCCACCACGGGGGGATCACGGGGGTCGCGGTGCTCACCGGATACGATGCGGTGGAGAAACTCAAGTCGGTCAACCCGGACCTCCTCTTTCAAAATCTCCAGGGTCTGCGCCACTACCTCCAGAGCCATCCCTCCCTCCCGGATTATTTTCCGATTCCCACCGTGGGCGCCCTGATCTTCAATGAAAACGACGAGGTTCTGATGATTTACACCCACAAGTGGGGCAACAAATGGGGCATCCCCGGCGGCAAAATCAAGACCGATGAGCCGAGTGTGGAGGCCCTGATCCGGGAGGTGCGGGAGGAAACGAACCTGGAGATTTCCGACATCCGTTTCACCCTGGTGCAGGACTGCATTCATTCACCGGAATTTTACAAACGGGCCCACTTTATTCTGCTTAACTACACCTGCCGCGCCACCTCCACGGAGGTCTCCCTCAACGACGAGGGTCTGAAGTACCGGTGGTTGTCCCTGGCGGAGGCCAAAAAACTGGATCTGAACATCCCCACCCGCATTCTCATCGATTGTGTGGAAAAAAACCGGAAACCATGAGCGATAAAATCACCATTTGTGACATGGCGGTCATGACCCACATCGGCGTGCCCGAGGAGGAACGTGCCCACGCCCAAAAACTTCTGGTGACCGTGGAGCTGACTCTCTCCCTCAGGCGTGCGAGCAAAAGTGATGACGTGGTCGATACGATCGATTACGCCCAGGTCTATCAGCTCGTCCACATGCTCGCCCAGGCCCGGCCCCGCCGGTTGCTGGAGCATTTTGCCCAGGAAATCTGCGACAATGTCCTGGCCAAGCATGCGGTCAAAAAGGTGGAGGTCCGTCTCAAAAAATTCATCCTCCCGGACACGGCCTGTGTGATTGTCCAGGTCTCCCGCAAGGCGTGATGAACGGATTCCCCTTCCCGGACGGCGACTCCTTTTGGCTCATGGCCTCCGTGGTGGCTTTTGTCGGGGTTTCCCGGTCGGGATTCGGCGGGGCGGGGGGGATTCTGGCGGTTCCGATGATGGCCCTTTTTCTGCCCGCACGGGAGGCGGCGGGTCTGCTGCTGCCGATCATGATTTTTTCCGATGTTTTTGTCGTCTGGCACTACCGTCACCGCGTCGACTGGCGCCAAATCCGGCGGCTCATCCCCGGCACCCTGGCGGGGATCCTCATCGGAGCGGCGACCCTGCAGATGACCGACAACACCACTCTCAGACGGATTCTGGGCGCACTGTGCCTGCTTTTTGTCCTGATCCAACTGCTCAGGGAGGGCATTCTGAAGATGGAGGAAACCCTCAAACCCGGTCCGGGAATGGCGACCATTCTCGGGGCCTTGGCGGGTTACACCTCCACACTGGCCCACGCAGGCGGACCGGTCATGGCCATGTACCTTCTGCCGCAACATCTCGACCCCCAGGTGTTCATCGGCACCAATATCACCTACTTCGCCCTGGGCAACCTCATCAAACTCCCGATCTACATTCATCAGGGAATGGTCTCTCTTCCCTCGCTGTACGGGAGTCTGTGGATGGCCCCCTTCATGCTTCTGGGGACCGGCCTGGGTGTCTGGATCAATGACCGCGTCTCCAAAAAATGGTTTGTCACCACCGTCTACATCCTTCTTTTTTTCGCCGGAATCCGTCTCCTGTTGTAGTCAGCTCCCGGCCTGGCTGGCCGGGGCTCACGGATTGCCGGTCCCGGGGCCTTCCCCCACCGCCGCCGCGAATGCCTTGACCGTATTCCGCATCAACAGCGCAATGGTCATCGGCCCCACACCGCCCGGGACCGGGGTGATCATCCCGCATTTTGCGGAAACCTCGTCGAAGGCGACATCGCCGACGGTGCGTTTGCCGCTTTTGCGGGTGGCGTCGGGAAGGACATGGATGCCGACATCAATGACCACCGCCCCCTCCCCGACCATCCCGGCCCTCACAAATTCAGGACGTCCGATGCCCACGACCAGGATTTCCGCCTGACGGGTGATCTCGGCAAGATCACGCGTTTTGGAATGGCAGATGGTCACCGTCGCATTTTGCGCCAGCAACAGCAGGGCGGCGGGTTTTCCCACGATCATGCTCCGCCCGAGAACGACGGCCCGTCTCCCCGGGAGCTCCACCCGGCTGCGCAGCAGGAGTTCGATCACCCCCGCCGGGGTGCACGGCACCAGGCCGGTGGGATCGCCGATGGTGAATTTCCCCACATTGACCGGATGGAATCCATCCACATCCTTTCGGGGATCGATCGCGCGGATGACCGCCTGTTCGTCAATCGGCGGCGGAAGGGGGGACTGGACGAGAATCCCGTGAATGGCCGGGTCCAGATTCAATTCGCCCACCACCCGCAACAGTTCCTCCTGTGTCGTGCGGACGGGCAATTCCACCTTTCTGGAAAGGATCCCGAGACGTTCGCACATCTCGATTTTTTTGCGGACATACAGGGCCGAGTCCGGACGGTCCCCCACCAGCACCACCGCCAGGCCGGGGACCTTTCCAAGGGGTTTGAACGCGGCCACCCGGACCGCCACCTCGGAGACGATCTCCTCGGCAATGGCTTTTCCATCAATGAGTGTGGCGGACATCGCCCCGGAGTATGCCCCGGCGCGGGCCCGGATTCACGAATTATTTTTCACCGGCCCGGAAAAAAGCCGGCGGTCTCAGGCTTTCATCAGACTGCGGATTTCCTCGGGCTTCAGATCGCGGACGGCGCCCTTGGGAAGGTCCCTGAGTTCCACCAACCCGATCCGGATGCGTTTGAGGGAACGGACCGGATGGCCGATGACATAGAACATCTGGCGGATCTGGCGTTTGTAGCCCTGGGTGAGCGTGACCTGAAAGGCCCCGGGGCCGAACCGCTCGACCTTCTCCGCCCGGGCCCGGACCATGGGCTCCCCCTCCTCGATGCGGATCATGACCCCCTTGAGCAGACGGGCCAAGTCCTTTTCTGTCGGGGAGGATTTGGTGACCACCTCGTAAATCTTGGGCACCTTGTAGCGGGGATGCATCAGATGATTGGCAAATGCGCCGTCATTGGTCAGAAAAATCAGGCCCTCGGAATCGAGGTCCAGTCGTCCGACACTGAAAACCGGCGGGGAACCCTTGGGCAGGAGGTCGTAGAGGGTTTTCCGCCCCTCCTCATCATCCCGGCTGCACACCACACCCTTGGGCTTGTGAAAGGCCAGATAGACCTTGCGATGGGGACGGATCGGACGGTTGCTGACCTGGACCTCATCGGCGACGGGATCAATGCGCGTGGCCAGGTCGGTCATGATCCGTCCATTGACCCGGACCTTTCCCGCGCGGATGAATTCCTCACAGGCGCGGCGGGAACCGAGACCGGCGGCGGCCAGAAACTGGTTGATTCTCATAAAAGGAAACGGCGGCTGTGGGATGGTGACATCCAAAGCCGCCGACACATCCGCGGGTTGCCGTGATGATTTTATTCGGGTTTGGTCTTGGGCAGACTGTAAATTTTGTCGCCCTGTTTCCACTTGCCGCGCTTCTTGAGAAGCTCGACACGTTCAAACCGTTTCAGAACGCTGCGTTTGGCGCCCATGGCGCTGCTGCCTTTGAGACTGCGATGCTGTGACATAATGTGTTCTCCTTGAAAAAATGAACGGGTAGGTATAGACAACAACCCCAGGGGAGGCAAGCTCCTTTTCGGATTCTTTCCGAAACCCTCCCTCCCCCCACCCCGGACCGTGAAAAGACCCCGGCCTCATCGGACGGGAAACTTTTCAAAATTCCGCCTGTTACAGAAGCCATGAGCCGCAACAAACACCCCGTCATCCGCGGGGAAAATTCCGTTCAAATTCCGCTTGCATCTCAAACCACCTCTGCAACTATGCCCCCCACCCTATGAAAAAGACCCTTCTTGTCACCCTTGCCGCACTCACTCTTTCGCCCTTCGCCTCCGGGCTGATGGCCCAGGCCAAGTCGGCCGCCCCCCTGAAGCTGGGAACCGTCGATATCGGCAAGGCCCTTGAAAACTACAGCAAACGCAAGGACGCCGAAAAAACACTCCAAAGCGCGGTGGATGGATTCCAAAAGGACCGCAAGGACCTCGAGACGGAAATCGCCAAGATGCGGGAGGAAGGCGCCAAGCTCGAACAGGACCTCCAAAATCCCGCCCTCGACGAAAAAACCAAGTCGGAAAAAATGAAGGCGGTTCAGGAAAAACGCGTGCAATTCAGCATGAAGCTGCAGCAGGGCCAGGAAATGATGGTCAGTCGCGAACGTCAGCTGACCGAGCAGCGCGGGCGCCTGATGGAAAATCTCATCACCGAAATCATGACCACCGCCTCGGAAGTCGGCAAGGCCAAGGGCTACAACCTCATCCTCGACAAAACCAAGGGCCGCGGGGTGATTCTGGACGAAACGGGCATGGACATCACCGATGACGTGATTGTCAAACTCAATACCCCCAAAAAATAACGGGGGGCACGGCTCCCTTTCCCCTTTTTTCCCATTTCCCTTTTCCCTTTTGATGCCCCGCCGCAGCGGGGCATTTTTTTTGCACCGTCCGTCATCGGGCCTTCCGCCGGAGCGATTCCCAGTCCGCACCTGTCACACGCACCTGGGTGCCGACGGAAACGGCGTTGCGGGCAAACCACCCGCGGTTGACCTCCAGGGCAAAAACCACTTGGTCTGACTGGCTGGGCACATTCTGCAGCGAGCGGGGCTCCATGTTGTAGATTTCCAGCACGCGTCCCTCGGAATCCAGATAGGCAATCGACAAAGGGACAAGGGTGTCCTTCATCCAGAACCCCATGGACCGCGGTGTCTCAAAAACAAACAGCATGCCCCGCTCCTCCGGAAGGCTTTCGCGATGCATCAATCCCAGGGTCCGGCTCGGATCGTCAGCGGCAATTTCCACCTTTAATCGTCCGGTGCCCAGGGTCAGCTCCCCCTCCGGCAAGGCGGGGGTCGGGGCGGTCTGTCTGAGGCAACCGGTCAGCAGCACCCCAAAACCCAGCAAAACAATCAACACACTGGAACGCAGCATGGGCCCGACCCTAGATGAATGCGACGGGGGGAGCGAGTGTATTTTGGCGGATTTGAAGCCCTCAGTGGCCCCCATCACAAGGCATGGCAGACACACGGCGGGATCATGGCCCGACTTCAAAACCCACGGGGGCGGCATTCAGGTTGTACACTTTTCCGGAGGAGGCCGTTGAGTCGTTGGTCAAGGCCAGCCAGGGATTGGAGACATCCGCCATCACCGGGGCATTGGTCCGGGCCACCACCAGATTCCCCTTTTCACCTTCGTTAAAGCTGAAATTGACCGGCTGGGCATTGGGTGTGACCGCCGGGACGGAGGCGGAGGCGGTCACGACAGAGGCTGTCGCCAGCGGGGGTTGGGGTTGCAGGCGTGAATGGGCCGCGGAATGGGCCACGGAATGGGCCACGGAAGCGGGCTGACCCGAGGGCCCACCGGGCATCATTAAAATCCCCACAAAAACAAGACAGGCCGCGGCCCCGGCCAGGGTGGTCCCCCAGAAAAGCCGGGGCAACCGGAACCAGGAGAGGGTCTCAGGCGACTGATCAAGCCGCTCCACACGGGCCAGCACGTCATCGGTAAAACGCGGAAGGGGGTCCAGGTGGCGGGCTTTGCCCAGCAATTCCCATAAGGGGTCTTTTTCCTCGTCCTTCATATTCATGCAACAGGTTGTTCCCTCAAAAGTTTCAAAACATTTTGAGCCGGGAATCAATGTTATTTCTGGGTCAGATGCCGCACCCAGGCCGGGGGCACATTGGGCAGCACCAGTTCGGACCGGCTCAGGCATTGGGCTCTCTGCTCCTGAAGCATCCCCTCAATCTGCCTCATATTGTGGCGCCGGTCCCGGGACATGAAGGGTCCACCCAGACTCCGCATCGCGGCATACTCAAAATAACTGAGCACGCCGCCGGGTTTCAACAGATGTCGCATTTTGGCAAAAATCCCACGGACCAGGGAGGGGGGGAAATTGTAAAACGGCAGGCTGCAAACGACGTAATCATATTCGTGTGCATGCTCGAATTTCAGAATATCCGCATGAAAGATGTGGATTTGCGCCTTCCGATCCCTCCAGACCGGGTCCTGGTTGACCCGCTCCCGGAGGTGACGGATAAATTCCGCGTTCAACTCCACGATATGCAGGGTATCCCGGGGCCTTAAACGCTCCACAATCTGCTCCGTGATCGGTCCGGTCCCGGCCCCCACCTCCAGGATATGGGCTGCCTGCCGCCTTTTGGAAAAGGGATCGAGCATACGACGCGCCAAAAAACGGCTGCTGGGGAGGACGGATCCTGTGTTCTGAAAGTTGCCCTTGAACTCACGGAACATCAGGGAACACTCCGATATGACATTCATGTGACGGATTTAAACAGGCTCCCCATGTTTGAACAGCCAAAAAAGAACGCCATCCTTCCGGCAAATTTCCCCGGTTTTTGTTTTTGCACTCCTGCGGGGTTTGTATAGATTCCCGCGTATGTCCCTGATCAAATTCCGGCCCATTTATCAGGAACGCGTCTGGGGTGGCCAAAACCTCCGCAAGGTCTTCAACCGTCCGATCCCCGCCGACAAACCCATTGGGGAGTCCTGGGAGATCTGTGACCGACCCGAGGCGCAGACGGTGGTGGAGGGAGGTCCCTGGGCGGGACTGACCTTTCACGAGGTGCTGTGCCGGGAGGCGGCCTCGATCATGGGCAAAGCCCCCCTGTCCCACGGGAGATTCCCCCTGCTGATCAAGTTTTTGGATGCCCAGCAGCGTCTGTCCCTGCAGGTGCATCCTCCCGACCATTGCGCCCGGGAGCTGCGGGGGGAACCCAAGACGGAAATGTGGTTCATCGCCCAGGCCCAGCCAGGGGCGCATTTGATCGCGGGGTTGAAGCACGGGGTCACCCGGGAAGAGTTCGAGCAGGCCCTCCAAAAAAACACCCTGGAGTCCCTCTGCCACCGTTTTCCGGTCAGCACCGGGGACGCGATGTTCCTGCCTTCGGGTCGGCTCCACGCGATCGATGCCGGAAATGTCATCGTGGAAATCCAGCAGAATTCCGACACCACCTACCGCGTGTACGACTGGGGCCGCCCCCGGGAACTGCACATCCCGCAGTCCCTCCGATCCATCGACTTTGATGATTTTGAACCCGCCCTCTCCGCCCGGGTCCCCGCCGGGACTCCGGCCTCGCCCGATCCGCTTCCCCTGGCCGCCTGCGAATATTTCACGGTCGACCATTTTGTGACGGATAAAACATGCGACCTCCAGAACAAGTCCGGCCGTTTTGCGGTCTGGATCTGTCTGTCAGGGCTGGCCCATATCAATGATGAGGCCTTTGCCGTGGGGGATGTGGTGCTGCTGCCGGCCAGTCTCAAACGCATTCATTTAAGCATCCAAAACGGGCCTTTGCGGTGGCTGCGGGTGACCACATAAAAAAAACGTCAGTGATGCTTGATTAAATTTCAGAATCCCATTACTTATGTCTGCTTATGGCAAACATTGATTTCGCATTCTCCATTGGCGGTGAGGCCGGACAGGGGATCGCATCCTCCGGTGACATTCTGGCCTTCGCCCTCGCACGTTACGGTTATCACCTCAACGCCTACAACGCCTACCAGTCGATTGTGCGTGGCGGACACATCTTCCTGACGGTCCGGGCCAGCGACCAGCCGGTGACCAACCACGGAGACAGGATCGACATCATGCTCTGCCTGAACCAGGACACGATGAACCGCCATCTCAAGCTCATGGGCGCGGGCAGTTACGTCTTTTTTGACAGCGACAAGGTCAAGCCCGGGGAAGCGGCTTCGGGAGTCCATCTGTGCGGTCTGCCTGTCAAGCAGCTTCAGGGGGCTTCCACCAACAAGCTCAACATCAATACCATGGGTGTGGGGGCGATTCTGGCGATCCTGGGCATCGACTTCGCGATATTGGAGGAGGATATCGCCAAAAAATTCCGCAAAAAGGGCGAGGCCATCATCAAGGAAAACACGGAGATCGCCCAGGCGGGTTACACATTCTCAAAATCAAACTTCAAACAGTTTCTGACCCTCAAAAATCTGGGGCGCAGTCTCGCCTTCGTCGAGGGAAATTCCGCCCTGGCCATGGCCGGCGCGGCGGCGGGTGTCAAATATTACTGCGCCTACCCGATGAGCCCCTCCACGGGGGTGTTGATGTGGTTCTCCAACCATGCCAAGCAGCTCGGCGTCATGGTCCGCCAGGTCGAGGACGAGATCGGCGTGGCCAACATGGCCTATGGGGCGGCCCACACCGGGGCCCGCACCATGTTTGCCACCTCCGGCGGCGGTTTCGCCCTGATGACCGAAGCCCTGGGCGCGGCCTCCATCATGGAAATTCCCGTTGTCGCCATCAATGTCCAGCGCGGGGGGCCCGGAACGGGTCTGCCCACCAAGCAGGAACAGGCGGATCTCTGGCAGGCCCTGGGTGCCGGCCAGGGGGATTATCCCCGCCTGATCGCCGCCCCCACCTCCATCGAGGATTGTTATCATCTCGTTCCCGAGATGTTCAACCTGACGGATCAGTTCCAGTGCCCCGGAATCATCCTCAGCGACCTGGTCATTTCCGAGGGCCGCAGCACGGTGGACCCCGCCAACATCAGCCTTGCCCCGAAAATCGACCGGGGTCAGACGATTTTCCCCAACGGTCACGGCATGGACAACCCCTACGGCGGCGCCAACGATCTGAGTTATTACCGCTACAAAATCACCGAAAACGGCGTCAGCCCCCGCGCAGTCCCCGGCACCCCCGGTCATCTGCACGTGGTGTCGACGGACGAACACGATGAGGATGGCGTGCTGATTTCCGACGAGTTCACCAACCCGATCAAACGCAATGCGATGCACGAAAAACGCATGCGCAAGATGGAATATGCGGAAAAACTCGTCCCCACCCCGGCAGTCCATGGGGATGCCAGCGGCGATCTGCTCATTGTCGGCTGGGGCTCGACCGAAGGGGTCATCCGCGAGGCGATCGGCCAGCTCTCCGACGCGGGCGTGAAAGCCAGCCAGTTGCAGATCCGCTGGATTGTCCCCTTCAAATCGAAGGAAATTGGCGAAATCCTTTCCCGGTTCAAAACGGTCATCATTGTGGAGCTCAACTACAGCGGACAGTTTGCCCGCTATCTGCGAAGCGAGACGGGGTTCAATGCCCATGGCCACGTCCGCAAATACGATGGCGAACCTTTCATGCCCCACCACATCCGGGAAGGCATCCAATCCATCCTCGCCGGCAAAACCACCCACTACGTGCCCGTCCACGAAATCATGGTCTGATCCCCCACCATTTAACACCCGGAGAAACACGAACTATGAGCGCAACTGTCGTCGAAGAAAAAAGCATCACCAAAAAAGGGACCGGTCCGGTCACCAAGGAAACCTACGAGCATCGCATCCATGCGGATTGGTGCCCCGGCTGCGGTGATTTCTCGGTTCTGGCGGCCCTGCAGGCGGCCTTGGGCGAGCTGGGCCTGGAACCCTACAACACGGTGGTTGTCAGCGGCATCGGCTGCTCGTCCAATCTTCCCGGCTACATCAACTGTTACGGCATGCACACCCTGCACGGACGCTCCCTGGCGGTGGCCTCGGGGGTCAAAATGGCCAATCACAGTCTCAATGTCATTGCCACGGGCGGTGATGGCGACGGGTACGGCATCGGCAACAACCATCTGGTCCACTGCATGCGCCGCAACATCGACATCACCTACATCGTGATGGACAACCAGATTTACGGGCTGACCACCGGGCAGTGTTCCCCCACCTCCGCCCGGGGGGCCAAAACCAAGACCACTCCCAATGGCAACATCGAAAACCCCTACAATCCCATCGCCATGGCCATCACCGGCGGGGCCACCTACGTCGCCCGCGGTTACTCGGCCAAACCCAAACATCTCATCGAGCTGATCAAGGCGGGCATTCAGCACAAGGGTTTTTCGCTCATCGACGTCTTCAGTCCGTGTGTGACCTTCAACAAGGAAAACACCTATCAGTGGTTTAACAAACGCGTCAAAATGCTCGAGGAATCGGGACACAACCCCACCGATTTCCACACGGCCATGGACCGCGCCTACGAATTCACCGATGACGAAGGTGTCCCCATCGGACTCTTCTGGAAACGCGATGACCTCGGTTCCCTTGACCAGCTTGACCCTGTCTGTGCCGACGGCCCCGTGGCCACGCGCCCCACGGGTCTTTCCAAGGAACAGCAGGCCCAGCTTCTCAAGGAAATCATGTAGTCGCCTGGTTTCAAACCGCTCAATTTGCCGATCGGTCAGGGCCGGGAACCCGTTTCCCGGCCTTTTTTTTGTCCCGGACACCGGAAAATCGAACCTGTATGGCGTCAGAAATGTCGTCGGGACGGGGAAACCCGGAAGATTGGATCAAATGCAAGACCATCAGGGGTGCTTCCTTCATCCGAAACCCGGATGGTCTGACCCGTGTAAAGGGCGATTCAATCCCCATCAAAAAAAACGCGCCGCAGGAAGCGGCGCGCGATTGGATGAAAGTTGGCGATTTACTTCAACGCGGCCAGCTTGGCTGCCAGACGGGCTTTCCCACGGGAAGCCACGTTTTTGTGGATGGAATTCCTTTTGGCGGCCTTGTCAAAAGCGGAGGCGGCTTCGTTGTAGGCCTTCTGGGCCTCTGTCTTGTTTCCCGCAGCGACCAGCTTCAGGAATTTCTTCTGGGCTGTCTTGGCCTTGCTTTTGACAGCAAGATTGTAGGTGCGTTTGCGGGCACTCGCACGCATGTTTTTGATGGCTGATTTGATATTGGGCATTTTTTTTTCCGGTTAAAAGGGAGCCGCAGAGACTATCTTCCCTTGGAAAATTGTCAAAGGCTTTTTTTGCCCATTTCCCGCACGCCAACATGCAATTTCGGGGGCAGGATACGGTCACCCCCGGCGACTGATCCCATGGATTGGGATTGATTTTTTCCGGCGCCCCTGCCACGATTTCACCTGCAGAGTCCGAATGGTTGACACCTCACACACATTCGACAGGTCAGGGGCCTTTTTATCTGGAGTGTGCCACTGACGGGGCAGCGCATGTCTTCAAAACGGCTCCCACCCGAACGGGGATTTTCCCGCAGACCTCGCAGATGAACGCGGATGTTTTTTGAGAATCGGCACCCCTCCACAGAATGAATCTTATGACCCCGGAACACCCGCGCCCCCGCCCCCAACACACAAAATGGGGACTCTTTCTGAACTGACCGGGGAGCGCACGCGCCCTCGCGTGCACCAGGAGGCGCCCTCGCCTCCGTTCCGAAATCAACCGGCAACCCTCCAGGCTCCACGCACAACGTCCCTCGTTGCAACACTGAAAACTTGACCGTCAAGGAGAGCCCCATTAGTTTTTGTCTATGAGGCAAGCCATTATCTACCCTGGTGAAGACGGTTTTTGGGTTGCCGAATGCCCGAGTCTCCCCGGTTGTGTTTCACAGGGAGAAACCCGTGATCAGGCGATTGTGAACATTCGGGAGGCAATCGAGGGATATGTTCTTGCCCTCAAGGAAGACAATTTGCCCGTACCCGAGGACCACTTTGAAGCCATGCTCGTCGCCGTATGAGCAAATTGCCCCAGGTATCGGGGGCTGATGTTGTCCGTGCTCTCCAAAAAATCGGTTTTTCGGTTCGGCGGCAGCACGGAAGCCATATCATCATGCGTCGCGACGATCCATTTGCCCAGACCGTCGTTCCCAATCATCGCCAGATTGATCGTGGCACATTGCGGGCCATCCTCCGTCAGTCTGATTTGAGCGTGGACGACTTCACAAGACTGCTCTGAATACCGCAGACTTGTCCCGACAATCGGCACCCCCTCCATAGAATGAATCTTATGCCCCCGGAACGCACGCGCCCTCGCCCTCGACACACAAAATAGGGATTCTTTCTGAACTGACCGGGGAGCGCACGCGCCCCCGCGTGCACCAGGAGGCGCCCCCGCCTCC
>JANRIZ010000157.1:0-4637 GCA_033764445.1 Verrucomicrobiia bacterium | reverse complement strand
GCCTGTTTTCACCCCTCCTATTTTGCGGAGACACCCACAGCCAGCATGCGCAAATTGCCCGTGGTCGCAAGGGAGGTGGAGCGGCTGGGCCTCGCCCGGTTGCACGATCCCGGGTCGGTCGATCCGTCCGTGCTGATGCGTCTGCATGATCCTGACTATGTCCGTTCGTTTCTTTCAGGGAAGGGCTCTTTGGCCTCCTCCCAAGGCTGGACATGGACGCCTCAAATTCGTGATGGCGTGCTGGCCATCCAGGCCGGACAACTCCGGGGAGCCCAAATGGCATTGGAGCAGGGATTGGCCGCCAACATTGCCCAGGGCTTTCATCACTCGTGTTATGGGCAGGGGGGTGGATATTGCACATTCAATGGGCTGGCCTTGGTGGCGCAGGAAAACCCCGGACTGAGGGTGGGGGTGCTTGATTGTGACGCACATGAGGGCAACGGGACCGCCGAGTTCACCCGGCGCCTGAACAATCTCTACAATATCACCCTGTACGGTTCGTCTAGTGGTGCGAAACCCGGCCCCCGCAGTCTTCATTACCCTTTGCCACAGGCGGGCAGACGGTTTGAAATTTTCCTGACTCGCCTGACCGAGGGATTGGCACAGATGCGGGATTGGAAGATCGATTTGTTGATTTACCAGGCGGGAGCCGATCCTCATGAGGACGATCCTCTCGGTGATATGGGCATGAGCACGCATCAGCTCATGGAGCGGGACCGGTGCGTGTTCGTTTTCTGCCGTACCCACGGCATTCCTGTTTTATTCGTTCTGGCGGGAGGCTATCAGGAGCCGATTGAAACGGCTTTACTCCCACTCCATGTCAACACATTCCGGGCTGCTTCCGAGGCATTCGGTTTCCAAAGTGGCGATTTCAATCTTTGATGCCCTTGACATCAAAACTTGATGCCACTAGCATCATATTATGAGAACGACACTGACATTGGATGATGATCTGGCTGAAATTTTGGCGTTAAGGGCCAGGCAAAATCACAAGGCTTTCAAGGAGGTGGTGAATGAAGCCCTGCGGGCCGGATTGGCAACCTTGTCGCAACCTGAGGTGCGAATGGCCAGAAAAATCAAGGTTCGTCCCTTTACCGGAGGGCTGATGCCCGGAGTGGATCCGGATCGGATGAATCAACTCTACGATGAATTGGAGGCGGACTCACAATTGGAGAAGATGCGCAAAGAACGGGATTCTCAGCCATGATTCTTCCGGATATCAACTTGCTTCTCTATGCGCACGACTCCCAAGGGAAGAACTTTGTCCAGGCCTCCACATGGTGGAGCGAGTGTTTGAATGGTTACACTCCTGTCGGGCTGGCATGGGTCGTGATTCTGGGATTCATCCGAATCTCCACCAATCCACGTATTTACCAATCCCCCCAGACTGTGAAGCAAGCCTGCCAGACTGTTGCAGAGTGGTCAACGCTTCCTCACTTTCGACTGCTGAATCCGGCGGACGGTCATTGGGATCGTCTTTCGACAAAGCTCCAACAGATCGGAACGGCGGGCAATCTCACCACGGATGCCCATCTGGCGACACTTGCCATGGATCACGGATGTATTCTTCATACGACCGACGCTGATTTTTCCCGGTTTCGGGGGTTGAAATGGGTCAACCCATTGAAGTCATGAATAGGACGGGCTGATAACTTTGTGAGGTGACCCTGATGGTTGTTGCTGTATTGAGTTGCTTTTCAGTCTTGGAAATTCGCTTTTTAAGGGTACAGTCTTGGCTCGAAGCCGCCTATGTCACCCGACCCGAAGGAGCAGATGTCGTCCAAACTCGATCACGGGTTCCTTCCCGGATTTGATTCGGTCGCTGGCGGGGAACGCAAAAAGCAGAATCCGCGCCAATCCACCTCTCCTCCTCCCCCTGATAAGATTCCCAAAAAGGTTCTGGATGCGGCGGTGCGCCGCGCGGTTGGTGAAGTTTTCAATCCGGACGCAAACTCCACAGACACCCCCGGCCCCGGCGACGATCCGGAAACCTCCCCGGAGAACAAACCCGGTCCACAGGTCATCCCGATCCGCATGCTCAACGAATTCGTTTATTGCCAGCGTCTTTTCTACTACGAGTTTGTCGAGGGTGTGTTTGTCGAAAATGCGGATACGGTCCGGGGCAAATCCATCCATAAAAAGGTGGATTCCGGCAAAGGGGAAATGCCGGCAACCAATGAAAAACGGAAGGCCAGGAATCCGGAAAACGAGGCGGCGACATCCGAGGATGATGCCTCCCCACCCTTGCCGGAGGTCATCCACTCCCGTTCGGTTCAGATGGGTTCGGAACGGCTCGGCGTGACCGCCAAGATGGACTTGGTGGAAGTGACCATGGGTGACGCTTTAAACCCATCCGCCAACATCGAAGTTTGCCCGGTGGATTACAAGGCGGGTGCCCCGAAGGAGGGAAATGGGACCAATGAATTGTGGGATGCCGATAAAATGCAGTTGGGTCTTCAGGCACTCATCTTGAGGGACAACGGGTACGTCTGTCAGGAAGGTGTCATTTACTACCGCGCCACTCGTCAGCGGGTCCGGCTTCCCATCACCCCGGAACTCGAAGAATGGATTCTCTCCCAGATAAACAGGGCGCGTGACGTGATGAAGGGCCCTCTCCCTCCGCCTCTGGTGGATTCGCCAAAGTGTGTGCGGTGTTCCCTGGCTCCGGTTTGTCTTCCCGACGAAACAACGCTGTTGGCGCAGGTGGATACCCCGGTGACCCCGGCCACACAACCCCGTCGACTGATCGCCGCACGCGACGACGAGCGAGCCCTTTACCTGAATACCCAGGGGTACCGCGTAGGCTGCAAGGATGAGGTCCTGCTGGTTCGGGACAAGGATAAGGTCGTCGAGGAAGTGCGTCTTCGGGATGTCTCCCATGTGGCCCTGTTCGGAAATATTCAGATCACCACCCAGGCAATCCAGTCCCTGTGTGAAATGGAAGTCCCCGTCACCTACTTCTCCATGGGAGGCTGGTTTTACGGCATGACCCGGGGCCATGCCCTGAAAAACATCTTCACCCGGATCGAACAGTTCCGCCTGGCTCAGGACCCGGTCTTTTGCCTGGGCCTCGCAAAAAAATTCGTAAACGGGAAAATCCGCAATCATCGCACCCTCCTCATGCGCAATCATGTGGAACCCCCGGAAGCCACAGTCCTGAAACTCAAACGGGCGGCCGAGGATGCACTCGATGCGCAATCCCTCGACGAACTTCTCGGGATCGAAGGGGCTGCCGCCAGTCTGTATTTTCAGGCATTTGGGGGCATGATCAAAGAGGAGGAGGAACTGCCGGGCCTTGAATCCTCCCCGGGCTCTCCCCGCCCTTTTACATTCAACTTTACCACCCGAAACCGCCGCCCCCCGACTGATCCTGTCAATGCCCTCCTGTCTCTTGCCTACAGCGTGCTGGCCAAGGACTGTACACTGGCCGCTCTTTCCGTGGGCTTTGATCCCTATGTCGGCTTCTACCACCAACCCCGATTTGGCCGTCCGGCCCTGGGTCTTGACCTGATGGAGGAATTCAGGCCACTGGTCGCCGAGTCAGCGGTCCTGAATTGCATCAATAATGGGGTTGTTTCCAAATCGGATTTTGTCAGGGCTGGGAACGCGGTGAATTTGACCGCGGCCGGACGGAAAAAGTTTTTTCAGATGTACGAGCAAAGGATGTCCGGGATCATCACTCATCCGGTTTTTGATTATAAAGTCAGTTATCGCCGGGCCATGGAATTGCAGGCCCGTCTCCTGGCCAAATCTCTGACTGGTGACATTGCCGACTATGTTCCCTTCACAACGAGGTGAATGATGAGAACCACCTACCTTGTCTGCTACGATATCGCCAATGACAAACGCCTGCGAAAGGTTTTCAAAACCTGCGGCAACTACGGCATCCATCTCCAATTCTCAATTTTTGAATGTGATCTGAATCCTTCGGAAAAAATCGAGATGGAATCCGAGCTTCGCGATATCATCAACCAGAATGAGGATCAGATCATTTTTGTCTGTCTTGGCCCCTCCGAAAGTCGCGGTGATCGTGTCATCTCCTCCCTGGGCTTGCCCTATACAAAAATTGATTCACCTTGCTACGTTGTCTGATTTTTTAGCGTGATGTTCTTTGACATATCGGTCTATCACGCGAGACGTCCCATGACGTCCAAAACCCCTCAATCGCTCGCAACCCATATCTCCTTCTGGCACAGTTTGTTAAAAAACACTTCTCCATAAAGCCTCAATGGATCATCCAAGAATATCACTCCTTCTCGCAAACATTCCATTGCCTCTCTGCGCCATAAGGATTAACAATGTTGCGATTTCCGCGCCCGAAAGGGCGCGGCCCCATTGAAGCGCCGTGTCGCATGAACCAAACGAATTGTTTCCGGCCCATTTCCGCGCCCGAAAGGGCGCGCCCCCATTGAAGCAACAGGCCCTGTTCTCGATTAGAACCCCGTGAAAGGCTGATTTCCGCGCCCGAAAGGGCGCGGCCCCATTGAAGCACGGTTCCATGCGACAGAACATCTGTCAGATAGCCAATTTCCGCGCCCGAAAGGGCGCGGCCCCATTGAAGCAAATTCGCTCTTGTACACACGACCGCCCCTGTCCGGCATTTCCGCGCCCGAAAGGGCGCGGCCCCATTGAAGCCC
>JANRIZ010000147.1:0-6247 GCA_033764445.1 Verrucomicrobiia bacterium | reverse complement strand
TGGAGCTACGACCCCAATTTCAACGATCCTTCAAAGCTTCCTCCCGGAACCCCGAGAATCCGGGTGTTTTCACAGGGTCAGTGGGCCAAGGTCGAGTAGAAAATCCGAGGGCTGGTTTCCAGCGGTGACGGAGGGTTGATCCAGTCAGGGCGGGTGTGGATGATCGCCTCACTGCTCCACAAGCTGGATGTCATCAATGTAGATTTTGCCGGTCCCCTTGGCAATGATGGTCACCTGAAATCCGACGGACCGCCCATCATATTTAAATTTCGGTTTGCGGGCATTGGGCTCCTTGACATTGACCACCACACTCTGGTTCTGCCAGGCGGGCCCGGCGCCAAAGGACCGTGTGATCAGAATGGGCGTATCGTAGACGGGATCCATGGTTTTGGGGTTGTTTGGATTGGGGGTCTCGTCCACTTGCCACAGGCTGTCAAACTTCACCACAAACGACATGGCGTTTCCCTTGATCTTGAAGGACAGATTGTAGTTCTTGTTGTAGGACATGTTGATTCCCGTCTGCCACACGGCTATCTCATGGTCCTTGCGTGCCGCTTCGGAGGCAATGAAGGGCTTTTGAAAGGTCTTGGTTTCAGGAAGCGGATAACTGATTTTCAGGCAGTAATCCTTGGAGGGTTTGGCCTCGGCATCGTAGCTGGTCTGTCCGGAATCCGTACTCTGGACCGTTTCCACCACGGCAAACTGGTTGAGGGGGGTGTAATTGCCGATGTTTTGCATGTCGGTGGAGGTGTTCCATGCATAGGGAAAACGATAGCGTTTCAATCCGTCGCCCGTCTCCTCGGAAACCTTGATGTTTTCGAGGGACTCCAGTTTGGGAGCCGTTTTGGTGCCCGTGTTGAGGGCGACCTTGACCAGGCAATCCGAGGGGGAGGCGATGAGGAGATCGGGCAGACCGTCCCCGTTGAAATCCGTGATCAGGGGAGCGGCCATCGGACGGGTGTACAGACTGCCCCCCACCTCGATGTTGGAGGTGAATTCAAGCTGGGGAATCCGGGTCGCCCCGGGCGGGACGGCCTTTCCCTTGTAAAAGGAAAGTGTGCCCTTCGACTCCCCGATGCCGTCGCGGGAGCCGACGATCAGGTCCAATGTCCCGTCCCCATCCCAATCAACGGCCTGCGGCACAAGCTGTTCGCGCCCGTATCCGTAGGCCAGGATGGAATAAAATTTTGGATCCTCGGAAAATTTGGGTTCATTGTCACTGCCCTGATTGATGAAAATATGGATGGAGTTGGCCGAATAGGTTCCCTCGCCGATCAGGAGGTCCTTTTTGCCGTCCCGGTTCCAGTCAATGGCCAGGGGCGCAAAAAAGTTTCCCCAGAGCTGGCCCTTGCTGCGCGTGGGAATCTCCCACCGGTCCTTGCTGCTGCCGAGATCAAATTTGTCGATGCCGTTGGGCAGGGAAAACTGGGGCCCGGTCGACGAACCACGGTTGGGCACCAGCACCACCCGCCCGAGATAGTCCCCGAAAAGGATGTCAAAGAGGGGCGACCGCCATTTGACGACCTGGATTTTGGGGCTGTTGACGACATCATCCCCGCCGGTGAAATAGATCGGGATCATTTCCCCGGCCCGAAACACGGGGGGCTCCCCGGGTTTGCTGAGGTTTTTGTAGAAAAAGAAAAAACCGCTCGGGTCGGCCGCAATCAGATCCCTCAGCCCGTCCCCGTCCAAATCCTCAAAACTCAGGCTCGGGGGGAAACTGCGCCGTGATTCCTCGCTGCCGGAAATGAAAATCATTTTTTCCCGCGGCAGAAACTTGATGTTGCGCGAACCATCCGTGCCGTCCCACAGATTGTCGCGCATGCTCCCGCGGGAGAAATCCCCGTTCTGCACGACACTGGGCTTGGCAGCAGCGGGGGCGGGCGGTTGCTGGGCCGCGGCGGTCCCGGAGCAGACCCACAGGAGGAGGGCCGCCCGGATCAGATTCAGGCTGGAACAAAATGGTTTCATGGTTTGAGGGCCGGCAATGTCGCCAGTTCCTTCTGATATTGCAAAAGGAAAAACACCGTGGCATTGATGCCCAGCTTGTAGGCTTCGGTGACGGATTCCTGGGTCACGTTCCGATAGTAGGTCATGCGCCGGTTCCAGATGGTTTCATTGGTGTAAATTTCAAACTCACCGTTCTTGCGTTTGATCGCCCGCTCGATGACCTTGTCCCGGTCATCCAGGGAGATCTGCCACATGTTCCCGTAGGAATTGAGCGTGTAAAAAACGGCCACCTTGTCGCTGATACTGATGATTTCCGCGGGTTCCCTGTAAAAGTTCATCCCCATGGGAATGTCCCGCACCAGTGTCCCCTGCTGGGTGAAGATCGGATGGGTCGCATCAATGGGCTGGAACTCCTGGTCGGGATCGGGCAGCACCCGCCGCATTTCGCGGCGAAAGGCGATGTCAAAACGCGAGTTCCTCCCGGGCATCCCGGCATCCCCCCAGACGACCCCGCCCTGGACAAAAAACTTCTGCAGAATGCCGATCTCCGTCTCCGTGAGGATGAAGTCCCGGTTGCCGGTCATATAGATGAAAACCGCCGGGGGTTTGACCGAAAAAATTTCCTCGCTGGAAAGCGAGAGCGGTTTGCCCTCGATATTGGCCTGGAGCTTTTTGTTCCAGCGCGAAATCTGGGTCATCAGATTGGGAATGCTGCCAAAAATGATGCGCTGACCCGATCCATCCAACCGCACATTTTGCGCCCAGTCCCCGCCGGAGTACTTGGCCACGTACGCCGTGAATTTTGCCTGCACCCCGGTCACCCCCCCGCCGGCCGTGTTTCCGATCCCAAACCCCACCCCGTCGGGCGCCCCGCTGCCGATCCGCCCGGCAATGCCCTGCAACCGCTCCTTGGAAAGCGGTTTGGCCGTCGTTTTGGCGGCGGTGGGTTTGGGGATGTTCTGGATGTTGTTGAGCATCTTGTCGATGTTCGGATTGACCGTGGCCACGGAAATCTCGGGCATGAACGAGGGGGCCGCGGTCGTGTCGGCGACAATCAGGTCCGACATCGTCGGTGCCGGGGTCGGCTGGGTCACCTCGGGGATGTCCACGCTCACCTCACTGACGTCCGACGCCGCCGGTGGGGCGGGGGGCGGACCCGGCGGGGCCACGATGAAATCAGTCCCCTCAAAATCCTCGATCGGCGGCTGGATGATTTTTTCCCACAGGACCATGCCGCCAAAAATGGCGAAGATTCCCAGCTCCAGAATGACGGCCACCAGGAAAAAGCGTGAGGCAAAAAGCCGGTACAGCCACCGTTGCAAAATGATGGAGTTGCCGGCCAGCTTTTTGATGTCAAATTTCATGTCAGTTGGAAAAGGTCACGCGGTTGAGTTTGGCGGCATGGCACGCACTGATCACGTCGACGATCCGCTGATGACGGGTCTTCCCGTCGGGAACCAGAACCACCGGCTGATTCCTGCCGAAAAGCCCTTCAATCTGCACCAGCTTTTCGCGCAGACCCGGCATCTGCCGGTCCTGCGCCCCGGCCATCGGGACCCCGTTGAAATAAACCGCCTCCCCCGCATCAATTTTGATCTCGACGGGAACGGCGGCCGTTTCCTCAAAGGGTTTTGGACCCGGCAGAAAGGCGGCCAGTTCACGGGTTTTTTGCTGAAGGGTGGCACAGACCATAAAGAACAGCAGCAACACAAAAACCACATCCACCATGGGTGCAATCTGCATCCCGGGGTCTGCGTGCATGTCTGGATCGGAGGTGGTCATGTTCTGGTTAGCTTCCAAACGAAAGACTTTTGACTTTGGAGGCGGCAGCCGCGTTGAGGACGTCCACCACCCGTCCGTGCCGGGCCCCCGGGTCGGGAATGATGATGACGGGTTGTTTCTCGCCGAATTTGGCCACGGCATCCTTGAGCCGGCTCTTGAGGTCCTTGAGCTCGGAATCCTTCGCATCGGCCACCCCCAGGTTGTTCCAGCTGACATTCCCGGCGGGATCAATCCGCAACTCAATGGGGATTTCCACCGTGCCCTCAAAGGATTGTTTCCCCTTGGTGGGCAGATTGATCCCCAGTTCCCGCTCCTTTTCCTGGACCCCGGCGGAGGCCATGAAAAACAGCAGAAGGACAAAAACCACATCGACCATGGGGGCAATCTGCATCCCCAGGTCTCCATCCGAACTTCCTGCGCTGGCCATGGCTCATTTCCTCCGTTGATTGTGTGTTTGGGTATAAACCCCCTCAGGGGCCGTAGGTTTCAATGCTGTGTCAGGGCTTTTTGAGGTTTTTGATGGCATCAATGTTGGATTCCTGTGCGTTTTCCAACACCGAAAAAGTGATGTTCCAGATTCCCGCCGCCGCCGCCGCCCGCATCACCTGTTGGAGATACGAGTACTTGACCCCGCGGTCGGCCCGGACCAACACCCGGAACCGGGCCAGGTCCTTCTCGTTGACCTTGCGGATGACCTCTTTTTTCTGGTTCAAAAGCTCGGTCAGCTGGCTGGGCTCCGTAAATTCCTTCACGCCGTCAAAATTGATCCCGTGTGCATCCCCCATGGGGGTGTAGCGGACATTGATGACCGCCTCCAGCGCCTTGGGGTCCTTGTCCATGGCATCCTTGGCCCCGGCGAGTTTGATTTCATTGAGCGCCCCCTTGGAAAGCACCTCGGAGGAGGAAATGGACATGAAAAACACGAGCAGGACAAGCAGCACATCGATCATGGGCGCGATCTGGAATTCCGGGTCCTCCTCCGGAAATTGCTCCGTCTTTTTGCGGCGGCGCTTCTTTTTTTTGTCTGATCCGTGACCGGAACTCATGGTGTGATGTGCTTTCTGACTGCGGACATTTCAGGACAGGCGGACCATTAACCCCATTGGAGAACCGTGCCACAGGATTGGCAGGAGGGGGCTCCGGGGGTGACGCCCTGGCCGCAGGTCGGACAGGCCACGGTCCCCTGAAATCCGGACGGAGGGGGGGCGATCTGCCGGGACATGCGGGACTGGACATTGGCGCCGCCGGGGGCGGGGCTGAAATTTTCACCGATTTTGATCCCCTTGAGTTCCTCGTACCGGACGTCCTCCATGAGGTCATGGATCTTTTCCTGGATGACAATCAGCCGTTCCGCGGCCATGTTGCGGAAAATGTAATAGAACACGAAGGCCGGGATGGAAATGAGCAGACCCGCCGCCGTGGCCACCAGCACGTGGCCGATATCCGCCGAAAGCTGCTTCATATCCCCCATGCCGGAGGTGCCCATGGTGTTGAAGGCACCCATCATTCCAAACACCGTCCCGGTCAGCCCGATCATCGGCGACACAACCCCGATGACCGAGAGATAACTCGACTTGGCACGGATCGAGGAGGATTCGTGCGCCATTCCCTCCTCCAGCCCGAGGGAGACCATGTCCTCCCCTTTGCCCAGTTTTTCGATCCCTTTTTTGAAGACATTCGACAGAAAGCAGGGGTTGGCCCTTGCAATCTGCCAGGCTTCCTGATAGTTGGCGCTCCCCATGGCCTGTTTGAGCGAGGCAAAGAGCTTGTCCGGGGCCATCTTGACCAGCCGCAGATTGTAGATGCCGTCAAAAATCAGGGCCAACATGATCGCCGAGGCGATCAAGATCAGGATCATGATCGGGCCGCCCATCTTGATGTAATCAATGAGCGTGGTCTGTTGCTTGGTGGCCGCAGGTTTGCCGCCTTCGGCCGTCGCCGAGGCCTCGGCCGCCGGGGCGGCTTCGGCGGCGACGGATTCTTCCGTCATCCAAAGGGTGCCAAGGGACAGAAAGGCGACGGCGGCACAGATCCAAAGATTGGTTTTGATGGTGGTCATAGGGGATGTTCCTTCAATTTTCAGTGATTGTTTTTGGAAATCTCACGGGACATACAGCGCCGGGGCCTCTTTCTCCCTGTTCTGGGCCTTGCGAAGCATGTCCGCCCGTTCCTGCGCCTTGGCGGAGACGTTCTCATATCCGCTGTAGATGGCGGCACTTTTCAGGTAGCTGACCAGTGCCTTTTGGGAATCGTTCTTCTGCTCGTACACCTGCCCCAGCAGATAAAAAGCCTCACTGAACGCACGTTCCTGGGCTGCCGTGGGCGAGGCCACCTTGGGGGCGAGGGTCTCAAAACCCACCAGAAGCTTGAGCGCGTCATCGGGTTTTTTCTGGGTGATCGCGATTTTGGCCAGCCCCACATCCACCGCCGATTTGTCGTCCGGATAAAGCGCGGCAAACTCCCTGTAGGCCGCCTCCGCCTTGGGAATGTTGTTGAGCGAAAAATGCGCGTCAGC
>JANRIZ010000137.1:0-9072 GCA_033764445.1 Verrucomicrobiia bacterium | reverse complement strand
GGAGGGGCGTTAGAGGTCGGATCAGTTTTTCCGTGGTTTGGCCTTGGATTTTCCACCTGTCTTCCCCGGCAGGAGCATCGGGATGATGAGGAAAAAGGAGAGAAAGAGCAATCCGTACAGGCACAACCACAGCCCCGGACCAAGACGGATCTGGTTGACCGACCGGGAGAAATCCGTGAGGGAGAGTTGGTGCCGAACCCACAGGTAAATCAGCAGATTGAGGAAAATGGGGATCAGATACAGGGACCTTTTTTTGAGACCGACAAAGCCCAGCAGGACCCCGGCGAGGGCCAGAAGCGGGACGATGTAAAACAGAAGGGACTTCTGCGGGATCGCCCCCTGTCCCAAAAACATCTCAACGGTGTTCCGCGAAAGGATTCCCCGCACGCCGGCCTCATGGACGGAGGCGGGAATTTGAAATCCGGAAACCCCCTCAAACGGATCGTTGAACGCGGTTTTAAAGTCATGCCCGGTCATCAGCACATAGTCCTTCCAGTCAAACCCCCGGTCATCCCCGAGCATGCGACCGATCTGGTCGGCCAGCTTTTCAGCGGTCTGGCTGGGCATGACACGGACCTTGACCCAGGGCAGAAAAAACCCCGCCAGGATCATCAGTCCAAAGAGGCACAGTCCCCCGCGTAGGATTTTTTCCTTCATAAGGCAGGTTCTTATTAGGCTTTTTACGGGGCATTTGCACGTACTTTTCAAGCGAAGGCGGACGGCGGGGGGCTGTCCGCAAATTGAAACAAAAAATCAGGTTTGAAATTCGCCCACATCTGTTACGGTGACGGGCCTTCCAACCTGGAGAACCAAAATTTATGTGGCATGGACGTTTTTCCGAACCAACCGCCGATGAGGTCAAGGCCTTCACCGAATCCATCTCCTACGACTGGCGTCTGTACCGTTTTGACATCATGGGCTCCATCGCCCATGCCACCATGCTGGCGGAAATCAAAATCCTGACCCTCGAGGAGCGGGATCAGATCATCAAAGGCCTGCGCGAGATCGAACAGGAAATCCAATCCGGAAAGTTTGTTTTCAAACCGGAACTGGAGGATATCCACATGAACATCGAGTCCGCCCTGACCGAGCGGATCGGCCCTGCGGGGGGGAAACTGCACACCGCCCGCAGCCGCAATGACCAGGTGGCCCTGGATACACGCCTCTACACCCGGCACGAAATCCGCCAGATTCAGGAGGCGATCCGCGAACTGCAACGGAGTCTCGTCGCATTCGCCCGCCGCTACGAGAAGGTCATCATGCCCGGCTACACCCATATGCAACGGGCCCAACCCACCCTTTTTGCCCATCACATGCTGGCCTATGTGGAAATGCTCCAGAGGGATCACGGACGTCTGGAGGACGCCTTTAAACGCGTCAACGTCATGCCCCTGGGGTCCAGTGCCATCGCCGGCAGCACCATACCACTCAACCGGGAACTGGTCGCCACCCTGCTGGACTTTCCGGCCATCACCCACAACAGCATGGACGCGGTCAGTGACCGGGATTATCTCATCGAGGTCATGTCCGCCCTGGCCCTGGTCGGGGTCCATCTGTCGCGCCTGTGCGAGGATGTGATCCTGTGGGCCTCCTCGGAATTCAAATTCATCGTCATCAGCGACTCCTACACCACCGGGTCGAGTCTCATGCCCCAGAAAAAAAACCCGGATATTGCGGAGCTGACCCGTGGCAAAACCGGACGCCTTTTTGGCAATCTGGTCTCGCTGCTGACGACGATGAAGGGGTTGCCCATGACCTACAACCGCGACATGCAGGAGGACAAGGAGGCGTTTTTTGACTCTGTCGAAACAGCCAAATCAAGCCTGCTGATCATGGCCAAAATGATGTCCCACATTGTCCTGACCGAACCCCGCATCAAAATTTCGGTCAACGATGCCTCCCTGCTGGCCACGGATATGGCCGATTACCTTGTCAAAAAGGGGGTCCCCTTCCGTACCGCCCACGAAGTCATCGGCAAAATGGTCGGTCACTGTGTCCAGGAACACAAGGCGCTGACGGATCTGACCCTTGAAAAGATGCGGGAATTCTCGACGGCCTTTGAAAAGGACATCACCTCGGTCCTCTCACTGGAAGCCTCCATCACCTCCCGCACCTCCACGGGAGCCCCCTCCTACGTCAATGTGGCGCGCGAACTGGAACGCTGGGACAAACATCTGACCGACCCCAAATACCCCGTCCGAAAATAATCCTGCACGGGGTCCGTGTTCAAAACACCCTTGGCAACGGGGACCGCAAAACCTATATTGCGGCTCCACCATGCATTCATTCCACTACAAAAACGGTGTTCTTCACTGCGAGAACGTGTCCCTCGAAGCCCTGGCCCGCAAACACGGCACCCCCCTTTACGTCTACTCCGAGGCAACGATCACCGATCACTTCCGCAAACTGGACCGTGCCCTGGCCCCGGTGGAGCATCAGGTGTGTTACGCCATGAAGGCCAATTCCAATCTGGCGGTCCTCAGACTCATTGCCGGGCTGGGTGGCGGATTCGATGTGGTCAGCATGGGGGAAATTTACCGCGTGGAGAAGGCCGGGGGGGATCTGCGCAAATGTGTGTTTGCCGGGGTGGGAAAAACCGAGGAGGAGATCGCCTACGCACTGAAAAGGAATATCGGCTGTTTCAATGTCGAGAGCCGTCCGGAACTGGACCGGATCAACAAGGTGGCCGGCAAACTCAAACGCCGGGCGCGGATCGCCGTGCGTGTCAACCCCAACGTCGAGGCGGGGGGGCACAAAAAAATCACCACGGGCACCTACGAAAACAAATTCGGGATCGCCTTCGAACAGGTCCCGGGCGTCTACGACCATGCGGCGACCCTTCCGCATATCGAGGTGTACGGATTGCAGATGCATATCGGTTCGCGCATCCCCGAGTCCGAACCCTTTGTGGCCTCGGTCAAAAAGGTCATTCCCCTGGTCAGAGCGCTCAAAGCCCGGTTCCCGACCTTCAGGACACTGGATATCGGGGGCGGCATCGAAATCGTCTACCAGCCGGCCCTGGCCAGTGCCGACCCGAAATGGTGGAAGGGAAAGGCCTCCAAAGCCTTCATCACCCCGGAGCAATATGCCCAGGCACTGCTGCCCCTGCTCAAGCCTCTCGGACTCAGAATCGTCGTCGAACCGGGCCGCTTCATCGTGGGCAATGCGGGGGTGCTGCTCACGGAGGTTCAATTTGTGAAAAAAACCGGCATCAAAAACTTTGTCATCGTGGATGCGGCAATGAACGATCTGATCCGTCCGGCCCTCTACGAGAGCTACCATGAAATTGTCCCGGTCCGCAAAAAAAACGGGCGGACCATCCCCTCGGATGTGGTCGGTCCCGTCTGCGAAAGCGGGGATTGTTTCGCCCACGACCGCCCGCTGCACCCGCTGGGACAGGGGGAACTGCTGAGCCTGATGAGTGCGGGCGCCTACGGTTTTGTGATGGGGGGCAACTACAACTCCCGTCCGCAACCGGCTGAAATCCTTGTCTCCGGCAACAAATCCCGGGTCATCCGCCGTCGTGAAAGTTTGGCCGACCTGGTCCGGGGTGAAACCCTCTGATGTCCCGGTCCCGCAAAAAATCCCGATAAATCGCTTGCGATCATCCCCCAAAACCCATAATAATCACCCTTCTGCCACCATGCACCCGTAGCTCAACTGGATAGAGCGTCTGACTACGGATCAGAAGGTTTCAGGTTCGACTCCTGACGGGTGCACCACTTCCAAAGAGATTCATCCGCAGATTGAATGGCGTCTTGGACACAGATTGGCTCAGATGAGCACAGATTCTTTTTTTGGTTTTCCACAGAACAACCTTGATTTTTTTGGCTGGATTCTCCTGTTCAGGCGTCAGTGAAAGTTCGCGGCACGAACAAGCATTTAGAGCATTTCGCTTGCAGTCTCAGCCTTTACGAAGCAGAACAAAAGGGACCCTCTCCAGAATCTGTGCAAATCTGAGCCAATCTGCGTTTGTGATCAGTAGGTCTCCCCCCTTTTACCGTCCTGATTCCCGGGCCAGGTCGCGGAACATTTCCAGTTTCGGCGCAAAATGCGGATCGCTCTGGAATTGGTCCAGGGGACGGTCGAGTCTCTGGCTCCAGTTGGAGTCCTTGGAACTGCCCGGTTCATTGAACCGCTGCGCGGTCCCCAGCACGTCGGTGATCATGCTCACTGCCAGCCAGCACGGGGAGGACATCAGGGCGCGGTCAAAGGCCCGGTGCAATCCGGGGGTGAAATCCAGCGGCGGATTTTGCGGATCCAGACCCAGCAGCCGCATCAGACGCTGGACCTCCTGCCAGGCCCCGGACCCGTCCCCGTCTCGTCCGTGCCAGCGGGCCACGAGGTCTTCGTAATAGCTCAACAATGGCATATGGTCGTGGGTGGCAAAGGTGATGAGATTGATTTTTGAGTATCCGGAGGGATCGGCAAACTCCCAGGTGCTTTCGTTCCGTTCAAAAATGGGAATGGTAAAGCCGGGGATGCCCAACTCCTGCAGGATCGGCCGCACATAGGGCGGGACAATCCCCAGGTCCTCGGCGACCACGCCGTTTGCCCCGGCAAACTCCAGGATTTTGAGCAGCAATCGGCGTCCCTGGGCGGCGTTGATTTTCTGATGTTCCGGGGTGTCATCCTCGTGCGGTTGAAAATGCGGCAGTTCCCCTCCGGTCAATTTGCGGGCCTGTTCCTGATTGAGGAGGGCAAACTCCCCGTTGCGTTCGGGAATCCAGGGGAAGGAGTAAATCCGGAAAAACCCCAGCACATGGTCGATGCGGAAGAGGTGAAAAACCCGGCAGGTCACCTGCACGCGCTGTCTCCACCAGGCGTATCCGGTTTTCTCCACCTCATCCCAGTGGTACAGGGGAATGCCCCAATTCTGGCCCCAACGCTCCACAAAGGGGTCGCCCTTGAAAAAACTTTCCGGAGGGGCTCCCCCGGACCATTCCAAATCGAAGATCGCCCGGTGCGCCCAGACATCGGCGCTGTAACGGCTGACCCCGAAGGGGATGTCCCCCATGAGCTTCACGCCCTTTGAATCGGCATACGACCTGACCTCCTCCCACTGTGAAAAGGCGATCCACTGGAGAAAACCGTAAAAGTCCCGGGTCCGTCCGATCCGACCCGCCTCGGGGGAAGCCGCCAGCCACTGTCCGGCCCTCTCAAAGGAGGCATGTTCGGGATGCCATTGGGTCCAGCGGGCATCCCCGTCATATTCATCCAGCAAAGTCCGGTAGAGTGTGTAGGCCGGAAGCCATTCCCGATGCTCCTCTGCAAAACGGACGTAATCCGGAAACTGCGCCAGATCCCCCAGTTCCTCAAAAATACTCCGCATGATGCCCCGTTTCAAAGGTTTGACCGTGGCATAATCGACAGGACCATCGTGGGGCCGGGTCGAATCCGTCTCCCCGACGGTGATCCCCCAGTCCTGAAAGGCCGGCACGCGGCAGAGGGTATCGACACTGATGTACACCGGGTCCAGAGCCACTGAACTGATGGCGTTGTAGGGGCTGTGATCCCCGCCCGTTTCGTTGATGGGCAGAAGCTGCAGGACCGTCACCCCGGTCTGAATGCAGAAATCAACGGCCTGACGGACCGCCTCGGTATCGCCGATCCCCATGTCGCCCGGACGCCTGAGGGCAAAAGCAGGAATCAGAAGACCGGCGCGTTTTCTGGAAAAATCGATGGGCATGACTCGGCACCTTACAGGCAATCGCCGCGCCACTCAAGCCCGGGAAACTGGTCCTGGCCTGATACCGAAGTGGGCCTTGATTTGGTGGCACCCGATCTCCGAGCCGATCTCAGGGCGGTGAGGCGGCGTGGCGGAAAAAGCGACGCAGCTGTTGGCCCAGCAGAATCGTGTTGCCGATTTTTGACCAGCTCGCGATGAATGTCGGAGTTGCCAATGGCTCAATGAGGGTACCACGCCGCAAAACACATGTTGTGTGTTCGGCACAGAGTGTTGAGCGTCTCAGATTCAATGAGGAGGTTCACGCAAGGGTTCCGACGACGAGGGCGTCGATCGGATGCATGCGGGGGCGCATGCGCTCCCAATGAATCTCAGTAATAGCCGTAGGTGTAATCCGGGTCGTAGAAAAAGCTCGAGTAGAAGGCCATGTAGTTGTTCGGATTGAATCCGCTGAGACTCGTGAAGTTTTGGAAATCCCGCGTGAATCCGCCGGCATAAACCGGCACGACGGTGTAAAGGTTGAAGAAGGCATCCCCGTAATTGATCTGGTTGCGGGGATAGGTCGAGTCGTACCAGGGATTGAGGACAAACAGACCCGCCGAAAGATCGGTGGCACTGGAGGGATTGACGAGCAGGGACGAACCCACATTGCCGCCCTGACCGAAAATGATCACATTGCCGGATTGACCCGAGGCCGAGGTGGAACCGAACACAAAGGTCGCCCCCGAACTGAGCCCGCCAAACTGGACATTCGAGGGGTCCGGCACAAAAATCTGCCACGTGCCGCCGGAGGTTTGAAGGGCGGAGGACCCGGAATTGTTATAGAAGCCCTGGCTGTTGAGGGAAATATTCTGACCGGCAATCGGGGCATTGAGTGTCAGATTGCCACCGGAGACAGAGATCGTGACATTGTTATTGACCGTTCCCGCCGTCAGGGGGGCATTCACGGCCAGGGAACTGACGTTATTGAGTGTGAAAGCCCCTCCGCGGTCAATGGTTCCGAGGCTTGAAATCTGGTTGCCCGATCCCGTCAGCGCGATGGGTCCCCCCGTGGTCGCCGTCAGTGTGCCGGCTGTCAAGGAGCTGCTCTGGGTGATGCCCCCGCCGGTTGTCAAATCGACGGTTCCCGGGGAGGAGGACATCCCGAGATTGATGTCTGTTGCCTGGGCATAGGTGACATTGGCACCGATCAGCGAGACGCTGCCGACGACCACATTGGCCGGGTCGGTGATGATGATGTCATTGACCCCGGAATTGAGGGTCAGATTGCCCGGCAGATTGAGTGTGGCACTCTGGGTGATATTTCCACCCCCGGCCGTGATGGCCAGATTGCCCGTGATGACCGGCAGTGATCCGTCCAGATCATAGGCCAGGGCGTCAAAGGCCAGGGCGAGATTCCGGAGACCGGCGGGAAGCACGGGAGTGGTGGCCCCGGCATTGATGTTGCGGAAACCGATGTCGCGGATCGTGCCAGCCCCGGCGGTGGCAAAGGTGACCATCCCGGCAAAGTCATTGGCCGACCCGGCAAACAACAGGTCGGAATTGGGGGCGGTGACCGTAAAGAGGGAATTTCCATCCACCAGCAACGCACCCGAACTTGTGATGGTCTGTGCGGTCACACCCAGATTCCCCAGAAGGTCCACACCACCGAGTGACACAGCCCCGTTGTTGAGGAGGGTGACGTTGTTCAACTGACCCCCGCTCCCTGCAAAGGTCAGGGCCCCGGTAAAGACATTACCCGCATCATTGAGGGTGATATCCTGACCGGCTGCGGCCGTCACTGTCGTGGTGCCCGTGATGGCCAGTGGCCCGGTCTGTGTGATATTGAAGGCATCCACATTCAGGTTCCCGTTGAGGGTCAGAGCCGCAAGGTCAAGGGTGGAGGTGTCCCGGATCGAGACATTCTGCAGGGTGCCACTGGCGGCCACAAAATCGACCGTGCCCGCAAAATTGTTGCCGGCATCCGTGAGGGTAATACTCTGGCCATTGGCGGCGGTGATCGTCGAATTACCCGTCACGGCCAACGCCCCGGTCTGGCTCACGCTCGTACCGGTCAGACTCAGATTGCCACCGACGGTCGTGGCGGCCACACTGACCGTTCCCGCCGTGGAGTTGAGGGTCAGATTCCCCGCGAGAGTCATCGGTGCATTGGCGATCGACTGGGTGTTGGCAAAACTCAAATTGTTGAGGTTTCCGCCATTGCCGATGAATGTCACCGCGCCGGTGATGCTGTTGCCCACATTGTTGAGGATGATGTCCTGGCCCGTGTTGGCGGTGAAGGTGGCCGTTCCCCCGACGGTCAGGACTCCGCTTTGGGTGATGTCTGCACCCTGGACAGTGAGGTTCCGGTTGATGGTGACCGTTCCCATGTCCAGCGGGGTGGAATCGACAAGCGTCACGTCCCGGAGATTGCCGCCCGTGCCGGTTGCGGAGATGGAGCCATTGATGACATTGGCCGCATTATTGAGAATGAAATCAGTGCCCGCCCCGGCAATGACGTTGACATTGTTGACGGTGATGGCCCCCGCCCCCTGGGTGGCGGTCTTGGTGGTGAAGAGCGAGAGATTGCCGGTCGCGGTCAAATCCACCGCACCAAAGGTCACGTTCCCAACCGTGTTTGAATAGACAAAATTCATGGGAGTGGTGGCGGTGACGGCATTGATGACCGTGTCCTGGGTGGTGATATTTTCACTGACATTGTAGGCGGCGAGATTGCCCGCAACAACGTTCTGATTGGTGACCGTGCCGTCGGTGCGAACCACGAGGGAGGCGAGGTTGGCGGCATCCACCACATCAACAACGGGGCCCTCTGTGAGAATGGCCAGTCCGGGTGCATCGACAAGCAATGAACCATTGGTACCGATTCCACCCGCCGCATCCAGGGTAATGGTTCCGGTCGTGGTCACCGCCGTCCCCGCCACGTTTTCGATGGTGCCGGCCGTGGCCATGCGAACATTGTTGGCACCCACATTGAATCCGGAGGCCAGAATCTGTTTGTTTTGTGTGCGATCACCAAAAACAATGGCCCCCGTGGTGGCCAAACCGGTCAGGTCCGTGCCGACCACCAGATAATTGCCGCTGGTGAGGGTTCCCAAATTGATCGGGCCCGTGCTTGAATTGAGTGTAATATCCGCCGCCCCGGAATTGATCCCGGTCCCTGCGGCAAAAGAAACGCCGGTCCCGGAAACGATGCTGACAGCTCCCCCGGCCGTGTTGACGACGGTCGTTCCCAGTTGCTGATAAAGTCCGGTTCCATTGGCATCACTGTCGGCATTGACCGAGAAGGCACCCCCGGCGGTGTTGATGAGAGTCCCCGCACCACTGAGGACCGTTCCATTGGCCCCGCTCAAGGCGACGGCCCCTCCCGCGGAGGAAATGGTGTTGTT
>JANRIZ010000135.1:0-4038 GCA_033764445.1 Verrucomicrobiia bacterium | reverse complement strand
GGCCAGTGTTGCAACATGGAAAAATGGATCTCCCGCGCCTGCAACGCGGCTGAAAGTTCCGCCCTCCTCCCGGCAATCGCGTAAATGGGCGCCTCGGGAAACAGCTCGGCCATGGCTTCCAGGGTCCGTTCCCCCCCGCGCATGCTCATCAGCCAATGGTGCGTGATGACGATTTTTTTCTTTTTCATGCGCGTTGTCTCTAGTAAACCTTTCCTCCCTCCATTTCAACCTCCCCGTATGTCCCTGCCCTCCCCCCAAGAACAGCTCCCGCTCCTGACCTCCGGCTCCAACCATCTGGTTTCCGCACCGGAATTGCTCAAAAAACTCTCCGAAAACCGCCCCCTGCGGGTCAAGCTGGGTTTCGATCCCTCCTCCCCGGATATCCACCTGGGCCACGCGGTCACGCTCCGCAAAGTGCGCCAGTTTCAGGATCTGGGCCATCTGGCGGTCATCATCATCGGCGATTACACGGCCATGATCGGCGACCCGACGGGCCGCTCCAAAACGCGCCCCGCCCTCTCCCCGGAGCAAATTGCGGAAAACGCACGCACCTACCAGGATCAGATTTTCAAAATCATCGACCCGGCCAAAACCGAAATCCGACGCAACAGCGAATGGTTTGGCCAGTTCTCCTACGCGGATGTCCTCAAACTCAACAGCCGGATGAACGTCGCACGCATGCTCGAACGCGATGACTTCAAAAAACGCTTCGAAGCGGGCGTGGGCATCACCCTCACGGAGTTCCAGTACCCGCTCATGCAGGGCTACGACTCGGTCATGGTCCGCGCCGATGTGGAGCTGGGCGGCAACGACCAGCTTTTCAACAATCTCGTCGGACGCGACCTGCAGAAGGATGACGGACAGGAACCGCAGGTGGTCATGGTCATGCCCATCCTCCAGGGTCTGGACGGACAGAACAAAATGAGCAAGTCCCTCGACAACTACATCGGCATCTCCGAACCCGCGATCCAGATGTTTGGCAAGGCCATGAGTGTCTCCGACGAACTGATGGTCCAGTGGCACCCGATGGTCATCGGCGAAACCTACAACACGGAACGCCACCCGATGCAGGCCAAAAAACACATGGCCTTCCGCATTGTGGAGCAATACCACGGCAAGGACGCGGCGGTCAGTGCCCTGGCGGATTTTGAAACGCGCTTTTCCAAAAAGGACATCATCCACGCCGACCTCCCACAATTTGCGGCGGAGGCGCGGGAGTACGGGCTGATTGAACTGGCCGAGGCGGCCTACAAAAATTCCTTCGAGATCACCAAGTCCCGCGGGGACATCCGCAAACTGATCCAGCAGGGTTCCATCCAGTTCGCCGGCGAAAAGATCACCGACCCGGCGGCCAGAATCACCCCCAAACCCGGCGACATCCTCCGCCTCGACAAAACCCACGCGGTCAGGGTCTCCTGATCTGTTGTTCCACTGCGGGCGGGCGTTTGAGGGTGCGGATGGTCGGATCGTTTCTGAGGGCCTCCCCGTACAGGCGTCCGGACTCCTCCGGTGAGGCGACGAGAAAACTCTTCAGCCACAGCGCGCGTGCAAACCCGGGCCGGGCCGCCAGACTCCTTTCCGCAAAATGCGCGGCCTCGGCCCCGTGCCCCGCGTTGTAATGGGCCAGGGCCAGCAAAAACAGCGCCGTCGGCGACTGCGGCACGAGTCCCACAGCCCCCTCATAGTACCGGATGGCCCGCACATGATCGCCCGCGGCGGTCGCATTCTCCCCAAGGCTGTAGTAGATGGCCGGCTGGGGAAGTATTTTGACCTGATGCTCCCACAGGGCATAGGTGTCGGACCAAATCATGATCTGCGGACGGGAGATGAAAAACAGGACGCCCGCCAACAAACCGATTCCGCTTGCAACCATCATCTGGCCGCCACGGCCCATGACCCGCCAGTTGCGCAGCCACAAAAGCCCGGCGGAAACAGCCAGAAAAATCAGCAGGGAGGGAATGTAAGTGTAGCGGTCCGCGGCGTGGATGTTGCCCAGGCTGACCACTCCCAGGACGGGACCGAAGGCGGCGGTCAGGCACACGAGAAACACGCGCACGGGAGTTGTGCCCTTCCACAGGCCCAGTGCCAGTGCCAGTGCCACGGCCCCGGCGGCCACGAAGTCGGCGGGCTCCAGGTGGAAGGTGCCATTGTAAAAGACGTAGGCAGGGACAAGATCAAGGGGCATGATCGTCCTCTGCAAATAAAAGCCGTACACAACCCCGGCATTGACCAGACGGAAGAGGATCGGGGCCTGTTCCAGCGATTGCGGACCCGGTGTGTAGGCCCAGACATAGATTCCCGCAAACAACACGGTCGCCCCCACAAACCATCCCTTCTCACACACACACTCCCGCACGGTCCGGCGTTTGCGCAAAATGTCCCAACCCCACATCAGAATGGGCAGGCTGCCGGCCATGAATTTTGAGCCAAGGGCCAGCACATACAAAACCAGTGCAACCCCGAGCATCCTGTGACCCCCGTGCCGCCCTTCCCTCTCCCGGCTGTATCGCAGGTACGCCCACAGGGCCGCCGCATAAAACAATCCGCACAGGAGCTCTCTCCGGCCCGAGGCCCAGGCCACGGGCTCGACCCGCAGGGGGTGCAGGGCAAAAAGCAGCGCCCCGGCCCATGCACTGGCCTCGACCCAGCGATTGCCCGGTTTCCACTGGTCCAGTGCCTCGCGGAAAAGTCCGTAAACCATCAGTGTGACGGCCATGTGCAGGAGCACATTGATCAGGTGGGAGACAAAGGGATTCATCCCGAAGACTGTCCGCTCCAGCTCATAGGTCAGGGCGGTCACGGGCATGGTGGCATACAGGCCCGGATCCAGGGGCTTCCCGGTAAAGTGGTAGGTCGTGTCGTCGTAGTTGACGTAGGGGAAAAACAGGGCGGGCCAGTAAAGAAGAAGGACGATCAGGGCCAGTGTCCCGGCATGGATTCCGGTTTTCAATCGTGATGTCGGCGGCACCATGTCCGGATTCCGGGGAGGACGGCTATTTCTTGGGACCGTTGATCATGTCCCAGAAACCGGGGTTTTTCTGGAGCACCTCGTCCTCATCGGTCAGGGGCAGCTTGGTGCGGTAGAGGAAATCCTTGAGGGTGTTCGCATGCAGCACGCGGTGGATGCGGATGCTTTTTTCACCCGGCTCAAAATAAATGCGGTAATCCTTCGCCCGAAACCGGAAAAGCGACTTACCATCCCGGGAAAGTTTGCCAAATTTGTCGTCCCCGGCCTTCTCAAAATCCGCGGGCAGACGGTCAAACTCGCTCAAAATCTCCAGTTGGAGAAGTTTCGGGAGCTGCGCCATCTCGGCGGCGCTGACATCATTGAATACAATCTGAAACACAGGCCCCTACATAATCGTGCCTCCTGCCGGTTTGCCAGAAAAATAATCACCTCGCCAAATCCGCCTCCTTCGGGTTTGGTCCTTTCCATGCACACGGCTGACTCCCCGACTTTCTGGTCCGGCCTGGCGATCGTCGTCCTGGCATCCGTTGCGTGCGGGCTGATCGCGGCACTCGCCTTTGTTGTCCTTGCCTTTACATCCCCGAAAATCCACCAATCCACGGCTGTCATCGAAATCTCGCCGCCCTTTCAATTCCAATCACTGCAGTCCACCAATAGTCCCAAAAGTGTTGCGCCGGATCTGGAAACCCAAGCCCGGATCGTGGTCAGCCGCGATTTCGCCACCCGCGTCGTGCGCTACCTGAATCTCGAAACTCGTGAAGACTTTCTTAAGGGTCTGAATTCAACTTCAAGGGACACGGTGGAATTGCTGAAGTCCTGTGTCTCCGCCACACCCATTCGCAATTCAAACCTCATCAGCATCACGGCGCAGCATCCCAATCCAAACATGGCCGCCGATATTGCCAATGCGTTTTCCCAATACTATGTCCGTTATACGGCGGAAAAGGAGGGGGCCATCCAATTCGCGGCGGTCAAATGGCTCAAGGATCAGGTGGAGGAACAACGCAAAAAAACGGAGGGCTCCCGCACGGCACTCGACTCTGCCCGGGCAACCCTGGCAACAGTCTCCG
>JANRIZ010000032.1:0-9429 GCA_033764445.1 Verrucomicrobiia bacterium | reverse complement strand
CCTTTTTCGTGGAGATTGGGGGGCGCAGCGGGTAGAGTCGGCGGCTGTGAGCATGCGTGAGACACTCGAGAAACTCGAACAATTCGGGCTGGACGTGATTTTGGAGCGGCGTTACGGCAAACGTGCCGCGCTCTTCCGCATTCTGCTGCACGGGGCCTCCCACCTGTACCGGATCGGGGTGCAGACGCGCATCTACCTCTTCCAGCACCGCATTTTTCACGATCACTCCATGGGCATCCAGGTGGTGAGTGTGGGCAATATCCTCGTCGGCGGCACGGGAAAAACGCCGCTGACCGAAAAGCTGGCGCGGTCTCTCCACGCCAAGGGTCGCAAGGTGGCCATCCTCAGCCGCGGTTATAAAAGCAAACCCCGTCCGCTGCGTGAGCGTCTGCTCAACCGGCTGCTGATGCGGACCGACCGGGTGCCGCCCAAGGTGGTCAGTGACGGACAGTACGTGCTGCTTGATTCGGTCAGTGCCGGGGACGAGCCCTACATGCTGGCCAGGAACCTGCAGGGGGTGGTGGTCCTGGTCGACAAGGACCGCGTGAAAAGCGCGCGGTACGCCGTGGAGCATTTCGGGATCGACACGATCATCCTCGACGACGGCTTCCAGTACCTGCGGTTGAAACCCTGGAAACAGCGGCGGCGCGGGAAACATTTTGATTTTGTGCTTGTTGACCGCACCACCCCGTGGGGCAACGGGCATCTGCTGCCCCGGGGCATTTTGCGGGAGCCACCCGCCAACATTGCGCGGGCCACGCACATCTTCATCACCAAATCCGACGGCAAGAACTCCGAGGGACTCAAGCGGGACCTCAGGGAACTCAATCCCGGGGCCGAGATCATCGAGTGCAACCACCAGCCCCTGTATTTGCAGGATGTCTACACCGGGGAACGCCGGGAGCTGGACCTGCTCAAGGGGCTCAAAATCGGGACCCTCTCGGGCATTGCGCGTCCGGAGTCCTTTGAGGAGGGTTTGCAGAATCTCGGGGCCCAGATCATCTATTCCCGCCGCTACGCCGATCATCACCGGTTCCATGAACGGGAGATTTTGACCATGATCACCAACGCCAACCGGCGCGATGCCGATGCGATCCTGACCACCGAAAAGGACGCCGTCCGCTTTCCGCACATTGAGGAAAGGCTGCTGCCGGTCTACTTTCTGCGGGTGGAGGTCAAGATCGTCTCCGGTCACGACAGTTTTGAACGTTGTATTGCCCGGCTCTGTTACGAGGAGTGATCTGCGGAACGGCTTATACGCAGATTGGCGCAGATTCACACAGATTTTTGGGAAGGGTGCTTTTTATTCTGCTTCGTGAACACATTTTGCCCGAGAATACACTTTCGTTCCCCCTGATCAGGTACCGACGCAAGAACTGGGAATCGCGACAACACAGACTCGATTGACCGTTCAGACCCAAAAAAAGAATCTGTGTTCAACTGCGGATGAAAACTCCGGGGAGATTCAGCGGATCATTTTGTCGAGTTCCGGATCGGGCTTGATGCCCAGAGAGACCGCCTGGTTGTAATGTTTGCGGGCCAGGGCCTTGGAAGGCGGCTTTTGGGTGGCGTAGATGACCGCGAGATTGAAGTGGGCTTCCGCGTAGTTGGGGTCGATCTCGATGGCCTTGCGGATTTCCTGTTCGGCATTTTCCATCCAGCCCTTGCGGCTGCAGGCGATGCCCAGGTAATTGTGGGCCTGGGCGTTGTTGGCATCGATGGCCAGCGAGCGGGTGAGAGCCTCGATGGCCTGATCAAACTGCCCCTTCTGGTAGTAGACCACCCCGAGAATCGAATAGGAAAAGGCGTCATTGGGGGCGATGGCCACGGCTTTTTTGAGGTTGGATTCGGCTTCCGGCAGTTTGCCCTGCTGGAAATAGACCACCCCGAGATTGGAGAGGGCGTAGAGATTTTCGGGGGCTTTGGAGAGGATTTCCTTGTATTTGATGGCGGCCGCCTCGAAATCCCCGGCTTCAAAGGCCTTGCGGGCCTCCTCGGTCAAGGGCAGGAGGGCGGCGGGCACTTTCGGGCGGTTGGAGGTGGTCGTGGAGTCCTGGAGACGGGAGAGTTCCGTGGAAATGCTGCCATCGGCCGGGGGGGCTTCCGTGCCGGCGGACGGGGAGGTGACATCCGAGGGGGCGACGGTGGGGGCTTTGAAGAGCGCCTGTTCCGCCTCCGAGAGGGGTTCGTAGGGGGAGGTGACGATTTCGAGCTGACGCTGGAGCACCTCGGATTTGATCTGGAGTTTCTGCACCTCCTCATCGATGAGTTTTTTCGCGGCCTCGCGGCGGGCCTGGTCCTTCATCTGCCGGTCGATGATCGCGCGCAGCATCTGGTTTTCGGTGGCCAACTGGCCCCCGCTTCCCGAGGAGAGGTATTTTTGGGCGTCATCAAGCTGTTTTTTGAGGTCTTCGGTGGCTTTGCGGAAGGATTCATTTTCCCGCTCCTTCAATTCCAGCTGCTGACGGACCTTGGCCAGCTGTTCGGTCAGCGCCGCCGTATCCGTCCCGGCCCCGCCCGTGCCCAGGGTTCGTATCTGTTCCTCGGCGGTGGCCAGTTTGGATTTCAGCTCGCTGTTTTCCTTGAGCAGGTCCGCGACCCGTGCGTCGAAGTCCGCACTTTTGGCCATGGCCAGGGCTTTTTCGGCCTCTTCCAGGCGGGTTTGCAGGCTGGCTTTGTCGGCATTGGCCTTGGCCAGCTCCTGTTTGGTGGTGGCCAATTCGCTTTCGAGCTGGGAAATGCGCTGTTTGAGGGAGGAAACATCATCGGAGTCCGAGGCTGTCGGGGAGGTATCCACCGAGGGGGTGGGGGCGGGGGTCGGGGACGGAGCCACTGCCGGGGGCATGGCGTTGACGACAGACTCCGGCACCTTGGATTTCAGGCGGTTGAGTGCGTCCCCGATGTATTTGAGGCGAAAATCAACAATTTCCTTTTTCCAATCCGGATACTGGCCCTTGATTTTCAGGAGGGTATCCTGGGCGGTTTTGAAGCGGGCATAGGCCGTTGGGAAATCCCCCTGGGATTCGGCCTTTTCCGCATTTTGCATCGTCAGATAAAAGTTTAAATAAAGCTCGGAAGGTTCGTCGGCCCAGACTGCCAGGGGCAGGACAAAAGCCAGAAATAACGTCAAAAAGATACGTTTTACGGAAAGAAGTTTCATAAGTTTCTTAAATGTTTTTTGTCAGGCAAGTTATATCTAGAACCAAAAAACAAATTTAGCAACATTTTTTTTATCATAATCAATAGCCTCTAAAATGGCGTCCTTTTATGACAGGGTCCGGACATTGGATATTCATTACTAAAGCAGGCCGTTTGGGTCAAGTCCGGGGGGAAAGAGGGCGTCAGTCAGTGATCTTTGAAATCCGCACGGCATCAAATCTCCCTGGGTTGGGCACCCGGGAAAGTGACAGAGGGGGAGTGGATGCGGGGTGATATTTTTCGGTGAAGGGATGGGGAAGGTTGAATTGATTCCGGAACTCTGATAGGGTTCGCGGCTATGAAATCAATGTCCCTTGTTATCGCCGCCCTGTTGTTTCTTCCGGTTGCCCTCATGGCGCAGGATTCACCGACGGTCAAAATGGGGATGACCCGTCCGCAGGTGACGGCGCTCCTCGGGCCGGAACGCGGGGAAATCAAGGTGCCCGGCGGGGTGACAACGGTCAGTTACGACCGCGGGGATGTTTCCTTTGCAAAAGGCAAGGTCATGGACATTGATCTGCTGCCCGACAACCTGACCAACCAGGAGGTGACACAGGCCTCCAAACGGGCCTGGCATGCGGACGTGGAGGCCGGACGGGTGCAGAACCAGACCCGGCTGAATAATTTCGTCAACAATGGGTTCTATCAGAAACTTTCCGACCGCAACAAGCTCAAGGCCCTGCGGGATTTCCAGAACGCCAATCCGCAAAGCACGACGTTGCATCTGGAGGAGGAGATTCTTGAGAGGCTCGGAAGCATCGACTCCGACCTCAAAAAGCCGCTTCAAACCGAGATTCTCAACACCAGCACCACCCCGAATACAAACTGGGTCAAACCCGCCAACACCAGCCAGGGAGGCATTCAGGGGGGGCAGGGCAATCAGAACACCATCGACAGTGCCAATGAAAAGGGCCCTGCCGGAGCGGTGGGCGAGCCCCGATGACCGGTGAATAAACCGCGGGGACAAACGTCTCAATAACAAAGCTGGAACAAACGGCGGATTTCAATTAAGGTGTACCCATGAAACAAATTCTGATCCTTTTGGTGGTCACAATCCTGGCCGGAGGCGGCGGGCTTTTGGCGGGCGACGTCAAGGTGGGCGATTCGGAAAAGGATGTGCGCAGGGCGATGGGCGAGCCCATCGGCACGATCAAAATCGGGTCTGATGAGAAGATATTCAGTTATGGGCGTGGCGAGATTTATTTCAAGGATGGCAAGGTTTCCAAGCTGGACTTTCTTCCCGGCGGCAAAACCTTCAAGGATTTGCAGAACAACAGCGATCAGGCCCTCAAAAAGCGTCAGGAATATGATGCCCAGATGAAAAGCCGGGCGGTTCAAAAGTTCATGGAAAAGGAAAAGTTTGAGGATCTCACCGAGGAGCAGAAGGTGGCCAAGCTCAAGGAGCTTCAGGCCAACAATCCCAATCTCGATGTTTCCAAGGATATCAAGGATTTGAACAAGGCCATCGAGGAGGACAAAAAGAAGAACGGGGGCAACGACAACGACAAGAAGGATGAGAAGAAGGACGAAGGTCCCAAGCCCGATCCCACGGCCCCGAACAAAAACTGGTACTCTTCGGGCGGCTCCTCCTCCGGCGGCATCCAGACCCCTCCGTCCACCAGCCCCGCCAAGTGACCATTTTCAGGCTTTTCCTGGACCATGTCATTTTTCCGTGGTCGTGATGGGGATTTCCACCGTCGGGCCCAGATGCGGTGTGACCGTGATCGTATCCCCGGATTTCCAGGAGAGGATCATTCCCCCCTCCCGTCCGGTGCGGAAAATGCGGAGGCCAGGCGGCAGCCGGTCCGGCGCCTTTTTCTGGCAAAGGACCAGGAGAGCGGGATCGACTTTTTCGAGAAATTCCCGCCCCGGTCCCGGTTCCTTTGAGTGTTTTCCCTGAACCAGAATCTCGCTGCGCAGGGTCTCCCCGCCGTCGGATTCCGCCAGCCACAGACCTGCGGTCCGCCCCGCGTCCGCCGCCCAGAGTATGCGCAGGGGACCCACCCTCATACGCGCCACCAGACAGGAGTCGTCCGCGACACCCCTGCCCGGCGCGGGCGCCATTTGCGGAAGCAGAACGTGCAGGGCGCTGGTGTCGTCGAGGGGGAGGGAGACTCCGCGGGTGAGCGGTTGCACGTCCGCAAGACGTGGCTCGAGAAAATCGAGCAACTCCTCGCCCGCCGCCGAGGGTCGTGCGGGGAACGGAGCCAGGAGGATGCGGTCCACCGGGCAGGATTGCAGCAGGGAGACGGCCCCGCCCATGTGCTGGGCGTCCGCGTGGGAGAGGACGAGCGTATGGATGCGGTTGACCCCGAGCGTTTTCAGATAGGGGATGAGGGTGAATTCGCACGCCGCGCGGTTGCCGGTATCCATGACGATGACCGATTGGGGTGTCTGGACAATGGCCGCCTGACCTTCACCGACGTCGAGGATGTGGACCGCATACGTGTGCGGCTCGCGCAGTTGATGCCAGGAGGGAACGTAAAACGAACCGCCGGGAATCTGTGCAAAAAAGTGGACCCCCGCCAGGAGCAATTTGAGGAAGAGGAAATTGGCGTTGTTGTAGAGGGTGGAGAGAAAGGGCCAGACCAGTCCGCCCAGGAAGGACATCAGACCCAGTGAGAGGACGACCGTGGCCAGGGGGACCACCCACATGTTGGTCAGGACCGTGACCGGGCTGAAAAGGTGGAAGTAGAAAAGGGTCAGGGGCAGTGACCCCAGCCAGGCCATCAGCGAACCGCAAAAGAGGGTGGTCAGGCGGCCTCCGCACACCCGTGCCCAGCGGCGGGCGCGGCTTTCGAGTTCCGGCAGGAGAAACGGGTCGCGTTCGAACCAGTGCGCCGTGCGGGCTGTCAACAGCGGGGTCCCCCCCACCAGGGCGATGACCACCGCGAAGGAAAGCTGGAACCCCACGTCGAAAAGCTGTTGAGGGGCCATGGCCAGCGTGGCCAGTGCGGCGAAACAAACCGAGTTGAGGAGGCTGCTGGGCCGCACCAGCACCCAGGAACCGATCAGGGCCGTGGCCATCCAGAAGGCCCGCAGACAACCCGGAGGCCAGCCGACGGCGGCACAATACAGAAGGATGGCCGGAAAAACAATCCACGCGCATTTCCACCGGGACAATCCGACCGCCCGGGCCAGCATCACAAAGACCAGCGCCAGAAAGGTCAGGTTCTGGCCGCTGACGGCCAGAATGTGGAACGTGCCCGTTTTTTGGAAATCCGTACTGATTTCCTCGGGAATATCCGCACGGGACCCGAGCAGCATCCCGGAGAGCAGCCCCGTCATTTCCGGTTCATTTTCCAGACCTTGATTCAGGCTGGAGTGAACCCGGTCGCGGACCGCTCCGGCGGCGGAAGTCAGCCACCCGCCGTTGCCCCGGGAGTCGGGTTTCAGATCGGAGGCATTTCTCAGGCGCATGCAATAGAAGACATTCTGCCTTTCCATGTACGTGCGGTAGTCAAAGAGCCCGATATTCCGGGAGCGCGGCGGAAGAGTCAGCCGCCCCTCAATGCGCAGGCGGTCGCCGTAGGCCAGCTGGTGACGTTCCACCCCGCGTGCAAAAATCATCACCCGCCCCGAGGCCGTCGTGGTCCCCTGCGGGGTGGACAACTCTCGGACACGCAGGAGAAACCGGGTGTTTCCCGAGTCCTCATCGGACGGGTCCTCCCCCGGCTTGAAACGTGGCAGGGAATCGACCGTGCCCACCAGGACCAGATTCTCTCCCAGCAGGTCTGGCCGGTGGCGAAGGTCGTCGGCGGGAAAAACGGTCCGGTCAAAGGCCAGGGCCGCCGCTCCCGCCAAACCGATGGCACACCACAGGGCCCAACCGGCGGCGCGCGGATGGCGTGTGAAAAGAATCCAGAAACCCACCAGACACATCAGGACCGCCGCGGCCAGGGATAAAAAGGGCACGGAGAGCCAGGCGTTCAACCCGATGCCCAGGGCAAAAAGAAATGTGATCCCCCCCAGCGGATATTTCATGGACCCCGCCGGAAATGATTCAAAGCCCCGCGTCCGCCGGGCCAGCGGTGGGAATGTCGCAGGGCCCCCGTGATGAATTTTTTGGCCGCGCCGACCGCCTCCACAAGGCGGCTCCCCCGGGCCAGACCCGCACAGATGGCCGCCGAGTAGGTGCAGCCGGTGCCATGGGTTTCCACCCCCGGGATGAAACGGGCTGCAAACACGTGCATTGTGCGGCCATCCCACAGGAAATCCGAGGCTTCGCGTCCGCGCAGGTGACCTCCCTTGACCAGAAAGGCAACGCCGAAACGGGCCGAGAGTGTGCGGGCCGCCTCACGCGCCTCCGAAGCAGAACCGATTTTCTGGCCCAGCAACGCGGAGGCCTCATCGAGATTGGGGGTGACCAGGGCCGCCCGCGGAAAAAGCTCGCGGGTCAGGACCCGGACGGCCTCCGGGCGCAGCAGCCGGGCGCCGCTGGTGGCGATCATCACCGGATCGACAACCAGGGGCAGCCGGGTGCCGGCGAGCGCGCGAAGCACCGCCCGGATGACCGGCGCGCTGTAAAGCATTCCGCATTTTGCGGCGCGGAGGTTGAAGAACTCGCGGCAGGTGAGAATCTGGCTTTCGACCATTTGCGGGCGGACCGGCTGGAGGCCGGCCACACGGCGGGGGTTTTCGGAAACGACACAGGTCAGCGCCGTGGTGCCGTACACCCCGAAGGTCGAGAAGGTTTTCAAATCGGCCTGGATGCCCGCCCCCGCGCTGTTGTCCGAACCGGCGATGGTGAGTGCGACCGGAATCACGGGACCGATGCTAGGGGGCGACGGACCCGGACTCAAGGGGAGAGTTTGGCTTGCAAGCCCCCGGGGAGGGCTTAAAAAGAGGGGCAATGGAAGCTCCCCAGGAACTTGCCGGTCTGCGTGTGACCGTGGACGCCGTGGTCCACAATCCGCAGCTGGATGCGCCCCCCGACCGGCCGCATCCGTTTGTGTATTATGTGACCATCCACAATGAAAGCGACCGGGTGGTGACCATCAAGGGGCGCAAGTGGGTGGTGACCGATGCGAAGGGTGGCAAGCTCATTGTCGAGGGCGACGGTGTGGTGGGAAAAACCCCGCGACTTTTGCCCGGCGAAAAATTCAGTTACAACAGTTACCACACCATTTCCTGCGACAGCGTGGCCGAAGGCGCGTATCTGGGCATGGACGACCGGGACCAGTGCCTGGTCGTGCGCATTCCCCGTTTTGAATTGAAGTGTCCCGTGTGAGTCCGTTTCCCTTTCCCTCCGAGGGGAATCCCCGTGCCTGACTCATCCGTATGAACCCCGCATCGCCCCCCGCCGAGAGCCGGATTCCAATCCGGCAGCATTGGCAGATCGCCCTTCTTTCCGCCTTGTTGTTTTCCCCGCTTTTGATCTGGGTGTGGCTGGACCGGAGGTACTGGCCGTGGGACCAGGCCGACTACGGCTTTGCCTCCGTGTATCTCGGGCAGCTCCTGCTCACCGACCCGGCGGGATGGTTCCAGGCCATGACCTCGGTTCTCGGATACCGCGCTCCCGGCCTCCCGTATCTCGCGCAATGTGCATATGTTTTTGGGGATACCGTAGGACGGATCGGACCCGCGTTGCTGACCGTGGTGGTGGCGATGCTGATGCTCGGGGGAGCAATTGTTGGGATGACCGTTCGCAGCCTGTGTCGGTTGGAGGTGTCCCTGCTGGCCGTGCTGCTGATCGCCGCCGCCCCCGTGAGCCTGGCGATGGGACAGACCTTTCTTGTGGAGGCCCCGCAGATGGCCGTTGTGGCGGCCCTGTGCGGGGTGATGGTCAAAAGCCCGGAGACCCCGCTCCACCGGCTGGGATTGCAGGTGATGCTCGTGGGCACCGTGGCCATGCTCTTCAAGGTGACCTCGCCGGTGTACTGCGCGGGACCCGGACTGCTCATTGCATGGATCGTCGCACGACGGATGGCGGAGTCCCGTCGGGAGAAACCCCGGCACGAATGGGTCCGGCAGGACTGGGTGTGGCTGGGTGTGACCGGAGTGGTTTTGTTTTTCGGCCTGCTGTGGTACGGAAAAAACGGGGGGACCATTCTGGAATTCATCCGTCTGAACACCGTGGATCCCGCCGGGGAAATCTACGGCAGCAACCAGGGCGTTTTGCGGAAGTTTTTTTTGTACTGGCTGCCATCCGTGCGCGAGGGATATTTTCTGCCCTGGGTTTATTGGGCCGGGCTCGCGGCCACGGTGACAGCCGTGTTGATGGCGTGGCTT
>JANRIZ010000126.1:0-7310 GCA_033764445.1 Verrucomicrobiia bacterium | reverse complement strand
TGGACCGGATTCCGACGACTGAACATGAGGTGCACGTGGTCATGAGCCGGTATGCCGGGCAGGTCATCCACGAGGAGATCGGGGATCTCAGAATCCGGGAGGGCGTGATTCTGCACCGGGACAACACGATGAATGTGCCCTTTGTCAGCGGCTCGGCCGTTTTTGACGCGATGGTGATCATTCCCTGCTCCATGGGCACGGTCGGACGGATTGTGCATGGGGTATCGGACACAACGCTGCTGCGGGCGGCGGATGTGTTTCTCAAGGAAAAGCGCAAGCTGCTCGTGGTCCCGCGGGAGACCCCCTTCAATTTGATCCATGCCCGGAACATGGTTTCGCTCATTGAGGCTGGGGCGACGGTCATCCCCGCCATGCCCGCCTTTTACGGGCGTCCGCAAACCCTGGAAGACCTGGTGGACACGGTTGTCGCCCGGGTGCTGGACCATCTGGGTCTCCGCAATGATCTGATCGCCCGATGGAAAGAGACGCCGGGGACCGAACCGTAGGAGGGGCGTGGTCTTTGGGTGGGAGGGCGGTGCAAACCCGTTCTTGAAAATCGGCAAATTTCGGTTTTCATCAGGGGACTATGAGCCAATCCGACATCACCTCTGTCCTCACCGAAAAAAGACTTTTCAAACCCTCCAGGGAATTTTCCGCCCGGGCCCATGTCAAAAGCATGGCGCAGTACAAAAAGATGTATGCGCAATCCATCCGGGCCCCGGAAAAATTCTTCGGCAAAATGGCCCAGGAGCTGGTGTGGTTCAAACCCTGGAAAAAAGTGCTTCAATGGAAGGAGCCCTTCGCCCAATGGTTCACCGGGGCCCGGACCAATCTCTGTTACAACGCCGTGGACCGGCATGCCGAATCCGGACGCCGCAACAAGGTGGCCATCATTTTTGAGGGGGAACCCGGGGACATCCGTCACATCACCTACGGGGAATTGCACCGTCAGGTTTGTCGCGCCGCCAATGCTCTCGTGTCACTGGGTGTCAAAAAAGGTGACCGGGTGATGATCTACATGCCCATGGTGCCCGAGGCCATGGTCGCGATGCTGGCCTGTGCCCGTATCGGTGCCCCCCACACTGTGGTGTTTGGCGGATTCAGTGCGGAGGCCGTCAAGGATCGCATCCAAGACTGTCAGGCCAGTGTGGTCATCACCTCCGATGGCGGGTACCGCCGCGGGACGGTGGTGGAACTCAAAAAAAATGTCGATGTGGCCGTGGCCCAGTGTGCGACCGTCAAAAAGGTCCTGGTCCTCAACCGCACCAACACGCCCGTGACCATGGTCCCCGAAAGGGATGTCTGGTGGCACGAGACCGTCGGGAAGGCCTCCGACGTCCACAAGGCCGCCCCGCTGGAGAGCGAGCATCCGCTCTTCATTCTTTACACCTCCGGTTCCACCGGCAAACCCAAGGGCATTTTGCACAGCACCGCCGGATACATGCTCGGGGCCTACATGACCACCAAGTACGTTTTTGACCTCCATGAGGAGGACATTTTCTGGTGTACGGCCGACATCGGCTGGATCACCGGCCACAGCTATACCACCTATGGCGCGTTGCTCAACGGAGCGACCACCCTCATCTACGAGGGGGCCCCCAACCATCCCCAGCCCGACCGTTTCTGGCAGATCATCGACCGCCATGCTGTGACGATTTTCTACACCGCCCCGACGGCCATCCGGGCCTTCATGAAATGGGGGACGGACCTGGTCAAACCCTACAGCCTCAAAACGCTCCGCCTTCTGGGCACGGTAGGGGAACCGATCAATCCCGAGGCCTGGATGTGGTACCACACGCATATCGGCAGGAAAAAATGTCCCATCGTGGACACGTGGTGGCAGACGGAAACCGGGTCGATCATGCTCACGCCGCTGCCCGGCTGCACGCCGACCAAGCCCGGGACGGCGACTCTGCCGTTTTTTGGGGCGGATGTGGCCGTGGTCAACAAGGAAGGCAAGGAAGTTGCCCGCAACACGGGCGGACTGCTGGTGATCCGTTCCCCCTGGCCCTCCATGCTGCGCGGACTCTACGGGGACAACGAACGCTACAAAAAAGCCTATTGGTCGGAGATCAAGGGCATGTACTTTACCGGGGACGGTGCACGCCGGGACAAGGATGGATACTTCTGGGTGATGGGACGCATTGACGATGTGGTCAATGTTTCGGGTCACCGCCTCGGAACAATGGAAGTGGAAAGCGCACTGGTCGGTCACCTCAAGGTTGCCGAAGCCGCCGTGGTGGCGCGTCCGGATGAACTGAAGGGTCAGGCCCTCGTGGCCTTTGTGACCCTGAAATCCGGCGAACAGGGCACCGATGACCTGAAGAACGAACTGCGCAACCATGTCGGGCGCGAGATCGGTTCGATTGCCAAGCCCGACGACGTCCGTTTCACCGAGGCCCTGCCCAAGACCCGGTCCGGGAAAATCATGCGCCGTCTCCTGCGTGAGATCGCCTCCGGCAGTGCCGAGATTTCCGGTGATACCACCACACTCGAAGATCTTTCCGTGCTGGCCAAGCTGCGGAATGACGAGGAGTAGGGGGGCGTCAGTGGGAATCGGGTTCCCCCATTCAAAAACTTTTCCGCCGGAATTGCATCACCGGGGGATTCCCGTTTGAATCGGAGCCATGGCCAGATGGGTTCTCAAGGAATGTGACATGTCCCCGCAGATTGCGGAAGAATCCGGGTTGCCTGCTGCGCTGGCGGGGATCCTGTGGCAGAGGGGGTTTCGGGATGCCGCCGCGATCTCCGCCTTTCTTGATCCGAAACTCCGGGATTTGAGCGATCCTTTTTTGTTGCCTGATATGGAACAGGCTGTGGCCGTCGTGGAAACCGCAATCCGGGCGGGGGAACGCATCGTGGTTTTTGGGGATTATGACGTGGATGGGGTGACCTCCAGCGTCCTGCTCACACTCTTTTTCCGGTCGATGGGGGCGGAGATTCAGCCCTTTCTTCCGCATCGCATGGATGAAGGTTATGGGATGTCGCGGGAAGCCGTCGAACGGTGTCACCGGGAAACCACGCCGGGACTGTTGATTGCCGTGGATTGCGGGACAAATTCAGTCGAGGAAATCCGGTGGCTTCGGGACCAGGGTGCCCGGGTCATTGTCCTGGACCATCACGAGGTTTCCATTCCCTTGCCCGTGGACTATCCGCTGGTCAATCCCAAACGGACCGGATACCTGGACACCCTGGCCAGCGTGGGGCTTTGTTTCAAGTTTGTGCATGCCTATCTGAAGGTCCATCGGGACAAACTGCCCGTCGGCATGGACCCCGCGGAATGTCTCCGGGAATTGCTCGGACTGACTGCCATCGGGACCGTGGCCGATCTGGTGCCGCTCACCGGTGAGAACAGGCTGATGGTCCGGGCCGGGATGGCGCGGCTGGAACAGAAACGGTCGGTGGGACTGAATGAGCTTTTCCGGGTGGCGGGGATCACCTATCCGCTGACCCCGCACCAGATCGGCTTCCAGATCGGTCCGCGACTCAATGCCGCCGGGCGTCTGGAAAGCGCCATGGCTGGAACCGAATTGCTGCTGTGCCAGGACCCCGTCCGCGCGGGGGAACTGGCCGGGTATCTCGATGAGACCAACCGGGAGCGTCAGGACATTGAGCGAAAAATTGCCGAGGAGGCAGTGGAAATGGCCCGCACGCTGGTCGCCGAGGGCGGGGACCACATCATCGTCCTTTCGGGTGAGGGCTGGCATATCGGTGTGGTGGGCATCGTCGCCTCCCGGGTTCTGCGGGAATTCAACCGCCCGGTGGTCGTCATCGGGTTTGATTCCAAGGGGCAGGGAAAGGGCAGCTGCCGGAGCATTGGCGGGTTCAACATCCTCAGCATGCTTGAGCAGGCCGCCCCGTGTCTGGAGAAATTCGGCGGACACGCCATGGCCGCGGGGATTTCCATTGAGGCTGGGCGGATTCCCGAGTTCCGTGAGAGGGTCAACGAATACGGACGCCGCCATTTGACCCCCTCCGATCTTGAACCCGTTCTCATCGCCGACGTGGAGTTGGATCCTGGAGAGGTGGACGAGAATTTCATGGAGGCGCTGGCCCGGATGCAGCCCTTTGGCCAGGGCCACCCCGATCCGCTTTTTTGGGGCAGGCGGATCACTCAGGCCAGCCCTGCGGGATTGGTCGGACGCGGACATCTGAAGCTGCGCCTGGCCGGACCGCGCGGAGTCCTGGACGGGATCCTGTTCGGATGGGGCTCACGTCCGGTCCCGCAGGGGGCGGTGGACATTCTGTACAGTCCCGAGTGGAATGAATTTCGCGGACGGCGCACGATCCAACTCAAAATCCGGGACCTGCGTGAAAGCTGAAACCGCACGGGTCCATCCGCTCCATGATCCGGTCGAGCTCGTGCGCGGGGTCGGTCCGCAACGCGCCCAGGCCCTCGCCCGGCTGGAAATCCACACCCTGCGCGACCTGCTCTACCATCTGCCGCGCCGCTACGAGGACCGTCGGCATTTTGCGCCGCTGGCCATGATGACGGCGGGGGAGATGGTCACCGCGCGCGGAGTCGTCATTGGCACCAAGCTGGCCCGGTTCCGGGGAGGGTCCAACTCCATGGTCTCGGTGGTCATCCAGGAGGGCGGGGCCTCCGTGGCCGGCGGGGCCCAGTTGACCGCCCGGTGGTTCAATGTCCCGTACTTCCAGAATTTTTTCAATGTCGGGGATGACGTCATTTTCTACGGAAAACTCAAACTCTCCACACGGCGTCAATGGACCATGGACCATCCGGATTTTGAAATCCTGGAAAATGGCACCGACAATCTGATCCATATCAACCGCATTGTGCCTGTTCATCCCGCCGGGGAGGGACTGACCCCCCGGCTGATCCGTTCACTTGTCTGGCGCTGTCTCGAAGAGTATGGAGGGGAAATCGGCGAACTTTTGCCGCCGGTCTCGGTCCGGAAGTTCGGGTTTCCCACGCTGGAGACCGCCCTGCGTCAGGTGCATTTTCCACAGGCCTTTGAGGAGGCGACCGCCGGGCGCAACCGCCTGGCCTTTGACGAACTGTTTCTCATGCAGCTGGTCATCGCCCTCAAACGCGAACAGGTCGTGCATCTGCCGGGCATTGTCCACGAACCCGACGGCACCCTGACCGGCCCTTTTTTGCAGTCACTGCCCTTTGAAATGACCGCCGCCCAGAAGCGTGTGGTGGCCGAGGTGGAGACCGATCTGCGGCGCGGACGCCCCATGAACCGGCTCCTGCAGGGGGACGTCGGCTCCGGAAAAACCCTGGTGGCCGCCCACGCCATGTTGCAGGCCGTTGAGTCCGGATATCAGGCCGCCCTGATGGCCCCCACCGAGATTCTGGCCGAACAGCACTTCCTCAATCTGCGACGGTGGTTTGAGCCGCTGGGGGTGCGGGTCATTTTGCGGACCGGCAGTCTCAAGACCGGGGAGCAGACCCCGGGTCTTTTTGAATCCGGCAACAAAACGCGTCCGCCGGTTTTTGTCGGCACCCATGCGCTCATCGAAAGCTCCGTGGAATTCCACAGGCTCGGACTGGTGGTGGTGGATGAACAGCACAAATTCGGGGTTGTCCAACGGGCGCGACTGACGGCCAAGGGGCAAAACCCCGATGTGCTGGTCATGACCGCCACACCCATTCCGCGGACCCTCTCGCTGACCGTGTACGGTGACCTGGATGTTTCCGTCCTTGATGAGCTCCCGCGGGGCCGGGGGGAAATCATCACCGCCGTGCGGACCGAAAAAAAGCTGCCCGAGATTTTTGATTTCATCAAAAAGCAGGTGGGTGCGGGACGACAGGCCTACATCGTGTATGCCCTGATTGATGAATCCGACAAGCTGCCGCTCAAAAGTGTCCTCAAGGAATACGAAACCCTCCAGAAACAGTTTCCCGGAATATCCCTGGGACTGCTCCACGGGAGGCTCAAATCCGTCGAAAAGGAGGAGGTCATGAAACGGTTCCGCTCCGGCCAGACCCAGATTCTCGTGGCCACCACCGTCATCGAGGTGGGGGTGGATGTTCCCAATGCCAATCTGATGCTGGTGGAAAATGCGGAAAGATTCGGGCTTTCCCAGCTGCACCAGTTGCGGGGACGGATCGGTCGCGGGTCCCACAAATCCTACTGCATCCTGGTCGGTCAGGCCAAAAGCCCGGAGAGTTTCCGGCGGCTGAGGATCATGGAGGAGACCCTGGATGGTTTCCGCATCGCCGAGGAGGATCTCAGGCTGCGCGGCCCCGGCAACATTTTTGGCACCGAACAGAGCGGGTTGCCGCCGCTCAAAATCGCCGATCTGCTGGCGGATACCGACCTGCTCAATCAGGCCCGCGCCTATGCCACCGACATCATTGCCGCCGATCCGAGGCTCAAAAGCCCCGATGGTGTGCGCTGGCGGGAGGCCCTGCGGATGGCCTTCTCCGGGCGCGCCGCCTTTCTGACGGTGGGATGAGAAGAGCCCGCTTGAATCGGTTTTTGTTTCTGCCATAGTCGCCTCCCATGAAAATCAAGGACGGCAGCAAGGTGTTGTTTATCGGTGATTCCATCACGGATTGTGAGCGGGCCCGACCGGTGGGCGAGGGGCTTTTTGGCGCGGAGGGCAAAAGTTATGTCGGTTTGATCCATGCCCATCTGGGGGCGGTCTGTCCCGAAAGAAAAATCCGCGTCGTCAACATGGGAAGCTCCGGCAACACGGTTGTGGATTTGAAGGCCCGGTGGAAGACCGACGTGCTCGACCTCAGGCCCGACTGGGTGACGATCATGATCGGTGTCAACGATGTCTGGCGCCAGCACGACCTGCCGTTGCAAACCGAGACACATGTCCATCTGAAGCCCTATCGGGAAACCTTGGCGGAATTGGTGAAACTGACACAACCCAAGGTCCGGGGGATCATTCTCATGACGCCCTTTTACATTGAACCTCTGCGGGCGGATTCCATGCGCCATATGATGGACCTGTACGGTGCCGCCGTCGAATCCGTCGCCCGCAAATACAGGACGGAGTTTGTCGACACCCAGGCGGCGATGGATGCGGTTTTGAAACATTGCCATTCAAACTTTCTGGCGTGGGACCGGGTGCATCCCAATCCGATCGGACATATGGTCCTGGCCCGCGCCTGGCTCAGGGCGATGGATTGCCCGATGTGATTGCATCCGGTGATCCTTGCGCAAAAAGGGCCAGACCCGGCTGACAACCACGCGCAGTGACGACCCTCTCAACCGGTTGATGCAAATGGTTTCTGCGCCATCTGCGGGTGTTCTGTTCCCCGCCTCCGTTCTGAGTTCCCCGCAGATGACGCCGAACACCGCAGATGTGGAAAAAACTCTGCGTTCCCC
>JANRIZ010000112.1:0-3014 GCA_033764445.1 Verrucomicrobiia bacterium | reverse complement strand
CCCCCGCAGCACCCGCTCCCTTTATTCCCCCGGACCCCGGGGCCGAACTGGCGGGCGCGGCCAAACCAAAAAATCCTTTGGCCGAAAAAATGCCCATGATCATTGGCGGGGGCGCCGCCGCTGTCCTGATTGTTGTGGTCGTCTGTCTGCATCTGTTCTATTACGCCCCCCAGATCAAGGCCCTGCAGGCGGCCAAAACAAAGGAGACGGACGATTTGAAGAAGCAATTGACGACGGCCAAGGAGGAGGTCAATAAAAAGACCGAGGAGGTTAAAAAAGACCTGGAGGAGAAGGCAAAAAAGAATTTGGAGGAGGCCGAACGCGCCGCCAAGGCCTTTGCCACCGAGGAAATTTCCAAGAAGGAAAAGGAAACGGCGGTCATCCGTGCCGAAATGGACAAAATGAAGGCCCGCGAGCAGCAGTTGCAGGGACAGATCAGCCAGCAGCAAAAGGAGATGGATGACATGACCCAGCAGCTTCAGCTCGAGCGCAACAGCAAAAACCGCTACCTCAAAATGGCGGAAACCTACAGCAACGAGCTCAAAAACAAGGGCATTCCCGTCCCCGCCGTTCCCAACCCGCCCACGGTCAATACGCCCGGTCCGGTCTCGGCCCCGGGGCCGCGCTGAGTCTCGCCATGGCCGCCCCTGTTTTGTCGGCGGACTGCCATACGCACAATTTCCGCTGTCACCATGCCCAGGGCGAAGTGACCGACTACGCCGCCAGCGCCCTTGAAAAAGGCCTGAAAATTTACGGGGCCTCCGACCACATTCCCCTCCGGGATGCCTACCAGCAGGGTCCGCGCATGGAATGGGATGTTTTCCCCTCCTACCGGCAGGCGGTTCTGGAGGCCCGTGACCGGTGGCAGGGGCGCATCGAGGTGCTGTACGGGATCGAGGCGGACTACGATGAAAATCCGCGGACCGTCCGGGACTTTGAGGAAATTGCGGCGCGGGAGGAACTGGATTATGCCATCGGGTCGGTCCATGGCCTGAACGGACGTACGGGGGGTGGACCCTACGGGGCGATCTGGAGTCTGGTGGAACGGGCCGGGGAGGTCGAACGCGAGGAGTTGCTGATCCGTTACTTCCGGCTGATCGGTGAAATGGCCGGGACCCGGGTTTTTGACATTGTGGGGCATTTTGATGTGGCCCAACGCTGCACGGGATGGAAGGAGCGTCCGCGGGGTTTGCTCGAAAAGGCGGTTCTGGGGGCTCTGGACGCAATCGCCGGCTCAGGCATGGCCTTGGAAATCAATACCAGTGGCTTTCATCACCCCATGCAGGTTCAGTTTCCCGATTGGTGGATGCTCATCGCCGCGGTGGAACGCGGGATTCCGCTGATGGTCAATTCCGACGCCCACCGTCCGTCCGATGTGGCCCGGGATTTTGACCGGATTGCCGCCGGATGGGGGCAGTTGCCCGCCGGAGCCCGCCGGGTGGTGTATCGCGGACGCAAACAGGTGATGCTGGAATAGTCCGCACGGGGGGGCGTGAGGGAGGTGAAAATTTCCTGCTTCAAAAGGCGGCCATTCCTGCTATTGATCGGGTCTTCGCAAACACCTCAACCCACAGCACCCTTACTCTTATGTCCTCACTCTACATTGGGATCGACAGCGGAACGCAGAGCACCAAAACCATCGTGGTGGATGGAAAAACAGGCAAGGTTCTGGGCAGTGCTGCCGCCCCATACGGCCTGATTGCCCATCTCCCCGCGGGGCACAAGGAACAGCATCCGAAAGTCTGGATTGATGCCATCAAGTCCACGATCCCCAAGGCGCTCAAGGCGGCCAAAGCCAAAGCCTCGGACGTGGTCGCCATCGGGATCTCGGGTCAGCAACACGGGTTTGTCCCCCTGGATGCCGCCGGGCAGGTGATCCGTCCGGCGAAGCTGTGGTGTGATACGGCCACGGCCACCCAGTGCGACGAGATCATGGACAAATTGGGCGGTTCCAAAAAGGTCATTTCCATGATCGGCAACTCCATTCCCGCCGGTTTCACGGCCTCCAAAATCCTGTGGCTCAAACAGAACGAACCGGCCTGCTACCAAAAACTCGATTGTGTGCTGCTGCCCCACGACTACATCAATTTCTGGTTCACGGGCCGCAAGATCATGGAATACGGCGATGCCTCGGGCACGGCACTGATGGACGTCAAATCCCGCACCTGGAATGCCCGGGTCATCATGGCCCTCGACCCGGACCTGATGGGAAAACTTCCCGCCCTGCAGAGTTCGGACAAACCGGCGGGCACGTTGCGTCCGGAGATTGCAAAACTCTTCGGGTTCAATCCCGGGGTTCTCGTCAGTGCGGGCGGCGGCGACAACATGATGGGGGCCATCGGCACCGGAAACGTCCGCGAGGGTTGTGTGACGGCCAGTTTCGGCACCTCCGGAACCATCTACGCCTACGCCGGAAAACCGGTCATCGATTCCCAGGGCGAGATCGCCGCATTTTGCGACAGCACCAATGGATGGCTGCCGCTCCTGTGCACGATGAATGTGACGGTGGCCACGGAGCTGATCAAAAAAACCTACGGCTGGACCAATGAAAAACTCGCCGCCGCGGTGGAGAAAACCCCGGTGGGCAGCGATGGCCTGCTGTTGATCCCCTATCTGGAGGGGGAACGCACCCCGAATGTCCCCCAGGGGACCGGACTCTTTTTCGGGGTCTCGACCCGGACCGATACCCAGGGCCATTACGCCCGGGCGGCGATGGAGGGGGTTACACTGGGCATGAACTATGGATTGAACCGTCTGCGCCAGCTCGGGATCAATCCCTCGGAGATCCGCATCACCGGCGGCGGCGCAAAATCCGGGGTCTGGCGTCAGATCATGGCTGATGTGTTCGACACTCCCGTGGTGGCCCTGGAAAATGCCGAGGGGGCGGCCTATGGCGGGGCCCTGCAGGCACTCTGGTGTGCGGAGCTTCAAAAGGGCTCCCGTGTGACCATTCAGGAACTGTGCAAAAAGTTTGTCCGTGTCGACCGCACGACACTGACCAAACCCAGGGCCAA
>JANRIZ010000092.1:0-19222 GCA_033764445.1 Verrucomicrobiia bacterium | reverse complement strand
TTCACCGAAAAGCGGGGCGAGGAGGGTCCCTGGGCGATCATGCCGCATTCGTAGGCCTCGTTTTTGATGGGGGTGCTGCGGCCGCGCTGACCCAGAATCAGGGAGATGATCATCGACGAGATTCCAAAGCCCAGGGCAATGACCACCTGGACCAGAATGGGAACATATTCGGAGTACATGATCCGTGAATTAGAACAGTTTTTCAGACCTTGGCAATTCGCAATTTTGCGGGGAAAGCCCTCATTCCAGGTTTCCGACTCGGGTTGGAATGGTGCGGTTCAATCCCTGGAGGATGTTTCGCACCGCAAAGGGTCCCTCGTAGACAAACCCCGTGTAAATCTGGACCAGGCTCGCGCCCGCCCCCAGTTTTTCGGCGGCATCCTCCGCCGTGAAAATGCCCCCGGCACCGATGATGGGCAGTTTGCCGGAGGTGACCCGCGCAATGTGACTGATGACCTCGGTGGAACGTTCCCGCAGCGGTTTTCCGCTCAGCCCGCCCGCCTCCCGGGCGAGGGGACTCGTCGGCAGGGGCAGTGTGTCCCGTGAAATGGTCGTATTGGTGGCAATGACTCCTGCGGCTTTTTCGGAGAGGATGACCTCCAACGCCTCGTCGATCTGGCCGGGGGAAAGGTCCGGTGCGAGTTTGACCAGAATGGGTTTGCCCTCCGCATTTTCCGACCGAAGAGTCGAGAGAATCAGCCGCAGATGGTCCTTGTCCTGGAGCTGGCGCAGGCCCGGGGTGTTCGGGGAACTGACGTTGATGACAAAATAGTCGCCCACATTCCTGAGTTCGCGGAAGGACTGGAGATAATCCTCATGGGCGGCCTCGAGCGGAGTGATCTTGCTTTTGCCCAGATTGATGCCCACGGGGATGGCCAGGGAGGGGAAATCCGAACGGAGTTCCCGCAGGCGAACGGCGATGATTTCGGCTCCCTCGTTGTTGAACCCCATCCGGTTGATGAGCGCCTCCTCGGGGATCAGTCGAAAAAGCCTCGGTTTGTCATTGCCCGGCTGGCGCAGGGCCGTGATGGTGCCCACCTCGACGAAACCGAACCCGAGAGCCTGCCAGGCCGGAATAGCGGTGGCGTTTTTATCGAAGCCGGCCGCCAGTCCGACGGGATTGCGGAAGGTCAGCCCGAACAGATGGACCGGTTTGGTTTCGACGCGGGTCAGGTGCGGTAAGAGGCTTTGGAACCAGGGAGTGGGACCGAAATTTTCGAGCAGGCCCATCAGGGCGTGGTGGATTTCCTCGGAGTCACACGAGAACAGCAGGGGGCGGAGGATTTTTTTGTAGAACATCGGTGCCCTTTCTAGCCGGAAGGGTGGGGTGGGGGCAAACACGGAGTGGGGGGCGCGTCATTTTTTTTGATCCGAAGCCCGGGACCACCAGGTGCCGTTGGCCCAGTCGATGCGGGAGCAGTCCCTTGAAACCCGGCCCACCATCCCGTTTTCCCAGTTGAGGGCGGAGATTTGATTGTTTTCGAGGAGTTGAATCCGGGAAACGCCCCCGTTCTCATTGGTGGCCAGGAGCTGGCCGTTGTGCCTGTCAATGCGGCACGGCTTGCCCTGGTTGTAGGGGCCGCCCATGATCCAGACTCCCTCCAGGCCCGGCTTTTTTTCCACAAAACAACAGGAGAGGTTGTGGAGCGGGTTCGCGTCGGGATTTCCTGCCAGGACGAGGATGAAGAGAGCGGCTGTCAGGACCAGTTGAATCGAGACGAGGACCAGGACGACAATCGACAGCAGCAATTGCATGAGTTGAAGCGATTTCATGACCGATTCAGGCTTTCAAATACGGATTTGATTTTTTTTCCTGGCCGATGGTGGTGGCCGGGCCGTGGCCGCTGAGGATGCGGTAATCGTCGGGCAGCCGCCACAGTTTGTCGCGAATCCCTTCCAGCAGAAGGCTCAGAGAACCACCGGGCAGATCGGTCCGCCCGATGCTTCCGGCGAAGATGACATCCCCGACAAAGACGGTTTTTTCGGCGTCCCACACCAGGGCCACATTTCCCGGGCAATGTCCCGGGATGTGGAGGATGCGCAGGTGGATCGGGCCGAAATCCAGCGTGTTCCCCTCCGTGAGCAACCGTGTGGCTTTGACCGGGGTGACTTTTGGGAACCCGTATTCGGCCTGGATCTCCGGTGTTTCGATGAGGATCGCGTCGGCTGGGTGGTAGAGGACCTCGCACTGGTTTTTTTTGCGGAGGACCGCCGCGTCCCATGTGTGGTCGAAATGGCCGTGGGTGAGGATGAGGGAATGCAGCCTGAGGGAGGGGTCCTCCAAAAGGGAGGAGACCCAGTCTGCCGCGCCCTCGGGGGCGTCGATCAGGACCGACTGGCCGGCATTGCTGATGAAGTAGGCGTTGGTGGAGGCGATGCCGCCGGTCATCATGTGGATTTTCATGGTCGGTTCCGGTGATTCATTTTCCCTCGGAAAGGCGCCGGGCGAGGAATTCGGGCAGACCCGCCTTGCGGATGGCCTGGGCGGCCCCGGCGATGTCGTATTCGACCCGGCGGAATTCGATGGTTTTTTCCCGCGTGTTGAAGAGCACGTAACAGGCGCGGGGGTCATGGTCCCGGGGCTGGCCGACCGAACCGACATTGACCAGGTATTTGTATCCCAGGGGATTCATCTCTGAAAAAATGCGGTCGGAGACCTCGTACAAATCCGTCCCCGGATAATATTGGACCGTATCCAGGTCGCACTGTTCAAAAATCGCCGGGATGTGGCTGTGTCCGCAAAATGCGTAAGGGGTGGGCTGACGGTGGAAATGATCCTCGGCACTCTGGGAATTGATCACGTAGTGCCATTGGGAGGGTTCGTGCAGGGAGGCGTGGACAAAACTCATGTCGCGGTCGGTATCCGTCAGCGGCAGTGTCCGGAGAAAGTCGAGCTGGTTTTCGGTCAGTTCGCGGCGGGAGTGGACCGCCCCCTCCTTGGCGTGGTCGCGGAAACGGTCCATTTTGCCCTCCACGGAAACCGCCTCGTCGTGATTGCCCAGCAGGATGGGGCAATTGAATTTGCGGACGATTTCCAGACATTCCTTCGGGTTGGCCCCGTACCCGACCACATCCCCGAGGCAGACCTTGTTTTTGATGCCCTCCTGATGCATGTCCGCGAGGACTGCCGTGAGGGCGTGGAGGTTGCTGTGGACATCGCTGAAGATGGCGATGTAATCCTGTGGATTGCTCCGGTTCATGGTCCGGGCCTCATGGCGCCGCCCCGGTTCTGTTTTCCTGACGGAAAGGCGAAAAACGTATGGAGGCTCAACGGATTGATGGGATGGGGAGGTTGAAAATTGGTGCGCTCGGGGAGACTTGAACTCCCATGCCTTGCGGCACTAGAACCTGAATCTAGCGTGTCTGCCATTTCACCACGAGCGCAAAAGTTGAATCAACGAAAATAGGGAACAGCGGGAGGATAAGTCAAGGCCCCTTTTCCCGGCTTTTTTGCGGTGGGGTGGAGATTGACTCCCAAAAGCAGTGTGGGGACGCTCTCCTTGGATATTTGATTGTGCAAGGGGTGTCACCGCAGATGCCCTTTTTTTGCATGTCCCCCGTCCCACCAAAAAAAAAGGGGCGGTTCCTTGCGGAACCGCCCATGAAGGGCCATGTCGTATGGAGTAGGGGGGGATATGGCTGCGATAGGGGGTATCGCGCCACGACAGAGGGCCCTTCAGACGACAGTTATCAAATTAATAATATTTTTTTTCAATGTATTTTTTTAATTTTACAAAAAAAAAAGCGGGAGCCGCTTGCGCAGCTCCCGCTGGGGAAGAGAGCCATGTTGTGTGGTCCGGGGCTATCGCAGGTTACCTAAGGGGGATGGTAACCTGATGAAGAATGACTCTGCCTCCCCAAATTTTAAAAGTTGTCGTTTTTACCGATATGAGATGTCTCCCGTCGAGAGTTTGTATGGAGTTTTCACGATCCTGCCATAATTTGATCTGAACGGACTGAAAATCGGTTCAACGGTCAAATGGGTTGATGAGTGGCTGAAAACGGACTTTTGACGATCAAGCATCCCGCTTGTAACCAAGGGGTTGCGCCTGCTATGATTCCAGTCCATGCAATTGAAATCCTATCAGCAAATTAATGACGAACTGGCCATTCTCTGGGAGGGAGGAGGAGAAAGTTTTGTCCCCCTCACGGTCTTGCGCCGGAGCTGTCCCTGCGCCTCCTGTTCCGGGGAGCGGGACCTTTTGGGGCAGGTCTACAAGGGACCGGATACTTCCGAGACGCCTGCCAAATATCAACTGTTGAAAGTCAATCCCGTCGGAGGCTACTGCCTGCAACCCCACTGGGGTGATGGGCACAGTGACGGACTCTACACCTATGAGCTTCTGCGGAAGCTGGGGGGCTAGGCCATTTTTTCAATCTTGGCGATATTCACCTCGATGGCATCAATGAACGGATTGGGTCCGTCCGGGTAGGGATTGCTGGCAAAAATATACACATAGCCGAGCTGATTTTTCAGGAAACCAATGACGTAGTTCCGCCAGAAGCCCGGGGTTTTGCGGATCAGATCGGCAGCCGATTCGAACACCATGGAGGGACTGGGACTTTTGTCGAAGGCGATGGACTCGCAGAATTCCTGGTAAAGGTAGGAGAGTTTGTCCGGGTAGTGCGGATCGGCCATCTGTCCGAGATAGTCCCCCGATCCCATGCAGTATCCCGCGATGCGTTCCTCCTCGGACCAGAATTGGATTTTGCGGGTATCCACCCCCAGACCCGTGCATTGGATCATATTCTGGATCGAGAGGGAGGCGGCCATCGGAAAATCAAGCTCGGCGAGGTAACGGTCGGCGAACTGGCAACTGTAGCGGACATGGTTTTTGGTGAATTTGGCGCAGGTGCCGATCGTGTCGCCGGTGCGTTTGAGATAGCCGCTGTCGTGGAGAAGTGCCCCCAGAATGCCCAGCCGGAAAGTCTGGGCGGTGAACTTCAAACCCTTTGAGTTGAACTGTTGGAATCCGTCCAGCAGGGTGGTGGTGGCGGCCGTGACCCGGAGGGTGTGGTCGAGATCGTGGAACCGGATGTCGATGGGTTGGAAGCCCGGAGCCTTGCCCTCGAAAAGGTTGCGGACATGGTCGAAGGATCGTTCCAGGGAGGCGGTGTTTTCCTGGGGGAAATGGTTTCGGAACAGCCCGATGCAATAGGATTTGATCGAGTCAAATGAGCTGTCTTGAATGGCCGGGTGCATGGGACTTCTCCGTTCAGGCGGCGTGGTGGACCCGGGCAAAACGGGTTTGCATGTATTGGTCCAGACGCTTCATGGCTGTTTCGATCTTTTCAAGGCTGGTGGCATAGGAACAGCGGATGAAGCCTTCGCCGCAGGCGCCGAAGGCATTGCCGGGCACCACCGCGACACGCTGGCTGTCCAGGAGCCCCAGGGCAAAGTCGCGGGACCCGATCCCGGTCCGTGCGATGGAGGGGAAGGCGTAAAAGGCCCCGTGGGGAAGGTGGCAATCCAGCCCCAATGAATTGAGGCTGTTGACGATGAAATTGCGGCGTTTTTCATATTCCCCGCGCATCTGAATCATGTCCGATTCGCCCTTGGCCAGGGCTTCAATGGCGGCCTCCTGGCTGACAATCGGGGCGCAGAGCATCGAGTACTGGTGGATGCGCATCATCGCGTCGAGCAGGGGCGGAGACGCACAGGCGTAGCCGATCCGGAATCCGGTCATGGCAAAGGCCTTTGAAAATCCGTGCAGAAAAATGGTCCGGTCTCTCATCCCGGGCAGGGCGGCGATGGAATGGTGGACGCCTTCATAGGTCAGCTCGGAATAGATTTCATCGGTGAGCACCACCAGATTGTGTCGGATGGCCAGGGCGGCGATCTTTTCGAGTTCCGCCAGGGGCATGGTGCCGCCGGTGGGGTTGGTCGGGAAATTGAGGATGACCGCCTTAGTGCGCGGGGTGAGCGCCTTTTCAATCGCCTCCGCCGTGACCTTCCACCCCTCGCGTACGCCCGTGGAAACGGGCACCGGGATGCCGTGGGCCAGGACGATGCTCGGACTGTAGGAAACGTAGCAGGGTTCGTGGTAGATGATCTCGTCACCGGGATTGATCAGCGCCCGCAGTGCCAGGTCCATCGCCTCGGAGACACCCACCGTGACGATGATCTCACGCTCGGGGTGGTAGGGGACACGGAACACATTTTCGACATACTTTGAAATCTCGCGGCGCAGCCGGAGCAAACCCAGATTGGAGGTGTAACAGGTCCGGCCCTTTTCAAGCGCATAGATCCCGGCCTCGCGAATGTGCCAGGGGGTGATGAAGTCGGGTTCCCCAATTCCCAGGGACACGACATCCTTCATGGTGGACACAATGTCAAAAAAGTCACGAATCCCGGAGCGCGGGATGGCTTGGACGTGACGGGCGATCAGACTGGATGAGGCTTGGTCCGTTTTCACATGAATAGGCTTTTATAGGGGAATACGTGAAAAAAATCCAACGTTTTTGATGGGGGGGTCTTGGCCTGTTTATCGGCCCGTTTTGGCAAGTCGTCCGACAACCGATCGGGTCACTGTAATGATGTGGTCAATCGCCTCCGGAGTGGTGGATTTCCCGATGGAAAAACGGATTGTCGCCTTTGCGACATGTTCCGGAACTCCCATGGCCATAAGAACATGCGAAGGCTGTACGCTGCCAACCATACAGGCGGAACCGCTCGACACGCAGAGCCCCTCCAAGTCCATGCTCATCAGCAGCTCCTCCCCATCCAATCCTTCAAAACTGACGTTTAGGGTGTTGCCCAGACGCTTTTCCGGATCACCATTGCGACGGATTCCCGGAAGATTTTTCAGCCCTGTCCAGAGTTTTTCCGTCAGGTCAAAAGATCGCTTTTGAAACGTTTCCAGGTCGGCTTTTGCGGCGAGAGCGACCGCCGCGGCGGCCCCGACGATTCCGGCGACGTTTTCGGTTCCTGGCCGACGGTCTCCCTCGTGATAGCCTCCGTAATGGATCGGCTCCAGGGTCAGCCCGAATTTCAGAAACAGAATGCCCGTTCCCTTGGGTCCGTAGAATTTGTGTGGGGCCAGGCTCAGGGCGTCCACGCCCCAGTCGTGGGGGAAGACCGGTTGTTTGCCGAAACTCTGAATGGCATCGGTGTGGAAAAGAACCCCTTTTGCGCGGCAGATTCCGGCCATTTCCGCCACCGGCTGCAGGACGCCTGTCTCGTTGTTGGCACTCATGATCGAGACCAGGACCGTTTCCGGGCGCAGGGCCGCCGCCAACTGCGCGGGATCGATCCGTCCTGTCGGGGAGGGGTTCAGATAGGTGACTGAAAATCCGCAATGATTTTCCAGATATTGGCAGGCATGCAGGACCGCGTGGTGTTCGATCCGGGAGGTGATGATGTGGCGTCCCCGCGACGCGTGGGCCCGGGCCAGACCGAGGAGGGCGAGGTTGTCGGACTCCGTGCCTCCGCCGGTGAAAATGATTTCCGCCGGGCGTGCCCGGAGTGTCCGGGCCACCAGATCACGGGCGTCATCCACCGCCGCCCGGGTCTCGCGTCCGAAATGATGAATGCTGGAGGGATTGCCAAAGGCGGCATCGCCCAGAAAGGGCAGCATGGCCTCCCGGACCCCCGGATCGAGGGGGGTGGTGGCGTTATAATCAAGATACAGGGGTTTGTGCATGCGCACGTACCAGTAACATGGATTCGGTCCGAAGTTTCAAGGATTCTGTGCCGCCATGGTCCGGGCCGCCGGGAGAAAATATGACATGTCTGCCGGCGCCCTGCATGGCCGATGATCCGCGTGCCTACCTCCATTCATGGCGGGGGTAACGGCGGGAAAGCTCCGCCTTGAGCTTCGGATAGTGCTCGGACCAGAACCGTGTGAGGTCCTGGGTGACCTGGACCGGACGCTGATTGGGGGCGAGGATTTCAATGAGCAGCGGGACCCGGCCCATGGCGATACGGGGCGTTTCCTGGAGCCCGAAAAGATTCTGGATCGTGGTGCTGAGTTTGGGCGTGGTCCCGTCGGGAAAATACTCGATCTTCGCCCGGCGTCCGCCCGGCATTTCCAGACGTTCGGGCGCGTATCTGTCAATCAGGGGCACGAGGGCGGGACTCAGCCAGCCTTTGAGAAAAGGCATGACCGGTTTGTCCTTGATTTCCTTGTATCCGAAGGCTCCCAGACAGACCTGCTCGATGATCGCCCGGCAGTCCTCCTTGCCGATGGGCGTCAGTCCCAGGTCCGCGCAATGTGTGGCCAGGAAATTGACCCGGATGATCCATTGCTCCACCCCGTGGTTCCATTCATTGAGTTTGAGCTCCCCCTCCAGGACTTTCTGCGCCAGCACCCGGGCCGCCGCGTCCTCGGGCACCTTTTCGCTCAATTTGTTTTCCAGCGGCAGATCACGGAAAAGTTTCTGCCGCACCCCCACCACCCGGCGGGTGGCAGGGTCAAAGACCACCGTGTGCCCCTCCGCAAAGTCACCGGGAAAAATTTCCTGCAGCCATTCCTGCCGCACCTCCGTGATCATGTCCAGGGTGACGTTGAGTTCCCGGTGACCCGTCTCGATTTCGGAAATCTCCGCCGCCACAATCAGCGGGGCCTCCGTGACCACACTCTCCCGGCTCAAAATGCCCCGCCGACCATGGACCAGCTGACAGCGTCCGGTGCCGCGGTCCAGACGCAGGGCGAGCTGGTCGGAGAACCCCGTGAGGATGCATTTTTGAATCGCCTCATCCGTCACCGGGGCGGGGTCGGTCGTCAAACCCTGCTCGCGGGCGATGCGCAGAAAGTACTCGAAAAGAGGGGCCACCTGACGCGCACTCTGCGCGTGGATCCCCAGTTTGCGGCAGGCCTCCAGCGAGTACCCGCGTTTGTCCGCAAAGGTCCAGGCCCGCATCAGGAGGAAAAAGTCCGAGGCCGCGCTCTGTCCCAGGATGTCCTCGCGGTTCTGGAGCACCTCCCTGGGCTGACGCCGCAGGAGGACGCCTCGGCCCTGTGTGAGGGCTGCGATCAGGGCCACCGGGGTGACACACCGGTACTGCTCCGCCGTCAGCAGCATGCGCGAGTAGCGCGGATGCACCGGAAAGGACAGCATGCGGCGCCCCAGGTCGGTGAGGGCGCCCGTCGACCCGTCCAGCGCCCCCAGATCACGGAGCAGCGATTCCGCCCGGTCCAGCAGCGAGTCCCGGGGACGTTCCAGCCAGCGGAAGGAGCGGATGTCCCCGATGCCCGCCGCCTTGAGTGTGAGGACCACCTCGGCGAGGTCCAGACGGTTGACCTCCGGAATTTCCTGTGCCGCGCGCAGACGGTGATCGTCCGCGGTCCACAGGCGCACGCACAGGCCCGGGGCCGTGCGCCCGGCACGTCCCGCCCGTTGATCCGCCGAGGCGCGGGAAATTTTCTCGACCAGAAGCGTGTTGATGCCGCGGTGGGGGTCGAATTTTGGAATCCGGGCCAGACCCGCGTCCAGGACCAGGCGCACCCCGTCAATGGTCAGGGACGTTTCGGCCACATTGGTGGCGACGACCACCTTGCGCCGGTCGTGACGGGCGACCGCCGCATCCTGGTCCCGGGGCGGGAGTTCCCCATGCAGTGGCAGGACCAGAAACCCCTTCGCGGCCCCTGTGGATTGGATCGCCTGGATCGTGCGGTTGATCTCGAAGGAACCCGGCATAAAAACCAGGACGTCCCCTTCCGCGCCCATCTCGATGAGCCGTTCAAATTCCCGGGCCGCGAGGTCCCAGACCGGCAGATCGCTGTCCTTGCGGAGGTGGCTGATTTCGACCGGATAGGTTCGTCCCTGGCTGGAGAGGACCGAGCAGGGGGCCAGATACGCCTCCAGCTGCTCGACCGCCAGCGTGGCGGACATGACCAGGATGTTCAGGTCCGGACGTGTGGTGGCCTGGATGTCCAGGGCCCGGGCCAGAGTGATGTCGCCATAAAGGTGCCGTTCGTGAAATTCGTCGAAAACCACCGTGCCGATGCCCTCCAGCCGCGGATTGTGGAGCATCTGCCGGAGCAGGATGCCCTCGGTGACGTATTTGATCCGCGTGTCCCGCCCCGAGACATCCTCGAAGCGGATATGGTAGCCCACCTCCGTGCCCGGTTTGACGTTCCGTTCCCAGGCCACGCGGGCCGCGAGCAGGCGTGTGGGAAGGCGGCGGGGCTGGAGAATGACAATCTGTCCCCCCGGGGAAAGCCCCCGGTCCAGCAGCATCTGCGGAACCTGCGTGGATTTGCCCGATCCCGTCGGTGCGTGCAGCACCAGCCGCCGGTGAACCGGCAGGGCCGTGCAAAGACGTTCCTCAATCTCAAAAATGGGCAGGTCGTGGTTCACAGCGGAAAATTTTTTCCTGGGGCGTGCCGCGATCGTGAGGGACGCGACAGGGGGGAGGGGGACTCCATTGGAAACCGGAACGGCTCAGAACCGGTACACCTTGCCCCAGTGGACATCCAGGCGTTTGTTGACAAAAAGCTGAAGGGCCCTGACCAGTGTCCTGGATTCCAGGGCCTGCCCCCGGGCGATGATGTCCCGAAGTGTGTCCTCCGGGCTGATCGGGAAGCTTTCCTGCCAGATGATCGGTCCCTCGTCAAGGTGGGTCGTCACAAAATGCGCCGTGACCCCCGCGATCCGGACGCCCTTTTCATACGCCTGCCAGTACGGACTCGCGCCCGGGAAGGCCGGCAGCAGGGAGGGATGGATGTTGATGATTTTGTTTTTCCAGCGCCAGACGAAGTTCGGCGAAAGGATTTTCATGAACCGGGCCAGTGCGATGAAATCCGCCTGATACACGTCGAGCCATTCGAGGATTTTTTTTTCCGAGGCCGCGCGATCGCGTCCGAACGGCACATGATGAAAGGGGAGACGGTGTTTTTTGGCCAGCGGTGCCAGCACCTCGTGGTTGCCGATCACACACACCGGACGGGCTTTGAGCTTCCGGGATTTGATCGCCGCCAAGATCGCCTCCAGACAGTGGGGCTCCTTGGTCACCAGCAGGGCCAGCCGCTGGGTGCGGTCCGCCGGGGCGGTCCGCAGTCTGATCTCCATGTCCAGCTCCCGCGCCAGGGCGTCGATTCCCTTCTGCAATCTGCCCTCCTCGAAGCGGTCCGCCGGCCAGGAAGCCTGGAGCGTCATGGAAAACTGTCCGCGGGTGACCTGTTCCTCCAGCGCCTCGATGTTGGCCTTTTGGAGGAAGAGAAAATGGGTGACTCGGGCGATGACCCCGGTTTTGTCGCGTCCGATGACTGTCAGCGTGGCATATTGTTTCATAGGCAGGCCGCGAAGAATGGCACAGAGCCGCGGCAAAGTCTAATTTCAAATCGGGGCGGGAGGATGCCGCCGCCGACCGTGTTTCTGAATTCCGTTGAGGAAAAACCCGGGGCCGTCTAAAGAAGAGGCCGGATCGATCATGCCCCTGTACATTGCCAAACGTGTGTTGATGCTCGTGCCCATCCTTTTTGTGGTGGTGAGCCTGACTTTTTTTCTGATGCGGATCGCCCCTGGCAACCCATTTTCAAAGGACCGCAAAATGCCCGCCAGTGTCGAAAAGGCCCTGCTGGCCAAGTACAACCTCGATGGCACCCTCTGGCAGCAGTACACCGCCTACATCAGTGACGTGGCCCGGGGCGATCTCCGGCTCTCCCTCCGGTACAAAAACCGCTCGGTCAATGAGATCATCGCCCAGACCCTTCCGGTTTCCCTCGTGCTGGGGGCCCTGGCCTTTGTGATGGCATTGGCCGCGGGGATTGTCATCGGCAGTCTGGCCGCCGTGCGTCAGAATTCCCCCGCCGATGCCGGACTGATGTTTCTGGCGCTGATGGCCGTCTCCATCCCCAACTATGTGACCGCCCCGGTGCTCATCCTGTTTCTTGCGGTGTCCTGGCATCTTTTTCCCATTGCCGGGTGGGGGTCTTGGGACCAGATGATCCTGCCGGCCTTCTGCCTGAGCCTTCCTTTTGCCGCCTCCGTGGCCCGGCTCATGCGGACGAGCATGCTGGAGACCCTGAATCAGGATTTTGTGCGGACCGCACGGGCCAAGGGTCTTGGTGAGATGCGGGTGGTCTTCAAACATGCCCTGAAGGTGGCCATCCTTCCCGTGGTCACCTACTGCGGTCCGATGGCGGCCAACATCCTCACGGGGTCGCTGGTTGTCGAGGAGATATTCAAGATTCCCGGCATGGGTCCCTTTTTTGTCAACAGCATCCTCAACAAGGATTATTTTCTGGCCGGCGGAGTGACCATCATCTACTGCACGCTGCTCGTGCTGCTGAATCTCGTCGTCGATGTGCTGTACACCTTTCTGGACCGGAGGATCCGCATTGGATGACACCCCCATGAAACCCCGGTCCGAAAACCCCACCTGCCGTGCCTGGCTGCGCCTGCGGAGAAATCCCGCCGCCATGGCCGGGCTGTGTTTTGGCGCGATCATGGTCCTGGCCGTCCTCCTCGGTCCCCCGGTCCTGGAGTGGATCCATGGCGACACCTACGACAAAACCTCCGCCGCGCAGTATCTCCCGCCCTCCCTCCGGCATCCCTTCGGCACCGACATCCATGGCCGCGATCTGCTGACCCGTGTGCTGTACGGCGGACGCATCTCGCTGGCTGTCGGACTCGTGGGGGCCACCGTCAGCATGACCATTGGCGTGCTCTACGGGATGATTGCCGGATATTTTGGAGGGAAGATCGACGAGATGATGATGCGTCTGGTGGACATCCTCTATTCCCTGCCGCGGATTGTCTTTGTGATGATCCTCATCGCCTCGCTGACCGGTTACATCAAGGTGGTCCTGCAACAGTGGGGGATGCTGGACTTTCTCGGACTGGCCTCGATCCTGCTGCTGTTTGTCGGCCTGGGCATTGTCGAGTGGCTGACCATGGCACGCATTGTCCGGGGTCAGGTCCTGGCCCTGCGCGAGAAACAATTTGTCCTCGCCGCGCAATCGCTGGGGGCCGGTCCTCTCCGGATCATTTTCCGGCATCTGCTCCCCAATCTGACCGGCATCGTGGTCACGTACATGACCCTGACCGTGCCGGTGGTGATTCTGGAGGAATCCTTCCTGAGTTTTCTGGGGTTGGGCATCCAGGCCCCGCTGTCGAGCTGGGGATCGCTCATTTCCGACGGGGCGGCCGTCATCAATCCTGTGCGTGTATACTGGTGGCTTGTGCTTTTCCCCGGGGCGGTCATGGCCCTGAGCCTGATGTCACTGAATTTCCTCGGGGACGGACTCCGGGATGCCTTTGATCCGAAGAACCGGAGGTCGTAGCACGGGCAGGGGGAGTTTGAGGCGCGGCCTTGTCCCGGTCCGCCCGGGATATGATCGGGGTCCGCGGAAAGGGGGCGACACAGGGCGCTCCTCCTATTCCATGGATTCCAGTTTTTCGAGGATGAAGCGGGAGAGAAGCGGGCTGAGCGATTGGGATCGGGTCCGGAATTCGCCCAGCAGGCGGTCCTTGAGTGGCGGCAGTTCCCGTCCGAAAACAGGCGTTTTGTTTTTGCCCGGGTTCTCCTCGCCGTCATCGATCCGGCTGTGGAAAAAACCGGATTCCGCCGACCAGGCGACGGCATGTTCCTCGTAGGGTTTTCCGTAGCAGATTTGGAAGGCCCGGATTTCGCGCCGGGCATTGAACCAGACAATCAGGTCCAGTGAATCGTCACTGAACCAGCGTCGGCGGAGTTTGGGTTCCCTCTGGCTGGATGGATATTCCTTGAGCATTGTGGCGATAGGATCAGTGGGTTCCCAGATTGAGGACCTGGATGCCCTTGATGACATCCACCGCCCGCTGGAGAACGAGGTCGCGGACCGGCTTTTCCGGGGGTTCCCGGCCCGGACCCGTCTCCTTTTCGCGTGCCTTTCGCTGGTTTTCGACCGCCTGGTCATAGGCCGGATTTTCGTTGCGGACCAGTGAGGCCTCGTTGAGACGTTTGCGGGTGACCGTCTCCACCACCACATCCTGCACCTTGCCACTCCGGGCCTTGAGCAGGGCCTTCATCTGTTCCTCCGAGGTCATGGCGACCGCAATGTCGGGGGTCAGCCCATAGGGAAAAATCTGCAAACCGTTGTTGGGGACGATGCGGTGGGTGGCCAGGCGCAAAATGCGGCCGGAGCTGAGGGCGACATCCGAGAACTGGGCGCCTTTGCCGGAGGTTTCGACCCCGATGATCAGGGCCCGGCGCTGTTCCTTGAGCGCGGCGACAAAGGCCTCCGCATTGCCGGCGGTTTCGCGGTTGACCACCAGGACCAGAGGTGTGTCGAGGTTGTGGCGGGCGGCCTTTTCGCTCGAGTAAAGCTGGATGTCCTCGTTTTTGAGGTTTTTGACCCGGAAGAGCGGCTGACCCGCCCCGACAAACAGCGAGGCCGACTGGGCCGCCGCCTTCAGGTCCGTTCCCTGGGAAAACCGCAGGTCCAGAACGAGGCCCCGGACCGTGACCGGCAGTGAGGCAAGGGTGGTCTCCAGAAAGCCCGGGGTGGAGGGGGTGATGTTGCCCGTGTAGATGTAGGCAATGTCCTCCGGGACAATTTCAAAGTGGGGGTTGAGCGCACTGAAACGCGGGAGCGCGGCGATGATTTCCTTCTGGTCCAGAACCTGGACCCCCGGGGCCAGCTTCCGCAAAATGCCCTCCAATGCGGCCGCATTGAGCGTTGTCTCCGAGACCGCCGCCGGGTCCGCGTAATTTTTTTTGATGACCTGTAGGACCTCGCTCAGCTCCGACTTGTCGGACTTCCGGATCGTGATTGCCGGGACCGGTGTGTTTTCATTGGTTGCCGCCCGGATCGGGGAAGACAGCAGCGGGCACAAAACCACGGTGCACAGGGGCACCAGCAGGTTTAACCGGGGGTGGGGAACGATCATGTGTGACATCCTAGGGGCGTTCATTTTGAAATTCAAAGGGATAATGGAACAGACGGAAAGGCATCCGGTTCCCAAAAGACACATCTTTCCCCTTGAAAAAATCCAGACTCAGGCTATCGGTAGGGCACTATGATGCAAATTGGACAAAAAATTCCCGCCTTTACGGGTCAGGCTTACATGCCTGACGGTTCGTTCAAAGAAATTTCCAGCGCTGATTTCCACGGCCAGTGGCTCGTGGTCTTCTTTTATCCGCTGGATTGGACCTTCGTCTGCCCCACGGAAATCCGCGGGTTTGGCGATTTTTACAAGGAATTCAAGGAACATGGGGCCGAGGTGCTGGCCGTCTCGACCGACAGCCATTTTTCCCACAAGGCCTGGTCTGAAACCGATCCCAAAAAGGGTGGTTTGGGCAAAATGCCCTTTCCGCTGTACAGCGACATCAGCCAGAAAGTCTCCCGTGCCTTTGGTGTCCTCAAGGAAGAGGACGGGATCGCCTATCGTGGCACCTTCATTTTCAACAAGGAAGGCCTCCTGCAGAGTTCCACCGTCAATGCCCTGAATGTCGGCCGCAGCGTGCGCGAAACCATCCGCACCCTCAAGGCCCTTCAAACCGGCGGCCTGGCCCCCTGTGAATGGGAACCCGGCAAGGACCTGATCAAGGCCTGAGAGCCCCCGGGCCTGTTGGATTTTCACCCCGCCCCGGAGGCGGGGTTTTTTTTGCCCCCCGGCAAAGTGTGTGAAATCTTTCACAAAGTCCTCGACTTGACCGGGCGGTCTGGGTAATCATTGCATCCCGAACGCGATTGCAACCCTGAACAGATGAGTAATTTGCGGAAAAAACGCTTGAATATTTCAAAGGACTTGTGTGAATTGACCGCCGTTCCGCAGGCGTTGTCCGTCTGAAAACAAATTTTGAATCCAAAACGTGGAACCCATCCAAATGCAACACCTTTTTCCCCGACCGACCCGATCCTTGCAAATTGTAGTCCTTCTCACGGTTTTGTTGATGGCCCCGTCGTTTCTGATGGCCGAATCCCGGGTGGAAAATGTGTGGGGGGCGCCCAAGCTCGCCTCGAATATCGGGGTCAATGTTGATTGGCTCTTCAACATCATCCTGTGGCTGACCGGGGTTGTGTTTTTTGCCACGCAGGCGCTGCTGGTGTGGTTTTGTGTCAAGTACCGCAAACAGAAGGGGGTGAAAGCCTCCTTCAGCCATGGAAACAATTTTGCGGAAATCGTCTGGACCACCACCCCGGCGGTGATTTTTGTGGGGCTTTTCATCTACAGCCGCCATGTATGGAACGAATTTCATGTGCCTGCCCCGTCCAATGCGCTGAAAATTGAGATTGTGGGGGAGCAATACGGGTGGAATATCCGGTATGCCGGCAAGGACAACGTCTTGGGCAAGGCATCGGACAAGGCCATGAACAAGGAAAACAAACTGGGGTTGGACAAGACGGATCCGGCCGCCGCCGATGATTTTGAGTGTTACAACGACATGGTCATTCCCGTGGACCGGCCCGTTCATATCGTGATGCGTTCCCGGGACGTGATCCACGCCTTTTACGTTCCCGAATTCCGGCTGTATCAGGACATGGTTCCCGGACGGACCATTGAATGGGTCTGGTTCATCCCCACCCGCAAGGGGAATTTCACCCTCGCCTGCAGTCAGCTGTGCGGGACGGGCCACTACAACATGCAGGGAAAACTGGATGTGGTCACTGCCGAGGAGTTTGAAAAGTTTTCCGCAGCCCGCGCCCCCAAACCCGTCGCCCAGACCGCTCCCGCCACGCCGGTGACAACGGTCCGCTAATGCCCCTCCCACACGAACATTTATGAGCACCGCCCCCGCCGAAACCTCCTCCGCCCACCATCATCATGATGAAACACATCATCATGAGCCCGAGTTGAATTTTTTCTGGAAGTACATTTTTTCGACCGATCACAAGATGATCGGGTTGCAGTATTTCTGGACGAGCCTTGCCTTTTTGTTCCTGGGCGGCGGGCTGGCCCTGCTTGTGCGCTGGAAGATCGCCTTTCCTGAGGTGCCTTTTCCCATCCTGAGCTGGGTCATTGGGGCCCCCTATGTGGTTGACGGCATCATTCAGCCGGGTTTTTACAACATGTTCTTTACCATGCATGCGACAATCATGGTATTTTTCGTCATCATGCCCGCGCTCATTGGTGGCTTTGGCAATTTTCTGATTCCCCTGCAGATTGGCGCGCGGGACATGGCCTTCCCGATTTTGAACGGGGTCTCCTACTGGCTCTACCTCCTTTCCGGAATCATGATCTGTGCGAGTTTCATCGTTCCCGGTGGCGCGGCCAATTCCGGCTGGACCTCCTACGCGCCCCTGAGTGCGGTGGAGCAGTACAATCTCACGGCCAACGGCCAGGCCCTGTGGTGTCTGTCCATCTTTGTCAACGGCTTGGCGTCCATCGCCGGGGCGGTCAACTACATCACCACCGTCATCAATATGCGGGCCCCCGGCATGAAAATGCTCCGGATGCCGCTGACGGTCTGGTCGCTTTTTATCACGGCGATCCTGCTGCTGCTGGCTGTCCCCATTCTTTCCGCCGCCGGGGTGATGCTGTGTTTGGATCTCAAGATGGGCACGTCCTTCTTCATTCCCTCAAAGGGGGGGGATGCGCTCCTCTGGCAGCATCTTTTCTGGTTCTTCGGGCATCCGGAGGTGTACATCATGATTCTCCCGGCCATGGGCATTGTCTCGGAAATCATGCCTGTTTTTGCCCGCAAACCCATCTTCGGCTACAAGGCCATGGTGTACGCGATGGCCGCCATCGCGGTCATCGGGTTCGTCGTCTGGGGTCACCACATGTTCGTCAGCGGCATGTCCCTGACCCTTTCGGTCATTTTCACGGCCTCGACCATGCTCATTGCGGTGCCCTCGGCCATCAAGGTGTTCAACTGGCTGGGAACCCTCTGGCGGGGGTCGATCACCTTCACAACCCCGATGCTTTTTTCCATCGGGTTTGTTTCCATGTTCATCATCGGAGGATTGAGCGGCATCTTCATGGCTTCCACGCCGGTGGACCTGTTCATCCACCACACCTACTTCATTGTCGCCCACATCCACTACGTGCTTTTTGGGGGATCGATCATGTCCCTGTTTGCGGGCCTGTATTTCTGGTTCCCGAAGATGTTCGGCAAAAAGCTCGATGAGGGTCTGGGTAAAATCCATTTTGTCCTCACGTTCCTGTTCATGAATCTCACCTTTTTCCCGATGCACAATCTCGGCATGGCCGGGATGATGCGTCGCATCGCGGACCCGACCCTCTACGAGCATCTGCGCAATCTCCAGCCCATCAACCAGTTTGTCACCATCTGTGCCTTCATCCTCGGTTTCTCCCAGCTGATCTTCTTCTACAACGCCTACCGGACCCTGCGTCGCGGGAAAAAATGCGAAAAGAATCCGTGGCATGCCAACACGCTGGAATGGTCGCTCGAATATCCGATCGGCCACGGCAATTTCCCGAAAATCCCGACGGTCTATCGTGGGGCCTATGAATACAGCGTTCCGGGGTTTGCCCAGGATTACATCCCCCAGGACCAGAAACTCAGCCAGGAAGAGGAGTCCCGTCTCCAAAAAGCCATGGCCTCCTCCCATTAACCCACCCCTCCGACCCGGACCGTGATCTTCCCATGCCGCAGAAGCCCCCATTGTCCCGTCTGCTTCTGCATGTGTTTCTCCTGCTGACCGCCCTGGCCACGCTCTTCCTGCTGTGCATCGGAGGTCTGGTCACCAGCACGGGGTCCGGTCTGGCGGTTCCCGACTGGCCGACCAGCTACGGGTACAACATGTTTTTGTTTCCGATTTCCCAGTGGTTTTCCGACCGCGGCATTTTTTATGAGCACAGTCACCGGCTTGTGGCCAGTGGGGTGGGGTTTATGACCATCATTTTGTGTGTCTGGATATGGGTGGTGGAAAGGGCGCGTCCGTGGCTTTGCTGGCTGGGAACGGCTGCGCTGGTGCTGGTGATCATTCAGGGCGTTTTGGGCGGACTCCGGGTGGTCTGGCTCCGGAACGAGATGGGCTTGATTCACGCCTGTCTGGCCCAGGGTTTTTTTGTGCTGGTCTGTTTTCTGGCCTTGGTGACATCCCCCGCGTGGTGGCGGATGTGGGAGAAGCCGCCGGGGACTTCCTCAAAATGCGTCGGCGGATTTTTCAAATGGTCCCTGGCCCTGACCCTGTTGATTTACGTTCAGCTCATGGTGGGGGCCGGGATGCGGCATGCCCATGCGGGTCTGGCCATTCCCGACTGGCCTCTGGCGTACGGTCAGGTCTGGCCCAAAACCGATCCCGCCACCCTGAAGTCACTCAATGAAAAACGGTGGGAGGTCCGCCAGATGCCCACCACCGCGGTTCAGATTCATTTGCAGATG
>JANRIZ010000084.1:0-20181 GCA_033764445.1 Verrucomicrobiia bacterium | reverse complement strand
TGTGGGCAGATGGAGAAGGCGGACAAGATCATTGTTCAGATCACCGATCCCTCGCGGGTGGCCAGCAGCCGTTACATCACTGCATGCTTCTTTCACAGAGCCAAGCGTCAGAAGGAATGTCTGGAGCAGGCGGCCAAGATTGCGGAAATCATCAAAGCCCAGCCCGCCGGTTTGGATACAATCAGGGCGAAACAGCACCTGCTGTATATTTCCTGCCTGACTCAAAACAAGCAGGACTACGAAACGTATTTTAAAGACATCAAGGATGAGATTGGGAAAGACAAAAAGCCGGGAAGCCGGGCCTATCATTTCATCGAGATGGCGCAACAACTGGTCCTTTTGGGAGATATGAAGGGGTATGATCAATCTTGCGCGGAGGCACTTCAGGCCCTGAGGGAAATGCCTGTCAATGAGCCGAACAGAAACACATGGTATGGGTCTCTCGGAAGAGTCATCCATGAGCGGAAAGATTGGCGGGGGACGGGACTGTTGATTGCGGAGATCAAACAGAGATTGGAACTCGAGAAGGCCGCCGGAAAGAAAGATGAGTTTTTGGTGGGACTGCTGGCGAAAACGTATCGTGTCATCGGTCAATCGGAGGAGGCGGACCGGGTGCTTCAATCCAATGGTATGGATCACCGATCCGGTCATTGGGCGGAGGAAATGCTGGAAGAAATTCGCACCAGGGCCTCGAACGGGGAGATGAGGATTGCCGAGAACCTGATCCAAACCCAGCTCATGACCCCGGGCCAGCGGGCGGCGGGATATTTGATCCTGGCCGAGCAGGGTTTGAAACACGGAAAATGACAAAAACCGGTCATAATAAGGGCTTGACGCCACGGGGCTACGTGGCAGACTTCGCGGTTCGTGCAAAGATCAAAAAGAGGTTGTCCCGGCCTGGCCGCGTTTTCAACCTGAAAGGAGTCAGTCTCCATGAGCAAGGGCAAAAAAGACAAAAAGAAAGACAGGAAAAAGGAAAAGAAGAAGGACAGGAAGGTCTCCGCCAAAAAGGCGGCCCCTGCAAAGTCCGCTGCCAAGGCGGCCAAACCGGCTCCCAAGCCCCCGGCCAAGAAGCCGACTCCCGCCAAGTCCGCCGCCAAGGTTGTCGCCGTGAAGGCGGCCCCCGTGGTCAGGGTCTCGTCGGCACCGATTTCCGCTCCCGTCAAAAAAATCCTTTCCCCGGCTCCCAAACCCATCGGCAAGACGGATTTTCTGAGCGTTTCCGAGGTCAACCAGACGGTCAAACGCAAGACCAAGCTGCCGGATTCCTTCCTTGGAAAGCAGAAGAAGCGTCTTTTGGAACTTCGGGACTCCCTGCTTGACCAGATGCACGACATGGCCATGGAAAGCGTGCGTGAAAAGGCCGTGGAATCCTCCGGTCTGGGCATGCACCAGGGGGATGCCGGCAGTGAGGCGTACGACCGGGACTTTGCGCTGACGATCCTTTCCCAGGAGCAGGACGCGCTTTATGAAATTGAAGAGGCCCTCAAGCGCGTGGACGACAAGACCTATGGCGTGTGCGAGATGTCGAGCAAGGACATCCCCATTCCCCGCCTGGAGGCCATTCCCTTTGCCCGGTACACGGTCGAGTGCCAGGCCCAACTCGAAAAAGAAAACGGATCCGGCCGCCGCCGCTGGTCCAGCGAAACACCTTTCGCGGACATGATGGGCAGCGGGGACGATTCCGAGGAAGAAACGGAGAAAGAGGATTAATATGCGCGAAATCATCACCCTCGAATGCACCGAAGCGGCCAAGGAAGGCAAGTCCCCCTCCCGCTACGTGACCACCAAAAACAAGAAGAGCCTGAACACCCCGGGCCGTCTTGAGAAAAAGAAGTACAATCCCGCCCTGCGCCGTCACACGCTGCACCGCGAGATCAAGTAATGCTTTGAACAGCCCCTCCGGAAGGAGGGTTGAGACATCCGGAGTTTCCCGCGGGAGACTCCGGATTTTTTGTGCCATGATGCCCTGCCGACATCCGGCCCTCAGACGTCCGAAATCCAATCACTCCCCGGCACCGTTCGGGGTCCTGTCGCGGTAGAGAAGATCGACAATGTTCCGGATGTATTGTTCGTCGGAAAGCCCCTCAGTGACCTCCGGGGGGAACTCGACATGCTGGCGGAAGTGGTCTGCCAATTCCCCAAAGAGCCGGACCCGGTCGGTTTCGGCGAGGGACCCGCGCCGCAGGACCGCCTGCAGCGCCGTATCCGCCTCCGCCGGGGAGGTTTTCTGGCGCAGACGCGCGGCCAGATGGGGAAAATCCCGGAAGGAATTGTATTTGCCCGACGTCACCTGCGCGAGGTCGGGTTCCTGCAGGGTGGGGAGACAGACGACCACCGTGTTGGCCGCCAGGTCCCCCAGGCGCTGGCAATGGCGGGTGAGCAGGGTCATCAGTGCCCCGACAAAATAGCAGAAAGGCAGCTGGTCGACCGGACGGAGCAGATTGCGGATGACCACCTGGCTGAAATGCAGGTTCAGGCCCTGGGCGTCCATGACCCGGATTTTCATCAGACGTTTTCCGAAGGTCTGTCCCGCACACCCCCATTCCATGCAGATGCCGTAGCCGATGGAGATGAAAAAAAAGGAAAGGATCATCAGGGCGTTGGCCAGATCACTGGAAAGCAGGACCAACAGACCCAGCACCATGTTGACAATGATCATGATCAGCATGATGACAGCCAGATCGATGAACCAGGCCAGAAACCGGGCCGGAAGACCGGCCAGGGTGAAGGCGAAGACGATTCCATCGGGGGTCCGGATGCGGAGCCGGGGCAGGGAGGAAACAATCATGCCGCCTCCGGGGGGGTTGGGGGCTGGAAGAGGGCCAGACGGTTTGATCCTGAGAAGCCCAGAAAGAGACACAGGAGCAGGAGTTCGACAAGCCCGAAGGAAATTTTGAAGGAATAGGGAAGGACCGGGGCATGGTACTGGGAGAAAAACGACTCGATCAGCCCCGCCCAGATCAGCAGGAGGGCCACACCGCCGATGAGGGTGGCCAGGTCGGGCCCGATGTCACGCAGCCGCTGGGCGAGCGTCCGGGGAGTGCCCCAGCCGATGATGGCCGAGGCGAGCACAAACCCCGCCTGTCCGGCGATGAGAATGGCCGGGATTTCCACCACACCATGGGGCAGCAGCCATCCCAGCAGAAAGACCCACTGACCGTCGAGAATGTAGTCCAGGGAGATGGAGCCGAGAATGACCCCGTTGTAGAAGAGAATGACCACCGTCCCAATGCCCCAGGTCGCGCCCAGGGCCATCGTGGTGATCGAGACCCGGATGTTGTTTTGCATGAGGTAGGCGGAGAACGTCCCTTTGCGTTCATCGAACCGGTCGTCGGTTTGGGTTTCCTCCCGGGCCACCCGCTCCGAGGGACTCATGAAATTGTGCCCGAAAGCCATTGTGACGTTGCGGGAGGCCGGATCCAGCAGCAGGGAAAAGCCGCCCAAAAGCATTCCCGCAACCGTCAGGGCACAGGCCAGACCGAAAGCCCTGAGATGGCGGCGGAACACATTGGGGAAGGTGTGGAAAAACCATTTCAACGGATTGAGCCGATGCGGACGGCCCCGGGTTTCATGGATTTCACTGTAGGCGCGGGACACGAGTGCCTCCAGGTAGGCACGGGTTTCGGGTTCCGCCGAAAAGGTCATCATCCGGCCCAGGTCCGATGAGGCGCGGCGGTAAAGGTAATGCAGACGCGCCACCGCGGCGAGGTCCAGCGGGGCGGCAACATCACGCTCCAGACGATCGAGCCTCTCTTCGAGTTCCGTCCAATAGGGCCGTTCACTGGCAATGAATCGTGGGAGGTCAATGATCATAACAGCTGGCGTCGTTTGATGTTCAGATACCCGGCCACCAGACCCACGGCCAGACTTTCATCATCGGTCTGCAGAAAATGGACGCCCTTGTGTTGGAGAATCCTTTCGGTTTCCGCAAGGGCATGCCATTGCATGTGTCCCCCCAGGGCCTCGTAGACATCCCCCGGGGTCCGGATGGTTCCGGGAGAAAAAACAGGCCTGCATCCCTTTGGCCGCAGGGTGACCACCAGGATGAGATGTTTGCGGACCAGACCCTCGATGCTGTTGATGAAGTGTTCCGAGAGAAGGGGATCATCCAGGTTGGTCAGAAAGACCAGCAGGGCCCGTTTGCGGAGTTTCAACTGGAGGGTGGCAAACACCTCCTCGAAGTCGGGGGTGACCGTCTGTGGAAAAAGACCATAGAGCATGTCGCGGCAGCTGTTGAAATGGCCCCGTCCGCTGCGGGCGGTGAGGACGCGGTGGGTCCGGTCGCTGAAGGTGGCCAGGCCAAAATGGTCCCCCTGCTGCTGGGCGGCCATGCCCAGGACCAGGGCGGAATTGATGAACCGTTCCAGATACGTTTCCGATTCGGATTCCCCCGCCCCCACCACGCCCGGTCCGGCAAGCGTGTGGGGGGACCCCGTCCGCCGTCCGCTCTCACAGGCCCGGGCACTGAGCCGGGAAAAATCCACCACGGCATAGACCTCCTGGGTGCGTTCGATCTGGAATACCTTGGTGACCGGACGATTGCGTTTGGCCGTGGCCTTCCAGTGGATGTCCGCATAGTTGTCGCCGTGGACGTAATCCCGGATTTTTTCAAATTCCCGGCCCTTGCCCGCCTTGCGCAGTGCGTGGATGCCGTGCAAACCCCGGTTCATGAACAGGGCCGCCGTGGCCCGGGCCTCCTGCTGGATATTCGGATACACGCGCACCTGTGAGGCCAGTGGGCGCCGGTCCCGGATCTGCCACAGCCCCAGCCGCGAATCCGCCTCGAGGTGGCAGGCTTCCAGGGGGTAATCCCCGCGTTTGACCGGCAGACAATCCCAGAGAACACGGTACAGGGTTGCCCCCTCCGGCAGGAGGATGGTCATTTCATGGTGCGGGTACTGAAGCCCCTCGAGCAGGGGAAGAGCCAGGCGAAGTCGGGTCAGGCCCGGACCGACAGGACGGTCCAGGCACAGTTCGATCGTCCCAGGTCTGTCCCGCAGCAGCCTGGCCATGGCCGGGCCGGAAATGCCGATGCCTGTGAGCCTGTCCAGGGACATCCAGAGATCGGTCACGGCCACCAGGACAAAAAGGGCGATCAAAAACAGGAGCAGCGCCCCGCTGTCCTGAAGGAAAAGACCGAACCCCGCCGCCGGCACCACAATGGCGGCGGTCATTCTCATCATTTTAAGACTGGGGACAAAGTTCATGGGCGTGTGTGGTCCGGTGGGCAGGGGGGGATCAGCGGGGGACGGAGACGGTTTGCAGAATGCGATCGATGATTTCCCGGACCGAGACCCCTTCGATCTCGTATTCGGGCCGCAGAATGAGCCGGTGTTCGAGCACCGGCACCGCGAGGGATTTGATGTCATCGGGTGAGACAAAATCGCGGCCGTTGAGCGCGGCCAGGGCCCGGGCGGCATGGAGGAGGGACTGGGTCGCGCGCGGACCCGCCCCCACCAGGACACTTTCATGTTTGCGGGTGGCGGCGATCACATCCACCAGGTACCCGACCAGCTCCTCGCGGACCGTGATTTCACTGATGCCCGCGCGGACCCGGGTCAGTTCCTCCTCGGTGACCACCGCGTGGACGTCGCCGCGGGCCAGCACCGCCTCGGGACTGTCCTGGCCCAGGGACCGTTGGACGAGGTCCACCTCGCTGGCGCGGTCGAAATAGTCCATGCTGATTTTGAGCATGAACCGGTCCTTTTGCGCTTCGGGCAGCGGGTAGGTGCCCTCGTACTCGACCGGATTCTGGGTGGCAAAGACCGTGAAATTGGCCGGGAGCCGGTAGGTTTCACGGTCGATGGAAACCGTGCGTTCCTGCATCGCCTGCAACAGGGCCGACTGGGTCTTGGCCGGGGCGCGGTTGATTTCGTCGGCCAGAAGGAAGGTGGTGAAGACCGGACCGGGGACCAGGGTGAACTGGTTGGACTGGAGATTGAAGATATTGGTGCCCGTGATATCCGAGGGCATCAGATCGGGGGTGAACTGGATGCGGTTGAATTCACAGCCCAGCACGCGGGCCAGGGTGCGCACGAGCAGCGTCTTTCCGACACCCGGGACCCCCTCAATGAGGGCATGATTGTTGGTGAAGATCGCGATCAGACACAGGTCGACGACCTGTTGCTGGCCGATGATGACCTTGGCCGCCTCCGCGCGGGCCTGCTGAAGCGTGTTTTTGAAGGATTCCAGATTCTGGCTCATAATTTTTTTCTGTTGAGGATTTCCATGATCGACCGGTAGGCCCTGACCAGGTCCTCCGGTTGGACCGGTTTGCGGAGGCGGATTTCCTCCAGCGCCCGGTCCATGCGCGCCCGTTTGTCCGGATGAGTGGACAAAGACCGTGCAAAACTTTTTTTCCATTCCCCGACACAGACCTCCAGCAGGCGGGAGACCGGCAGATGCCGCTGCAACAGGCGGGAGAGACTGTTTTCGGCCGTGGCCGTGGAGGATTGAAGGACCACCCCGTCGGCCTGGCGCGAAAAATCCGCCGGAGGAACCAGGCTGGAGGTGTTGCGCCAGATGAAGAGCACCCCCAGCAACAGGCCCCCGAGGACAAACCCCTCCAGATGGTATTGGCGGATCAGTCCCGCAATGCCCGGAGACTCCATGATCCCAAACTGGGTTTCGTTGAAGATGATCCGGCGGTTTTTTCCGAGCAGGAAGGACAGCAGCGGGGACGAACGCTCCGAGTGCAGGGCCTGATTGCTGAAGACATAGGCTTCGGCCAGAAAGATGATCTGCCCCCTGCCCCACCTCCGTTGAATGATGACCGGACGCTCCTCCCCCTCTCCGGCGGCATAGAGAACCGACCATTCCGGCGCCAATTTTGTGAATGAAAGCACGGTATGGAGGTCGATCTCCTCCGGCAATTCCTCCGGCCCCTTTTGTCTGACGGCCAGGAGGGTGATCCGGTCATCTGACGCTGAACGGTTTTTGGGGTCAACCTCCTCGAAGTGAAATTCGACCCCCAGTTTCCCGAGGGTTTTCTCCCACCCCATGAGCCGAACCGGCTGTTTCCGGTGCGGAGAGGGGTCCGTCTCCCTGTCCGGGTCCGGTTCGGATTTTTCCTCCGGAGCATCCGCCGGGGTCGCATCGTCCCCATCCCCCCGTTGCTGATAATCCAGAAACGGTTTTTTGGACAGGGGGACAAAGGCAATGATGACCGTCGCACCGGTGCGGGCCAGACGCTCCAGCTGGCTGATTTCATCGAGGGCCACCAGGTTCATTCCGCCCGGGGTGATGCCGGCATGGATCAGCGTGGTGGAAGGCAGCCCCGTGATTTCATCCAGGGGTTTTGTGTTGCGAGACACCTCGTATCCCTCCAGACGCCCCAGGCTTTCCCACAACACCTTTGTGCCCAGCGGATCCGATCGGAATGAGGAGTAGGGGGGGTAGGAATCACCCTCCTGCAGGCGGATCCACAGCAACTGGTAGACCACCGTCAGGAAGATCAATGCCAGAAACGTGAGGGCCAAAATTGCGGGCAGGGATTTACGCGGCATGGGAACGGATCCTTTCATTGGTGGTCCGAATTTCCGCGAGAGTCCGTTCGTCGGCCGGGGTGCGCCCGTACCAGACCCTTTCAAAGAGCCGGATTTGGATTGCAAACTGTTCCGAGATGTCGGGGTGGTGCCGCGTGCGCCGGTTCAGCTCCAGGAGATAGTCGCGGTTGCTTTTGTACCGGGCCAGCGACAGCCATTGGCGTGTTTCCATCATGGAGAGCGTGGCCAGATACAGGGCCCGCATGGAAAGACGGTAATCCCCCCTGTCGAGCATGTCGGCGGCCAGTTCCAGCCAGCGGTCCTCGGGGAGCTGGCTGGCCAGAAGGTTTTCATCGTTGAGGTCCGGGATGGCGGAGGCGACGGCCTGCACGGGTGCGACGGCGCGGCGGTTGCGCTGGCGCAGCATGCGGAACACAATCAGCCCCACCACACAGCACACGGCCGTCAGCAGGAGGAAGGCCATGATCTGGATCCCGGCCATCCAGTCCATGGGCGAGGCGGAATCCTGCCGGGGGGAGTGGCTGTCCTTGAACCAGTCGCGGAGGAGGTTTTCGATTCTTTCCTGGAGCCATTTCTTCAGGTTTTTGACCATCGTGGCCACCGGCTCAAACCAGGACTCAAGGGTCTCGCTGACCGATCTGAAAAAATGGTCAAGGAAGGAGTCACCATCGTTTGTTTTCACGACCTCACGGGGAAAACGCCAGTTGTATTCGCGTTTCTGCAGGGTGCGGTCAATGGCCTGGTCAAGTGTCGTGACCGGGGGACCTGTCAGAACGGCAGGGGAGTCGGGAGACTCCGGGGCGGCGGTCAGGGGGGCGGCGGAAAGGGGGATCAGCAAGCCGGCCAGCAGCAGACCGACCCAGGGTTTTTTTGCCTGCGCGAGCCGGTCGGCCAGGTCCTGCCCGGTGGTCAGGGAGGCCCCGTAATAATAACGCAGGACGTAGGCGGCTTTGAGGACCGGATCCAGCAGCAGATAGGTCAAGGCCAACGCCGAGAGGATGAGGGTGCTGTTCATCAGATTCTCGCCGCTGAGGGTCAGAATGGTTTCCACGCCGAGGAACATTTTCAGGAAATGCGGCAGAAAGGCCAGAACCAAGACGAGGTTGAGGGCCACCGCCACGGCCATTGGGGCCAGAAACGCCACCATCCAAAGGATCAGGACATACAGAAACAACATCCCCTCGTTTTCCGTGAAGACATCCGCCGCCTGCATCAGGCTCATCATCAGGTAAAGTGTCACCACGGCCACGATCAGCAGAACGGGGCTCGTCAGCCAGATCATCATGTGGTTCTGGCCCGGCCAATCCCGGCAGCGTCTGGCGGACTCGGAGACGGTTTTCCAGACGGAGGGGTCTTCGCCGTTGCCCAGGAGCGTGGCATTTTGAAAAAAGGCGTACACCCAGGCAAAGGGCAGGGTGACCAGCAGGGACACCGGAATCAGGACCAGACCCGGCGGCTGCAGGATGCTTTGTTGCACCAGCATGTTGATGAATCGCCTCCAGGACAGCACGGGAGGGGATTTTTCCGATAGCCAGCAGTACATCCGGCCCATGTATTCGGTCTGGCAGAGCTTCATCCACAGAAAGGTCGCCGTCAGAAGAAGGCATTGCAGCGGGATCGTGCCCGTCGTGATCCGGCCCCGGGTCAGGTCCGCCCAGAAAAAAAGCAAAACCAGCAAAAACGGGCAGGTCCCGACCGCGTACCACAGGAGCAGTCCGCGCGGGCATTGGCGGACCAGATGAAAGGCCTGCCCGGCCAGTTCCACTCCGCCCAGGCCCTGTTCGCGTGTTTTTTTGCGGCGTTTCATTCCCTGTTTTTGTTTGGGGAGGGCTTTTTCCAGAAAACCCCCTCATGAAATGTGTCCGGGACGGAAAGGATCAGACGTGAAGTGGCATAAAAGAGCCAGAAGAGCAGGCAGCATCCCGCCAGCGCCGCACTCCACCGTCCGCAGGCGCGCAGGAGGCCCGCCCCTTTTCCGCCCTTCCGGAGGGTCAGATTTTTCAGGCACGCCGCACAAATGACCTGGTCATCATGGTCGGTGACACATTCGCGGCAGTAAAAACGCCTGCATCGGGGGCAGCGTGCCGCCGCTTCACGTTGGGCGTGGTTGAGGCATCGTTGCTGGACCAAAAGGCTCATGGGTTCCTGGCGTTTTCCGGTGGCGGGGGCGTGGGAGAGGGCGGTGCGGGGGATGCCGGGGCCTGCATTTTCAGATCGCGGCGATACCTGAGTGTCAGCACCAGTCCGGTCACACCCACTCCCAGACCTGTGATGATCTCATAGGTGAAGACCATCTGGGTCCAGGGGTTTGTGAAGGGATGCAGGCTGGCCATGTACTGCATGAAATCAAGATGGTTGCTGCGAAGCGACGGTTTGGATCGCATGTGCGAGAAAAGAAAGGCGTAACCGATGATGATTGCCATGACGGTGGTCCCGAGGGCGGCCCAGGTGACGATCCGGATCCCGGCCGGGTACCGGGTCTTGGATTGATCCACCAGCGAGATGATCAGGGCCCCCCACGCGCCCGCGGAGAGGAGGGAGAGGAACAGGTACAACCACAGGGGCATGAACCAGAGCTTGAGTGTCAGGGCGGCCGTGGTCACCACACACAGGGAAAAATAGAGCAGATGGATCCGGCCTGTGCCCGCCGGGATCACACGGGCCGCCCGGGGCGGGCTCGGGGGAGTATGTGTTTCCGTGAGGGCAGAGGGGTTGGGGGGCGGCGACGGATGTTGTGCGGTGGCGATCTGGTCGGCGGTGAGCGTTCCCTGGGCGGCCTCGATGAGTGGCCGGATCCGGTTGATGACCTTGCGGGCTTTGCGGATCCGGTTCAGCGAGGGAAGCGATTCGGTCTGGGCGGCGGTTTTGATGTAGGTGATGCAGGAGGGGCCCGTGGCAAGGTTCCAAAGGGCAATTCCGATCATACAGGCGGCAAGGACCCCGAGGAAAAAGTGGATTTCCGGTTCTTCCACGCTCCCGAACATCAGGATGATCATTGCAAAAAAAGCGCCGAGGATCCCGAAAACACAGGCACCGATCAACCATCCATGGGTTTGACGGATGACAAAAGCCTGGATGTCCTGATAATAAAAGCGTTTGTACGACTCCATGAAACCCATCGTTGTATCCAGGCTCAGAAGATGGTCGGGCCCCTGGTAGAGACGTGACCGGACCCCGACAACATGGCCCACCCCATCCCTGCGGAGACCGGCTCCCGGGAGTTTCTGATATTTGATTTTTTCTTCTGCTGTCATGATGGGCGTGTGTGTCACATCAGGTTTTTAGAAACAGATGGAGGAATAACCATGTCCATAATCCGATCTGGATCAGGCTCAGGATACCGGCGATGATCAGACGCACTTTGCTGCGGGGGATCAGGCTTGAAGGGGTGTTCCAATAGTAGAAACACATGAACAGGGCGATGGGGGCGGTGATGAGTGTGAGGAACCAGAAGACGAGCAGTGCCCACGGGAGAATCGACAGCATCAGGGCCATGTTGTCATACAGGTAGCGTTTGTTTTGCAGGGATTTGATTTTCTGTTTTTTCTGGCCGCTTTCCAGGCAGGGAGCGCAGATGACCTGCCCGTTGAACTCCACCGCACACAGGGCGCACAAAAATCTTCCGCAAAAGTCGCAGGGGGCCTGGGCCTGCTTTTGTGCATGGAAATAACAGGTCGCCTCCCCCGCGGACATCACCCTCAGCCCTGTGCGGGCCACCTGGGGCGGGGCCAGCAGGGAAGGAAAGCCCTCCACACCGATCCGGACACGGCAGTGGGGGCAGGGGGCCACCTGTCCCGCATTGATCCAGGACAGGGGCAGGTCCCGGTGACATTTGGGACAGGGGAGGAGGGCGGCGACGCTCATGGGAGAGGAGCCCGGAATCAGATCTTGATGACGCGGGTGTCGCACAGACGGTCGTGGAGTGCACGTTTTTCAGGGTCAAACCCGGCCATGATGTATCCGATGTAGAGGATCAGTCCGCTCAGGACATACGCCCAGAACCGTCCGAAGGCCCGTCCATAGGTCATCGGGGTCCCATCGGTGCGGACCACTTTCAGGCCGCAGACCCTTTTCCCGGGGGTCTGTCCGTTGCGTCCGTGGAAAAAGGTGAAGTAGGCGCACATGATGCCGTACTGGAGAATCATCTGGACGACCTGCAGCAGCATCATCATGCCGAAATTCTTCTCCATGGTTTCCGAGGAGGAAATCAGGGCGATGGGAACGATGACAAGCAGCATGGGAATGAGCATGATCAGGCCGTCAATGAAGATGGCGGCGAACCGGATCCAGAATCCTCCGAACTGGTGCTCCCCTCCCATAGTGGCCGGGGACACCACCCCTTCCTTGACTTTTTGGAAAAATACCGCCTTGCAGCCGGCGCAGACGCGGGACTGGCCGAAGACAATCATTTCCTCCGCGGGGTAATCCGCCCCGCACTCCACGCAGCGGGCCCGGCCATCCGCGGTGACGATCCGGTTTCTGACCGTCGACAGCGGAACCCAGTCGGTCATTCCCTCCTGCCAGACCATGGTTTCGGGGGTGATCCGTCCGCCCTCGGCCAGATTTTTGAATGCGACCTCATCCACGGGACCCTGACGCACCTTGTTTTCAATGTAGTACCAGTTCATGAATGTTTCCCTTTTTTGATTTTCCAAGAGAGGAAAACGGGAGCCCGCAGAGTCCCGGATTCCCGAGCGTCCGAAGCATCCCGTGTGCCGGTGGGGAGATCAAGGAATATGTTGTGACCGTTCCGTTGCCGTCGGCCACCCCCCTCGGAATTTGTGCCCGTTCGGATGGGTCAGCGTCCTGAAAGCCGCCGTCTTTTCCGGATTTCCTCCATGGCCCAGCGGGCGTGTTCTGCGATGAGAGGTTCGGCGTCGCGGGCGGTCCGGTCGAGGGCCGGAAGATCGGTGGCGGTGCCGGTGTTGCCCAACGCGACGCAGACGTTGCGAAGCAGGCCGCGACGTTTGATGCGTTTGATCGGTGAGTTTTTGAAAATGGTTTTGAATTCATCCTCCGTGAGGGCGAGCAATTGGCGCAAGGAAGGTCGTTCGGTCCATTCGTTTCCCGCAAATTGCGCCGTGCGGGAGTCCAGCGCGAACCGGTTCCAGGGACAGACCTCCAGGCAGTCGTCGCAGCCGTAGATGCGGTCGCCCAGAAGCGGACGCAGTTCCACCGGGATGGAACCCTTGTTTTCGATCGTCTGGTAGGAAATGCACAGACGCGCATCCATCCGGTAGGGGGCCGTGATCGCCCCGGTGGGGCAGGCCCGGAGGCAGCGCGTGCAGGAGCCGCAGTGGTCGGCCTGCGGCGGATCGGGCGGCAGCTCCAGGGTGGTGATGATTTCCGCGAGGAAAAAGTAGGTGCCCAGACGCGGCGCGATGAGCATCGTGCTTTTGCCCTGCCATCCGATCCCCGCCCGCGCCGCCAGGTCGCGTTCGAGCAACGGACCCGTGTCGCAGTAGCCCAGCGACTCCGCCGCAAATTGCGCCGAAAGATATTTTTCAAACAGGACGAGTTTATCCCAGACCAGATCGTGGTAGTCCGCACCGCGGGCATACCGGGCGACGCGTCCGGTCGGTTCATCGGGCGCAGGCAGGGACTCCGTGCCGGGTCCGTAATTGAGTCCCAGGACAATGACGCTTTTTGCATTTTGCAGAATCCGTGCCGGATCGGTGCGTTTGGCCGCGTTGCGGGCGAGCCAGTCCATCGCGCCGTGTTTGTGTTCCGCCAGCCACTGTTCAAAATACGCCGCATGAGGCGGCGGGGCGGCGGAGGTGAAGCCCACCAGGTCAAAGCCCAGACCCAGGGCGAAGGCCCTGACCGGGTGTGTGGGAGGAGGTGCCATTTTTGCCGTTCAGGAAAAGGGTTGAAATCGCCGGGAGTCCGTCGTTTTTGGTTGTATTCCGGGTGGTGGGTGCGTTTTAAATGAAGCCGCAATCCAACCCCGCGAGGAAATCCCTTATGCCGATGACCGTCAAGCTTGGATATGGCCGGAAAGCCGGGGACCTGGTTGAGCAAAACCGGAAGTCCATCGAGTATCTGAATTTCAAACTCGCCTCCCGCGGCCTGCCGATTTTCGGACGGGTGGAGGATTATCCGCTGCTGTCGATGAGCGGGTCCATGATCCAGGGCCTGCGTTTGAAAAACCGCCAGTCTCAGGATGTCCTCTGCCCGGTGGACCGGCGGATTGCCGATTTTCTGGAGGAGTATCTGGGGGATGTTCCCGACCGCCCTTCTTTCCGGATTCCCGGTGATGCGCTTGTGCTGGAGCACCACGGGCTGGCGCGGGTTCTTTCGCTGCCGCCGGACCGGGATGAGTATCACTCGGATATCATCAGCTCCTACCGGGTGCAACAGGGAGTGCTGCACAATCCCCGCAGCGACCGGCGCACCACGCAAGGCGTGTTTCATGTCTGTGAGGGGGGCCTGCCGGTTCCCGCTGATAAGAAGTCCGTTCCCAAGCCCGTATTTGCCGCACTGCTGGCCCAGGCACTCAATCCGCCCGAGAGTCTGTTGGCTTTGCCGTTTCTGGAGACGACCCCCGGAAGGGGCGGGAGTTTTGTCAGTCTGCTCCTGCGTCCGACCGTCTCCCCCGGCGTGCCCGGGTATGCCGAGGAGAAGAGCATGGAGGTGCGTTTTTTCGCCCCGGGCAACCTCGTGAGCAATCTGGACTTTGTGGAATCGATCTTTGGCAATGCCGGGGATCCCTTCGTGCACGATGCCGCGCTGGATGCGTTTCATTGGAGCGGCCACACCGGCTGTGTGATCCTTGCCCCGCATCTGACCGCGCTGACCAAGCGCGAACTCGGACTGCCGCATTTTGACCAGGCCACCGACCGGCAGAAACGCGACGGCATGTGCTGGCGGGAGGAGCGGGAAAAATACAACGAGGGCGGCGCCTTCAAGATCACCGCCCGGGACCGGCGCGGGATCATTGTCACCCTGATTGCCGACAACTACTTCGGCTACTGCAAAAAGGAGGTCAAGACCCAGATCAGTTACGCCGCCAATCTGATGGGACAGGCCGAGGAGGAGCATGCCGGCGGGGCGATCGCCTTCCGCAGCTACGATCTGGGCGGGGATTTCCAGTTCAGCAATTTCCACCGTCAGACCGACCATACCTTTGCGGAGAACCTCCCGCGGCTGGGGACGGCCATGGAGTTGCAGCCCGAGGGATACGGGGTGGACCGGATGTACCCGGATATCCTGTATCTCCCGGAAAACGCACGGATCAGTGTCGAGGACAACGCCGTCGAATGGGAAAAGGACGGCCAGACCCGGCGTCTGAACCTTCTGGCCGGGACGACCTACATGATGCCCTCGGGGTACAAGGTCGAACTCGTGCGACCCTCCAACCTGCGGCGGTGGCGGCTGATGGGCACGCATGCCGAGGGGACCTTCTGCCACAAACCCTGCACCGTCTCGGGCGGGGGCAAGTCCGAGATTTCAAAGTCCATCGCCGATGCGATCCTGACCGGGCCCGTGTTCACGGCCGACTACGAGCGGGACTTCGAGCTGGTGCAGCGGATCATTGACACGGATTTTTCCACGCGGTTCCGGGACTCGGACGGACGCAGCCATGATTCGCGTCCGCTCCTTTCCCCGGAGCGTTCGCTGGGATCGGTCATCAAACTGCTGACCCCCAGTCCCGAATATTCGGAACCGTACAACGAGTGGATCCGGTCGATTCCGCTGCATGTGCGGGACCTTGTGCTGGTGGTCAAACGCCTGCACAAACCCGGGGCCGGGACCCCTTGGCGGGAGCAATTCGGGGTGGATTTCATTGATGGAAAACCCGGCAACGAACTCAAGTACAACGACCAGAAACTTTTCACCCAATACCTCCGGGTCGGGTACGATCCGCAGGGAAACTGGCGTGTCTTCACCCTGCGCAAGGACTTCATGCCCTCGGCCAAGCTCCAGACCGAGGATGATATCAGTGCCTCCCTGGTCGTGCCCGCCGGGCGTGTGGCCAACCTCAACGCCCATTACCGACACCCCTCCGTGAAGTTTGTCGCCAACTGCGAGTACCGTTTTTTCCAGAGACCCGATGACGCCATCCACCGCGGATATGACCGGAAGGCCGAGGAGGATTTTGCGGGGCGGGACAGTTTTTTCAGCAACTACGAACCCCTCCCGCGTGGGGAAATCCGGGCGATGACCGAACATGCCCCCGCCTTCGACAAATTCACCACCCCGATGAAACGCACCCTGCGGGCATTTGTCTCCGCCGAGGGACCCGCGTATGCGGTCAGCCCCGACGCGCCGCGGATCGTGGACGGGAAACGGACCAAAAACCCGCGTTATCTGCAGAACCGTCCGGACATAGAAAATCCGCGCCACAAGTACCTTTTCGAAATGGGCGTGCGCCTTTTCCGCAAAATGCGGCATGAGGAACCCGTCCCGCTGCCGGTCAATGCCGTGCTGGCCGGGCGGCGGAACAATGCGCCGGAGCCCGGTGTGCGGGCGCTGTGTGTGTACGGGCCGATCCATTACCAGGAATTGCCCGAGCTTTTCATGGACTACATTGCCAGCCTCACCGGCAAGTCCCCGTCGACGACCGGGGCCGGGTCCGAAGGGGCGCTGACCAAGGGGCCGTTCAATGCCCTGCCCCCCGTGTACGATCTCAACAGCTGTCTGCTTTCCTACATCATGACCGGGTACGACGGATTCACCTCCGCCGCCGGCAAGGTGGGGCCCAACTACGAAATGGGGCATGACATCAGCCTGCTGGTGCCCGAGATATGGGCACGGATGGGCCCCGAGGAGCGGGACCCCGCGTTTTTGCTGGCGAGCGGGGCCCTGGAGAAGGTGTCTGATTTTGAGCACAACGGACACCGGGTGGCCGCCAGCCGACTGGGGTACCGCATCACGGAGAAATTTGTGCGGACCTATCTCGGACGCGTGTTTTCAAATCCGGAAAGCGTCTTCACCGCCGAGATGCTCCGGCCCGAAACCCAGGACCCGGAGATTTTTGCGGATGGGATGGACAACATCTGTTCGACCATGCGGACCGTGGCGGAGAACTATTTTGCGGATGGGTCCGTGGCGGAGGCCATTGCGCCGATCCGGGCCCTGCTCCACATCATGGCCCACGGACACTGGGAGGGGACGGATGTCCAGGATCCGGAAATCCGCCGTCTCTTTGACCGGCAGACCGTCCTGGAGAGTGATTGGTACCGGGAGCGGCTCAAGGCGCGTCAGAAAATCGAGGTGCTTCATTGGGACCGCATTGAAAAAGCCCTCACGAAGCAGCTGGCCCAGACCGTTCCGACAGATGATGGAGAGGAGCTGATACGGAAGCGGGAATGGGTGCGTCAGAAACTGGCAGTGGCGCAGTCCCCGGGTTACCCCATGGAACTCTCGGGCACGATCGGGGCTGAACCGGGACTGTGTCCGCAGGCATGATTGGGGACTTTGAACGCAGATTATCACAGATTGACACAGATTCTTTTTTTGGTTTTCAAAGGTCATTCCTGTCTGTCGTTTTAAAACATTCTACGGTTCTGATGAACCAGAAACACATCTCCCGGACTGGAGTCGCTTTCACGTAGCGGAACAAAAAGCACCCTCCCAAAAATCTGTGTGAATCTGTGATCATCCGTGTTTATTCCGGGCTCCGACAGTGATCGCGAGCAGGTCCACCCGGACAGGACTGCGGATGGACCTCAGGGGCCCCAGCGATAGACGGAGTTGTCGGAAGGGGGGAGGGTTGTGAAGACAAGCCGCCCGTCGGCGAGCATGATGTGGCCCTTGGGCCCGCCCGCCCATTTGAGGTTGGGTTTGAGCAGGTGGGTCTCGATAAACATGATTGTCGCGGAAGGATCGGTGATTTCCATGGCCGTCACGCCACTCAGACCGGAATTCCACAGGCCTGGATAACCGAGTGAATTGAAGGCGTAGTCGTTGCCGTAGTTTTCGTAGTGGGAGGCCCCGTTCTCGAAGATCGAATAGTCGGAGGGGTGCCGGAAAACGGTCAGGTCGTTGTTCACATACTGGTTGATTGAGCGGGGATCGTATTTGTTGAAGAGCCCCCCCTGGGCCGAGCTGAGGTTGTTGCTGCCGCGTCCGCCAAAGACGTACCAATCCATGCCCTCGGTGGCGACATCGGAAAGGTTGGTGCTGGTGACCCCGCGCCAGAAATAGGTTTCGTTGTGATCATCCAGATACATGCGCGTGGCGAAAAAAATCTGGCGCATATTGTTGGCGGACTTGGTGATTTGGGCGCGTTCCCGGGCCTTCAATACGGCGGGGATCGCCAGGGAGGCGATGATTCCGATGATGACAATGACCACCAGCAGCTCGATGAGCGTAAAGCCGGGGTGCTGAGAGGGGCGGGGATTTTTCATAAAAGCAGCCCCCATTATACATAATGTGTCAACCTTCTGAATTTACCAATGCCAGGCAGGGCAGTTGCGGGGTGAGGGCATGGGCGAGAACATTGAGGCTGAAGGTTCCCCCCTGTTGCCCACTCCAAAACCCGATGAGCCTCATTCTCAAAAGGAACGAATCCATCCGTGGCATCCGATTTCACCGGACACTTTGAGAGCCACGGATCAAACACGGTTTTTTTGGACCGACAACCGGCGAATGGCCGTTCAGATGTATTTCATGCCCATGAGAAATTCGGCGTTGGTATCGGTGGCGGCGAGATTTTGGAGCATGTTGGCGTAGGCCTCGACCGGTGGGAGTTGGAGCATGGCCTTGCGGAGGAGATTGACCATGCGGAGTTCGTCGGGGTGGTAGAGAATTTCCTCCTTGCGGGTGCCGGAGCTGGGGACATTGACCGCGGGGAAAATGCGCATATCCGACAGGTCGCGCGAGAGGTAGATTTCCATGTTCCCCGTTCCCTTGAACTCCTCAAAAATCACCTCGTCCATGCGGCTGTGTGTTTCGATGAGGGCCGTGGCGATGATGGTCAGACTCCCCCCCTCGACGACGTTGCGGGCACTGGAGAAGAATTTGCGCGGACGCTGGAGTGCCTTGGCATCGATGCCGCCCGAGAGGATGCGTCCGTTGTTGGGCATGTTGTTATTGTAGGCCCGGGAGAGGCGGGTGAGGCTGTCGAGCATGATCACGACGTGTTTGCGGCTTTCGACGAAGCGTTTGGCCCGTTCCATGGCGATTTCGGCCACCTGGATGTGGCGTTCGGGTTTTTCGTCAAAGGTCGAGGCGATGACCTCCCCCTTGATCGTGCGTTCCATATCCGTGACCTCCTCGGGACGTTCGTCGATGAGAAGGACCATGAGAATGATTTCCGGATAGTTTTTTTCAATCGCCCGGGCGATGTTCTGCATCATGAAGGTTTTGCCCGTGCGGGGCGGGGCGACAATCAGCGAGCGCTGGCCGCGGCCGATCGGGCAGAGCAGATCGACCACACGCGAGGTCAGTTCGGCCGGATGATGTTCCAGGATCAGGCGTTCCCGGGGGTGTTCCGCCGTGAGTTTTTCAAAGGGGATGCGTTTGCCCAAGGTTTCGGGCGGCTCCTTCATGATCGCCTCGACCTTGAGCAGGGCGAAGAAGCGTTCGCGGTCCTTCGGGGGGCGGATCTGGCCGGTGATCGAGTCTCCGGTCATCAATCCGAAACGTTTGATTTGGGAGGGCGAAATGTACACGTCCTCCGGGCAGGGCAGGTAGTTGTATTGGGGGTAGCGCAGGAAACCGAAGCCCTCGGAGGTGATTTCGACGACCCCGTCGGCGATCATGTGCCCGTGTTTTTCGGCATTTTTCTTGAGAATCTCAAAAATGAGGGACTTGGTGTTGTTGGGATCGTAGTCGGTCAGACCGTAGTCATGGGCGAGCTGGGTCAGGTCCGGCAGGGCCATGGCCTGGAGGTCGGTGATATTGAGCTGGGTGCCCGCGAGGTCCTCGCCGCGGAAACGGCGGCGACCGAATTTCCGGCCCTTTCGACGGAAGTACTGCCCCCCCTGGGACGGGCCTCCCTTGTGGGAGGAGTCGGACGCGGGCACGGGTGGGGTGGGGGGAACCGGGGGGAATTGCGGATTTTCTGACATACGGATCGGGAGGATGTTTTCGGGAAGGTGGTTCCGGAGAGGATTGTCGAATGTGATGGCGGGGTCCAACGTGAGTGGAAAAACCGGCCGATGCAGGACCCCTGATCAAGTAAGGAAATTTACGGCACAGACAAGCCTAATTTTTCGAGCAGGAGAGAGACCTGCGGGGGCAGGAGGTCCGGGGCGAATTCGTTCCAGATGACGAAATCCGACCGGGCCGCCTTTTGCTCGTTGGAAAGCTGGGCCTCCAGGCGGGAGCGTGCCTCCTCCTCGGAGAGCAGGCGCTGGGACCGCAGACGTGATATCTGTCGGTCCGGGGAGCAGGCCACCGTGATGATGGAATGGAATTCGGATTGGGCGCCGGACTCGAAGAGGAGGGGGATTTCGACAAAAACCGCGCGGGTGCCCGGGGACTCGAGGAGTCGGGCGGCTTCCCGGGTCCAGGAGGCACGGATGAGCGGGTGGAGGATGTCATTGAGGGCGGAGCGGAGGGGAGGGGAGGAAAAGATTTTCCGGCCCAGAGCGGTCCGGGAAACCTTCTGATCCGGGCCGACGATTTCCGGCCCGAAGACCTGGAGGATCCGGTCGCGGCAGGCGGCGTTGTTTTCGAGGAGATCGTGGCCGATGCGGTCGGTCTGGATGACCGGGAATCCCTG